>NZ_JBIWCL010000001.1:263745-410851 GCF_044761485.1 Streptomyces sp. NPDC097617
GGGGGGGGGGGGGGGGGGGGGGGGGGGGGGGGGGGGGGGGGGGGGGGGGCGCGGGGGGGGGGGGGGGCTGGGGGGCCGCCGCGCGCCGCGCGGGGGGGGGGCCCGGGGGGGCCCCCCCCCCGCCCCGCCCCCCCCCCCCCCCCGGGGGGGGGGGGGGCCCCCCCCGCCGCCGTTCTCGTGCTCAGTGCGGGGGAGGCTTCTCCAGTGAGACGGGGTGGTCCGGGTCGGGGGTCCCGCCGATGAAGTTCTCGAACTTGCGGCGCGGCCCCGCCCAGCGCCGGTCGTGGTGGAAGGCGCGCAGTCCGGACCTGGCCCGGGCGCGCGGACGGTTCGCGTAGAACTTGTTCGCGTACGGGGATCCGGGCCGGGCCAGCCGGATCGCGCCGACCAGCGCGACGAAGGGGACGACCAGACCGAAGAGGGCGGTGCGCGCCTTGCCCTTCCACAGGGCGATCAGGGCCAGGAAGAAGTTGGTGGCCGCGTTCATGGCTACCAGGCCGCGGCTCTGACGCTCCTCGGCGGACAGGTCGTTGACCCCGAAGGGCACGAAACCGCCCAGGACCAGGGCCACCAGGGCGGCCGTGACGACCACGATCTCCACGCTCTTGCGGCCCTGCTCGCTCCAGTAGACGTCGTCGAGGTGCAGGATCAGCGCGAACTCGTCCAGGACCAGGCCCGCGCCCAGCCCGAAGATCACCGCAGAGGCGCACGCGCCGAAGCCGTGCCGGCCGCTGGCCACCGCACCGAACCCCCCGATGATCACGAGGATCACGCCGGGCACCACGTGGTGGATGTGCAGACCGCCCGGGGCGACGTTCTTGAAGGGGCCGCGGCCGGCCCGGATCAGCCGGGTGATCACGCGGGTGACCAGGAACGACATCACGAACGAGAGCAAGGCGAGGAGGAGGGGCAGCTTGCCCGGTTCAACGATGTTCCGATACCACCAGTGACCCATCCCACTGACTCCCTATTTAGCACGTAATGGGTAATTTACCGCCCGCGTCGAGCGGGTACCGTTCCCGCCGATGACAGATTCGTTCGACGGCCCGCCCCAGACGCCGCCCCCGGAACGCGCCTCGTTCCTCGACGGCGTCCGTTTCGCGTTCGGCACCCTCACCGTGCTGCCCGCCCGCATCACCCGCTGGGACCGTCCCGCCGCCCGCACCGGAATGGCCTGCGCCCCGCTCGCCGGTCTGGTCGTCGGCCTGCTGGCGGCCCTGCCCGGCGTGCTCCTCCTGCTGCTCGGCGCAGGCCCGCTGCTCGCCGCGACCCTCACCGTCGCCGCACCGGCGGCGCTGACCCGAGGGCTGCACCTGGACGGACTCGCCGACACGGCGGACGGCCTGGGCAGTGCCAAGCCCGCGGGCGAGGCCCTGCGCATCATGAAGCAGTCCGACATCGGCCCCTTCGGCGTCGTCGTGCTGATCATCGTGCTGCTCGCGCAGGTGGCCGCCCTGTCCGAGATCTACGCCGACAGCTGGGTCCGCGGCGCCCTCGCCGCCGTGGTCGCCGCCGTCGCGGCCCGCCTCGCCATGACCCTGGCCTCCCGCGAAGGCGTCCCGGCGGCCCGCCCCGGCGGACTCGGCGCCGCCGTCGCCGCAGTGGTCCCCCGCCGCGCCGCCGCCCTGATCGCCGCCCTCACCGTCGTGCTCGCGGCGGCCGCCGCCCTGCCGCTGGGCCCGGCCGCCGCCGCCCAGTGCGCGGCGGCCGTCCTGGCCGCCCTGCTCGCCGCGGAACTGCTGCTGCGCCGCTGCGTACGCCGCTTCGACGGGGTCACCGGCGATGTCTTCGGCGCCCTCGCCGAGGTCGCGGCGACCACCGCGCTGATCGTCCTCGCCCTGGGCTGAGCGGCCCCGCCGACGGGGCCGCGTACCCTCACCCCGTGGACCACACAGCGCCGGACCTGCCCTCCGCGGCGCCCCTCAGGGTGCTGCTCGCCGACGACCAGGCACTGCTGCGCAGTGCCTTCAAGGTGCTCGTCGACTCCGAGGCCGACATGGAGGTCGTCGGGGAGGCCTCCGACGGGGCGCAGGCCGTCGAACTCGCCCGCCGCACGCGCCCCGACGTCGTCCTCATGGACATCCGCATGCCCGGGACCGACGGGCTCGCCGCCACCCGCATGATCGGCGCGGACCCGGAGCTCGCCGGCGTACGCGTGGTGATGCTGACGACCTTCGAGGTCGACGAGTACGTGGTCGCGGCGCTGCGGGCCGGTGCCTCCGGCTTCCTCGGCAAGGGCGCCGAGCCGGACGAACTGCTCAACGCCATCCGCGTCGCCGCGGCCGGCGAGGCGCTGCTCTCCCCGGCCGCCACCAAGGGGCTCATCGCCACCTTCCTCGCCCAGGGCGGCGGCGCCGACCCGGCCGCCGCCACGGACGCGGCCGGGTCGCACGCGCAGCGGCTCGCCGCGCTGACCGTCCGCGAGCGCGAGGTCCTCGTACACGTCGCGGCGGGGCTGTCCAACGACGGGATCGCCGGACGGCTGGAGGTCAGTCCGCTGACCGTCAAGACCCACGTGAACCGGACCATGGCCAAGCTCGGCGCCCGCGACCGGGCCCAATTGGTGGTTATTGCGTACGAATCGGGACTGGTTCGCCCCCGGGTGGAGTAGCACCACCCTCTACGGCGTACTCCAGACGCGGTATGCCGTACATAAGGACGGCACCTGCGAGCGACGAAATGCGCCACCTCGATGGGACAGGGTGAGGGTGCCCTCGCGTTCGTCACTGCAGAGAGATCTCATACCCATGTCCTGGCTGTCCCGCTTCAGCCTGGCCCAAAGGGCGTTGGTCGGCCTCGTGTCGATCGTCGCGCTCCTCTTCGGCGCCATAGCCATTCCGCAGCTCAAGCAGCAGCTGCTGCCCTCCATCGAATTGCCGATGGTCTCCGTGCTCGCGCCGTACCAGGGCGCCTCGCCCGACGTGGTGGAGAAGCAGGTCGTCGAACCGATCGAGGCCATGCTCAAGGGTGTCGACGGCCTCACCGGCATCACCTCCACCGCCAGCGAGGGCAACGCCCTCATCATGGCCACCTTCGACTACGGCGACAGTGGCACCAAGCAGCTCGTCGCCGACGTCCAGCAGGCCGTCAACCGGGCCCGCGTCCGGCTGCCCGCCGAGGTGGACCCGCAGGTCGTGGCCGGTTCCACCGACGACATCCCGACGGTCATCCTGGCCGTAACCTCCGACAAGGACCAGCAGGCGCTGGCCGACCAGCTGGAACGTTCCGTCGTCCCCGTCCTGTCGGACATCGAGGGCGTCGGCCAGGTCACCGTCGACGGCGTCCAGGACCTCCAGGTCACCATCACCCCCGACAACGCCAAGCTCGCGGCCGCCGGCCTCGACGGCGCCTCCCTCGCCCAGGGCCTCCAGGCGGGCGGCGCGGCCGTCCCCGCCGGCTCCTTCGACGAGGCGGGCAAGAACCGCACCGTGCGCGTCGGCTCCGGCTACACCTCCCTCGCCCAGCTGGAGGAGCTGCGCCTGAGCCCCGGCCCGGGCAAGCCGGCCGTCCGCCTCGGCGACGTCGCCTCCGTCAAGCAGGAGCCGGCCAAGGCCGTCTCCATCACCCGGACCAACGGCAAGCCCAGCCTCGCCCTCGTCCTCACCATGGACAAGGACGGCAGCGCCGTCGCCATCTCCGACGCGGTCAAGGACAAGCTGCCCGAGCTGCGCACCGCGCTCGGCGCCGGCGCCGACCTGACCGTCGTCAGCGACCAGGGCCCGGCCGTCGCCAAGTCCATCTCCAGCCTCACCACCGAGGGCCTGCTCGGCCTGCTCTTCGCGGTGCTCGTGATCCTGGTCTTCCTCGCCTCGCTGCGCTCGACGCTGGTCACCGCGGTCTCCATCCCGCTGTCCGTCGTCCTCGCGCTGATCGTGCTGTGGACCCAGGACCTGTCGCTCAACATGCTGACCCTGGGCGCCCTCACCATCGCCATCGGCCGCGTGGTCGACGACTCGATCGTGGTCCTGGAGAACATCAAGCGCCACCTCGGCTACGGCGAGGAGCGCGAGGCCGCCATCATCACCGCGGTCAAGGAGGTCGCCGGCGCGGTCACCTCCTCCACCCTCACCACCGTGGCCGTCTTCCTGCCGATCGGTCTCACCGGCGGCATGATCGGCGAGCTCTTCGGCTCGTTCTCGCTCACGGTCACCGCGGCCCTGCTGGCCTCGCTGCTCGTCTCGCTGACGGTCGTACCGGTGCTCTCGTACTGGTTCCTGAGCGCGCCCAAGGGCGTCGACCCCGGGAACGCCGAGAGCGCGGCGAAGGCCCGCCGCGAGGCCGAGGAGAAGGAGGCGCGCAGCCGCCTCCAGCTGTTCTACGTCCGCGTCCTGGGCTTCGCGACCCGGCGCCGGCTGACCAGTGTGGCCATCGCGGTGGTCGTCCTCATCGGCACCCTCGCGATGACCCCGATGCTGAAGACCAACTTCTTCGACCAGGGCGAGCAGGAAGTCCTGACGGTCAAGCAGGAGCTCGCCCCGGGCACCTCGCTGGGCGCCGCAGACGAGGCGAGCCGCAAGATCGAGAAGGTGCTGGGCTCGGTCGAGGGCGTCAAGAGCTACCAGGTCACCGTCGGCTCCTCCGGCTTCCTCGCGGCCTTCGGCGGCGGTACCGGCTCCAACCAGGCCTCCTACCAGGTCACCCTGAAGGACTCCGGCAAGGCCGACGCCGTCAAGAAGGGCATCGAGGACAAGCTCGCCGCCCTCGACGGCATCGGCGAGACCCGCATCGTGGCCGGCGACGGCTTCGGCAGCCAGAACCTCAGCGTGGTCGTCAAGGCCGGCGACGCCAAGGTCCTCGCCGAGGCCGCCGAGCAGGTCCGCGGCGAGGTGGCGAAGCTGGAGAACGTCGCCGACGTGCAGAGCGACCTGTCCCAGTCCGTGCCCCGCATCTCCGTGACCGCCACGCCCAAGGCGGCCGAGGCCGGCCTGAACCAGGCCGCGCTCGGCGCGATCGTCGCGCAGGCCGTACGGGGCAACCCGGCGGGCAAGGCCGTACTGGACGACACCGAGCGGGACATCGTCATCAAGTCCGCGCAGCCGGCCACCACCCTGGCCGAACTGCAGGCGCTCCCGATCGGCCCGGTCAAGCTCGGTGACATCGCCGAGGTCAAGGAGATCCCCGGACCGGTCGCGATGACCCGGATCGACGGCGCCCGCGCCGCCACCGTCACCGCCCGGCCGCTCGGCGACAACACCGGCGCGGTCAGCGCCGAGCTCCAGACCAAGCTCAAGGCGCTGGACCTGCCGGAGGGCGCCACGGCCTCCATCGGCGGCGTCTCCGAGGACCAGGACGAGGCCTTCGGCTCGCTCGGCCTGGCCATGCTCGCGGCCATCGCGATCGTGTTCATGCTGCTGGTCGCGACCTTCCGCTCGCTGGTCCAGCCGCTGATCCTGCTGGTCTCCATCCCGTTCGCGGCGACCGGCGCACTCGGCCTGCTCCTCATCACCGGCACCCCGATGGGCGTCCCGGCGATGATCGGCATGCTGATGCTCATCGGCATCGTCGTGACCAACGCGATCGTCCTGATCGACCTGGTCAACCAGTACCGCGCCCAGGGCCTGGGCGTCGTCGAAGCGGTCATCGAGGGCGGCCGGCACCGACTGCGCCCGATCCTGATGACGGCCCTGGCGACGATCTTCGCGCTGCTCCCGATGGCACTGGGCGTCACTGGCGAGGGCGGCTTCATCTCGCAGCCGCTCGCGGTCGTGGTGATCGGCGGACTGGTCAGCTCCACCCTGCTGACGCTGCTCCTGGTGCCGACCCTCTACACGATGGTCGAGCTCCGCAAGGAGCGCCGCCGGGCGAAGAAGACGGCCCGTCCGACGGTGGTCCCGGTTCCTTCCGCAGCGCAGGACGAGGAGTCCCCGGCCACGGTCTGACCCTCACCGCAACAAGCCGAAGGGCCGCCCCTCGAGTGGGCGGCCCTTCGGGCGTACGGGGGAGGGGAGGGGCTACGCGAGCGCCAGCATCCGCTCCAGGGCGAGCTTGGCGAAGCTCTCCGTCTCCTTGTCGACCTGGATCCGGTTGACGAGGTTGCCCTCGGCCAGGGACTCCAGGGTCCACACCAGGTGCGGCAGGTCGATGCGGTTCATCGTCGAGCAGAAGCAGACGGTCTTGTCGAGGAAGACGACTTCCTTGTCCTCGGCGGCGAATCGATTCGCCAGCCGGCGGACCAGGTTCAGCTCGGTGCCGATGGCCCACTTGGAGCCGGCCGGGGCCGCCTCCAGCGCCTTGATGATGTACTCCGTCGAGCCGACGTAGTCCGCGGCCGCCACGACCTCGTGCTTGCACTCGGGGTGGACCAGCACGTTCACGCCGGGGATCCGGGCGCGGACGTCGTTGACCGAGTCGACCGAGAACCTGCCGTGTACCGAGCAGTGCCCGCGCCACAGGATCATCTTGGCGTTCCGCAGCTGCTCGACGGTCAGGCCGCCGTTCGGCTTGTGCGGGTTGTAGAGCACGCAGTCGTCCAGGGACATGCCCATGTCGCGGACGGCGGTGTTGCGGCCCAGGTGCTGGTCCGGGAGGAAGAGGATCTTCTCACCCTGCTCGAACGCCCACTCCAGGGCCTTCTTCGCGTTGGACGAGGTGCAGATCGTGCCGCCGTGCTTGCCGGTGAAGGCCTTGATGTCGGCGGAGGAGTTCATGTACGAGACGGGCACCGTGGCGTCGGCGACACCGGCCTCCGTCAGCACGTCCCAGCACTCCGCGACCTGCTCGGCGGTGGCCATGTCGGCCATCGAGCAGCCGGCGGCCAGGTCCGGCAGGACCACCTTCTGGTCGTCCGAGGTCAGGATGTCCGCGGACTCGGCCATGAAGTGCACGCCGCAGAAGACGATGTACTCGGCCTCCGGCTTGGCGGCCGCGTCCTTGGCCAGCTTGAAGGAGTCGCCGGTGACGTCCGCGAACTCGATGACCTCGTCACGCTGGTAGTGGTGGCCCAGGATGAAGACCTTGTCCCCGAGCTTCTCCTTGGCCGCGCGGGCACGCGCCACGAGGTTCGGGTCCGACGGCGAGGGCAGGTCGCCGGGGCACTCCACTCCGCGCTCGCTCTTGGGGTCGGCCTCACGGCCGAGCAGCAGCAGGGCAAGGGGCGTCGGCTGGACGTCCAAAGGCTGGGCGGTGGTCACGACACGCACCCTTTCTGTTCTGCGACAAGGGACTTCTGGATCATCGCTTCGACTTCTCGTCTAGTTGACATTATCTATCATAACCGCTTCACGTCAGTTTGACGATGCCGATAGTGTCAATGTGACGCATCAGCCCACGATTCGACGGGTCCGCCCCCGCGCGTGGTGTGCGAGCATGGAATGTCTGAAACAAGCGTCGGGTCCCGGAATGAATCCGCGGTCCCGCTCGTTGCCACCGACGGCAAGAGTCCGACGTTTCCTCGCCTCCGGCGGGGAGCCGCCCACTTCGGGAGTGAATGCAGATGTCCGTACAGGACGACAAGACCACTGTGAGCGACGGCATCCTCCTGTCCGACGCCGCCGCCGAGAAGGTCAGGACCCTGCTGGGGCAGGAAGGCCGCGATGACCTGGCGCTCCGCGTCGCCGTCCAGCCCGGTGGTTGCTCCGGCCTGCGCTACCAGCTCTTCTTCGACGAGCGCTCCCTCGACGGCGACGTCGTGAAGGACTTCGACGGTGTGAAGGTCGTCACGGACCGGATGAGCTCGCCGTACCTCCACGGCGCCTCCATCGACTTCGTCGACACCATCGAGAAGCAGGGCTTCACGATCGACAACCCCAACGCCACGGGGTCCTGCGCCTGCGGCGACTCGTTCAGCTAAGCCTGGACGCCGCACACCGCGGCATGACGCGAGGGCCCGCCTCCGGTCGAATCCGACCCGGAGGCGGGCCCTCGCGCATGCCCGGGGAAGCCGGGGACGCCGACGTGCCGACGTGCCGGCTACTGCCGGGGGAGCGGCTTGCCCGTGGTCGCGTCGAGCACCTTCCGGTCGCCCAGCGGCTGCTGCAGCGTCACCGTCGAGGACATCTCCTGCGCCAGCATGATGCAGGCCTGGCCCGGCTTGTTCGGCGTGTCCGTGATCTTCACCATGACCGACTCCGCCTGCTCCCGCGCCTCCACGGCGTAGGTGCTGCACGGGCTGCCCCAGAAGTTCACGGTCAGCTTCCGGTCGGCCTCGGCGTACGAGAAGCCGGGCACGGTACGGCCGTCCTTCGGGCCGGGGGTGCTCTCCTGCGCCGCGGCCGGCTGGGCCACCGTGTGGCCGGGTCCGCCGCCCTGGCCCGCCACCTCGAAGAGCCAGGCCGGAACCAGACCCTGCGCCCCGTTCACCGTGCCGGGGACCAGCCCGAGCGCGGCGCCCTTCACCGTCTCCGTCCGCGGGGGCTTCATCGGCCGCGGCTCCGGGTTGCACGGCACCGTGTCCGTGCCCGCCGCCACCGGGCTGTCCCCGCTCAGCGGGACCGCGCTCGCGCAGCCGCTGGGCTCGGGTTCGCCCTCGCGGCCACCCGACTTCGCGTTCAGCCTGGCCAGCGCCTCCACGGCGCCGACCACCTGCTGGTCGGCCGCCCGTGCGGGGGCCTTCAGCTCGCCGTTGCCCGCCACCACCGCGCCGTCGCCGCCCACGCTGACCTTCGTGGACCAGCCCTGCGTGGGCAGCCCGCCGACCACCGGGTCGGCGGCCACCACGCGTACCGAGTCCTGGGTGAGCCGGGCGTCCTGATTCGGCCCCTCGAGCCCCGCGGCGGCCAGTACGGGGGCCGCGGCGGCCTTGGCGGCCTCCTCGGACACCGGCTTGCCGGCCTGCGCCCCGCCCGCGTTCGCGCCGCCCGCGTCCCGCGGAAGGGTGGCCGGGCCGCAGGTGTCCTTGCCGCGCACGCAGTTGTCCCCGGCGCCGTTGCCGTCCGCGGTGCCCGGGGCCTGGAAGCGGGCGAAGTTCCAGGTGCCCGGTGCCGTACGGGCCACCGTGAGCCGGGGGCCGGATCCGTCGGCGGCCTCCCCGGCCAGCCAGACGTCCCCGCTCAGGCGCGGCTCGCCCGGCAGGCCCAGGGCCGCCGCGAGGCGGGCCACCTCCGCCGAGGTGACCTCGCCCGACAGGGCGTACGTCGGCGCGCCGGCCGGGGCCTCCGGAAGCTTCACGTCGGCCCGGTAGACCACCCCGGCGCCGGACGGGTCGGGCTCCCCGGGGGCGATGCCCGGCCCCGAGGGGTCTCCCGCGTCGCGGGGCGCGGAGGCCGCGCTCTCACCCGTACGGTGGCCCGACCCGCCGTCGCCGTGGGCGGTCGACGCCCAGTACGCGGTACCGCCGCCCGCGAGCAGGACGGCCGCCGCGATCGACCCGACGGCCCAGGCGGGCCGCCGTCGAGTGCCGCGTGATGTGTCGGGTTGTTCGGGCTGTCCGCTGGTCACCGCATCGCTCCTTCACCGGTTCCGTCGTACCTGATGCGGGTGTGACGGAGCGGACGCGCAGCCGGTTCCCTCCTACTGGTCCCCGTACACGGACGTGGCGGCGATCAGCCGGGCCGAGGCGGGCGGAACGCAGATCCCGTGGATCTGCGAAGGGGCCACACGGATCGGCCGGGGGCCCGCCGGGACCGCCCAGTGCGGGGCCATCCGGGCGCAGTCACCCAGCAGACGGGCGAAGCCGGGCTGTCGTGGGGCTTCCGCGCCGCGCTTGTCGGCGCTGTACTCGGAGTAGCCGAAACCGTCGGTATAGGTCATGGAGGCACCGTAGGCATCGGAGCTCACGCGAAGAAAGACCTACTAAGGGGTAGTTTCTGGGGTTCGGCCTGGGGCCCCCGACCGGGTAGTTTTGACTGTCCCTCGCCGTCCTCAGCAGGAGCGTCCTCGCCGTGCGCATCGCAGTCACCGGCTCCATCGCCACCGACCACCTCATGACCTTCCCCGGCCGTTTCGCCGACCAGCTGGTCGCGGACCAGCTGCACACGGTCTCCCTCTCCTTCCTCGTCGACAACCTCGACGTCCGTCGGGGCGGGGTCGGCCCGAACATCTGCTTCGGCATGGGGCAGCTCGGCAGCCGCCCGATCCTCGTCGGAGCCGCCGGCTCCGACTTCGACGAGTACCGCGCCTGGCTCGACCGGCACGGCGTCGACACCGAGTCCGTCCGGATCTCCGAGGTGCTGCACACCGCGCGCTTCGTGTGCACCACGGACTCCGACCACAACCAGATCGGGTCCTTCTACACGGGCGCGATGAGCGAGGCCCGGCTGATCGAGCTCAAGGCCGTGGCCGACCGGGTGGGCGGGCTCGACCTTGTCCTCATCGGCGCGGACGACCCCGAGGCGATGCTGCGCCACACGGAGGAGTGCCGTACTCGCGGGATCCCCTTCGCGGCCGACTTCTCGCAGCAGATCGCCCGCATGGACGGCGACAGCATCCGCACCCTGATGGAGGGCGCGACCTTCCTCTTCTCGAACGAGTACGAGAAGGGCCTCATCGAGTCGAAGTCCGGCTGGACCGACGAGGAGATCCTGGCCAAGGTCGGCACCCGGGTGACCACGCTGGGCTCCAACGGCGTCAAGATCGAGCGCGTCGGAGAGGCCCCGATCGTCGTCGGCTGCCCCGAGGAGACGGCGAAGGTCGACCCCACGGGTGTCGGCGACGCGTTCCGCGCCGGGTTCCTGACCGGTCTGGGCTGGGGTGTCGGCCTGGAGCGGGCGGCGCAGCTGGGTTGCATGCTCGCGACGCTGGTCATCGAGACGCTCGGCACCCAGGAGTACACCCTGGCCCGGGCGCACTTCATGGAGCGCCTCACGAAGGCGTACGGCGAGGACGCGGCCGCCGAGGTCCGCGCCCACCTGGCGTAGCCACCCGTCGGCACCTTCAGCCTCGTCGGCGCGGATGGCCGCCCGGCGAGGCTGGTGGTGGCCCCGGCGAGGCTTGTCAGGCCGGGTCAGGTGGCGCGGCGGACCGTGTAGGCGGAGCCGGCCTCGCGCGGGCTCTCGCCCACGTACACGTGCCCCCGCATCGCGCACCACGCCGGGATGTCCAGCCGGGCCACCTCGTCGTCGGAGACGACCGTGACGGTGCCGCCCACCGGGACCGTCACGATGGCCCGGGCCAGCTCGATCACCGGCTGCGGGCACCGCAGCCCCAGCGTGTCGAGCTCCAGCGAGTCCGCCACCGGCGCCACCTCCGGGGGTTCCGACACGCCGAGCTGTTCCCGTACGCCGGCCACCACGCGCGGCAGTACCTCCAGGAACGCGTTGACCTCCTCCGCCGGGGTCCCCGGCGGCAGCGACACCCGTACGTTCCCCTCCGACAGCACGCCCATCGCCCGCAGCACGTGACTGGGGGTCAGCGTGGAGCTCGTGCACGAGGAGCCCGAGGAGACCGAGAAGCCGGCCCGGTCCAGCTCGTGCAGCAGCGTCTCCCCGTCGACGTACAGGCAGGAGAAGGTGACCAGGTGCGGCAGCCGCCGGTCCGCGGCGCCCACCACCTCCACGTCCGGGACCAGCCGCACCACCCGCCGCCGGATGCGGTCCACCAGGACCCGCAGCCGGGCCGCCTCCGTGTCCGCCTCGGCCCGTACGGCCCGCAGGGACGCCGCCGCGGCCACGATCGCGGGCAGGTTCCCGAAGCCGGGGGAGCGTCCCGACTCCCGTTCGTCCGCGGGGCCTTGGGGGGAGAAGCGCACCCCCTTGCGGACCGCCAGCAGGCCGACCCCGGGCGGGCCGCCCCACTTGTGCGCGCTCGCGGCCAGGACGGACCAGGCGCCCTCCACCGGGCCCCAGCCCAGCGACTGGGCCGCGTCCACCAGCAGCGGCACCCCGGCCGCCGCGCAGACCTCGGCCACCTCGGTCACCGGCTGGACCGTGCCCACCTCGTGGTTGGCCGACTGGAGGCAGGCGAGCGCGCTCCCGGGGGTCAGTACGTCCGCGTAGCCGGCGGGGGTCACCGCGCCCCACCGGTCCACCGCGACCTCGGTCACCGACCCGCCGCGGGCCTCGTGCGCCTGCGCCGCGTGCAATACAGAACTGTGTTCGACGGCCGATACGACCAGATGACTTCCGACGCGTCGGCGCCCCGCGAGGACCCCTGCCACGCCGGTGTGAACCGCGTGCGTCCCCGAAGGAGTGAACACGAGCTCGTCGGGGCGGCATCCCACCGCCTCCGCGGCGGCCTCCCGCGCCGCGTCCAGCAATAGCCTGGCCCGCCTGCCCTCCCGGTACAGTCGGGCCGGATCCGCCCAGCCCTCGTCCAGGGAGGCCTGTAACGCCTGCCGGGCCACGGGGTGCAGGGGAGCGGCGGACGCGCTGTCGAAGTACGGCATCCGGTCACGCTAACCCGGGGTCCGCAGCGTTCGAGGTCAGGGGGCGTCAGATGTGCTCCGGAGCCCGCCATTCAGGGCCATTCGCACGGTCCCCCGGACGGCGGATCCATCCCTTCGGGGGCAGTAGCGGCGCGTTGGGCACCCTCCCCGCGCGACCCCAAATAGCGTCCAGTAGGGTTTGGTCCGCATAAACATCCAAACCCCTGCCTGCGTCAGGGCCGGCGACCGACCCGAACACGGCCGCGGCCGGCCGCGCGGGCCGAGACTCTCGGGAAGGCGCTACGTGAGTCCCTACGGCTCCGACCGCTCGCCGCGGCGCCCGATGCGGCGGAAGCTGCTGCAGGCGCTGACTGCGGGCGTGGTCCTGGCGACCGCCACTGGTTGCTCGTATACATGGAAAGACTTCCCCCGCCTCGGAATGCCGACTCCGGTAACCGAGGAGGCGCCGCGCATCCTTTCCCTGTGGCAGGGATCCTGGGCGGCCGCGCTCATTACGGGCATCCTCGTGTGGGGCCTGATCATCTGGAGCATCATCTTCCACCGGCGCAGCCGGACGAAGATCGAGGTCCCGGCTCAGACCCGGTACAACATGCCCATCGAGGCGCTGTACACCGTGGTCCCGCTCATCATCGTCTCGGTGCTCTTCTACTTCACCGCTCGTGACGAGTCGAAGCTCCTGGCCCTCACCCCGAAGCCGCCGCACACGATCAACGTGATCGGCTTCCAGTGGAGCTGGGGCTTCAACTACATCGAGAACGTCGACGGCGACGCGGTGACCCCGAAGGCGGGCGACGTTCCCAAGGAGCTCGCCTCCATCCCGGACCGCTTCACCAAGGACTTCCCCGCGGGCGCCGAAGGCGTCTACGAGAAGGGTGTCCCCAGCGACCGGAACCCGCAGACGGGCAACCCGGGTCCGACCCTGGTCCTCCCCAAGGGCGAGAAGGTCCGCTTCATCCTGTCGTCGAACGACGTGATCCACTCCTTCTGGGTGGTCCCGTTCCTGTTCAAGCAGGACGTCATCCCGGGCCACACCAACGTCTTCGAGGTCACCCCGTCCCAAAACGGCACCTTCATGGGCAAGTGCGCCGAACTCTGCGGCGTTGACCACTCCCGCATGCTCTTCAACGTCAAGGTGGTCTCCCCCGAGGAGTACCGGGCGTACCTGAAGGACCTCGCGGAGAAGGGTCAGACCGGCTACCTCCCGGCCGGCATCGAGCAGACCGACCCGGCCCGGAATGCGGAAGTGAACAAACTGTGAGCATCCTCAACGAATCCCAGGGTGCCGCCGCCGACTCGTATGAGAACGAGCTGCCGGTACGGCGCAAGCAGCCGGGCAATGTGGTCGTGAAGTGGATGACCACGACCGACCACAAGACCATCGGCACGATGTACCTGGTCACGTCGTTCGTGTTCTTCATCATCGGCGGTCTGCTGGCGCTCTTCATGCGCGCCGAGCTGGCCCGTCCGGGCACGCAGATCATGTCGAACGAGCAGTTCAACCAGGCGTTCACCATGCATGGCACGATCATGCTGCTGATGTTCGCCACCCCGCTCTTCGCGGGCTTCGCCAACTGGATCATGCCGCTGCAGATCGGCGCGCCCGACGTGGCGTTCCCGCGGCTGAACATGTTCGCGTACTGGCTCTACCTCTTCGGCTCGACCATCGCGGTGGCCGGCTTCGTGACGCCGAGCGGCGCCGCCGACTTCGGTTGGTTCGCCTACTCCCCGCTGTCGGACGCGGTCCGTTCGCCGGGCATCGGCGCCGACATGTGGATCATGGGTCTGGCCTTCTCCGGCTTCGGCACGATCCTCGGCTCGGTCAACTTCATCACCACGATCATCTGCATGCGCGCTCCGGGCATGACGATGTTCCGCATGCCGATCTTCACCTGGAACGTGCTGCTGACCGGTGTGCTGGTCCTGCTCGCCTTCCCGGTGCTGGCCGCCGCGCTCTTCGCGCTGGAGGCCGACCGCAAGTTCGGCTCGCATGTGTTCGATGCCGCCAACGGCGGAGCGTTGCTGTGGCAACACCTCTTCTGGTTCTTCGGGCACCCAGAGGTGTACATCATCGCGCTGCCGTTCTTCGGCATCGTCTCCGAGATCATCCCGGTCTTCAGCCGCAAGCCGATGTTCGGCTACATCGGCCTGATCGCCGCGACGATCGCGATCGCCGGCCTCTCGGTGACCGTGTGGGCCCACCACATGTACGTCACCGGTGGTGTGCTGCTGCCGTTCTTCTCCTTCATGACCTTCCTGATCGCGGTACCGACCGGTGTGAAGTTCTTCAACTGGATCGGCACCATGTGGAAGGGCTCACTGTCCTTCGAGACCCCGATGCTCTGGACGATCGGCTTCCTGGTCACCTTCACCTTCGGTGGTCTGACCGGCGTCATCCTGGCCTCGCCCCCGATGGACTTCCACGTCTCCGACTCGTACTTCGTCGTCGCGCACTTCCACTACGTCGTCTTCGGCACCGTGGTGTTCGCGATGTTCGCCGGCTTCCACTTCTGGTGGCCGAAGTTCACGGGCAAGATGCTGGACGAGCGCCTCGGCAAGATGACGTTCTGGACGCTGTTCATCGGCTTCCACGGCACCTTCCTGGTGCAGCACTGGCTCGGTGCCGAGGGCATGCCGCGTCGTTACGCGGACTACCTCGCCGCCGACGGCTTCACCGCGCTGAACACGATCTCGACGATCAGCTCCTTCGTGCTCGGCCTGTCGATGCTCCCGTTCATCTACAACGTGTGGAAGACGGCCAAGTACGGCAAGAAGGTCGAGGTCGACGACCCGTGGGGCTACGGCCGTTCGCTCGAGTGGGCGACGTCCTGCCCGCCGCCGCGGCACAACTTCCTCACCCTGCCGCGGATCCGTTCCGAGTCCCCGGCATTCGACCTGCACCACCCTGAGATCGCGGCCCTCGACCACCTCGAGGACCACAGCGTCGCCGCCAAGGCCGTCGCTGGTGGCAAGGAGGCCGGCAAGTGAAGATCCAGGGCAAGATGTTCCTCTGGCTCTCCTTCTTCATCCTGGTCATGGCCGTCGTGTACGGCGTGTGGTCGAAGGAGCCCGTCGGTACCACCGCGCTCTTCCTGGCCTTCGGCCTGAGCGTCATGATCGGCTACTACCTGGCCTTCACGGCCAAGCGTGTGGACCAGATGGCCCAGGACAACCTGGAGGCCGACATCGCCGACGAGGCGGGCGAGCTGGGGTTCTTCTCCCCGCACAGCTGGCAGCCCCTCTCGCTGGCGATCGGTGGCGCCTTCGCCTTCATGGGCGTCATCTTCGGCTGGTGGCTCATGTACTTCTCCGCTCCGCTGATCCTGATCGGTCTGTGGGGCTGGGTGTACGAGTACTACCGCGGTGAGAACGCGAACCAGTAGCGGTACCTCCGCGGCCGCGCCGCGCTTCGCTTGGGGCCCGGGCACCTCTCTCAGAGGAGCCCGGGCCCCTCGTTTGCAGTCACACCGCGCGCCGGAATTGTAATATCTTCATAGCGTTGGCTCCATGAAGCACTCACCGCGTCTTTGGACGGTACTCAGCTGCTCCCTGCTGGTCGCGTCCCTCGGGGCCGGGGCCACCGCATGCGGGTCCGGCGACAAGAACCCGCTGTCAGCCCGCCCGTTCGACGCGGGCGATCAGGTCGCCTTCAATCAGAGCGCCGGCAGCCGCCCCGTGGACCCCGACCGGCCTCTCGAGATCACCGCCAAGAGCGGTGGCGGCCGGATCACCGACGTGCTGGCCGTGGACACCCACGGCCGCCGCCTGGCGGGCGAACTCAGCGCCAAGGGGGACCGCTGGCACAGCACGGTCCCCATGGCCTCGGGCGTCCGCTACACGGTCACCGTGAGCACCGAGGACGAGCGGGGCGCCCCCGGGCAGCGCACGCTCACCTTCGACACCACTCCGTCCAAGGGGATCCTCAAGGTCGAGTTCGGCCCGGACGAGGGCAAGTACGGCGTCGGACAGCCCATCACGGCCGAGCTCAGCGAGCCCGTCAAGGACAAGGCCGCCCGCGCCGTCGTGGAACGGGGTCTCGTCATCGACGCCCCGGCCGGAGTCGAGGGCGCCTGGCACTGGGTGGACGACAAGCACATCCACTACCGGCCCAAGGACTACTGGCCCGCCAACTCCGCCGTCTCCGTACGGAGCAACCTGGAGGGCGTCCGGATCACCGACGAGCTCCACGGAGCCGTGGCCAAGCCGCTGAAGCTGGAGATCGGTGACCGGGTCGAGGTCACCACCGACGCCTCGTCGCACTACCTGACCTTCAAGCGCAACGGAGAAGTGATCAACACCATTCCGGTGACCACCGGAAAGCCCGGCTTCTCCACCCGCAACGGCATCAAGGTGGTGCTGGGCAAGCAGTACTTCGTACAGATGCGCGGTGACACCGTGGGCATCGGCGGCAGCGAGTACTACAACCTGCCCGTCTACTACGCCACCCGCGTCACCTGGAGTGGTGAATACGTCCACGCGGCGCCGTGGTCCGTCGGCTCCCAGGGCTACGAGAACGTCAGCCACGGCTGCACCGGCATGAGCACCGGCAACGCCGCCTGGTTCTACGAGAACATCACCGAGGGCGACATCGTCCAGGTGGTCAACAGCATCGGCGAAGACATGGACATCTTCGGCAACGGCTTCGGCGACTGGAACATGGACTGGAAGGACTGGCGCCAGGGCAGCGCCCTCCTCAAGGGCACCCAGGAGGGCCGCACCCCCGTCGACCAGGCCCGCCTGCGGCCCACCGTCTGAGCGGTCCCGCGGCCAGGCGCCTCCCCCCGGACCCGTCCGGGGGGAGGTTCACCCGCTCATTCACCCGGACGGGTCTGTGCCGGGCGCGTACGGCCCCGCAGAACGTGCGGGGCCCGTTCAGGCGTCCAGCGACAGACGCGCCCTCAGGAGACCCGCCAGGGTGTCCGCGAACGCAACAGGGTCCACCGGAAGGGTCACCGCGGCGTCGGCGCGGCTCCACGTGGCCAGCCAGGCGTCCTGGGGACGCCCCATCAGCAGCAGCACCGGCGGACACCGGAAGATCTCGTCCTTGATCTGCCGGCACACGCCCATGCCTCCGGCCGGAGCCGCCTCGCCGTCCAGCACGCACACGTCGATGCCGCCCGCGTCCAGCTCCGACAGGACCGCCGGCAGCGTGGCGCACTCCAGGAACTCCACCGGCGGCAGATCCGCGGCGGGCCTGCGTCCTGCCGCCAGCCGCACCTGCTCCCGGGTGCCCGCGTCGTCGCTGTAGACCAGAACCCGCGCAGTCGCCCGCATTTCGTTCCTCCACGTGTGCCCGTGAATCACGTTGATGTTGCGCGGGATGCTACTCCTCCCGGTACACGGTCGACATCGGTTCGCCGAGGGAAGCACGGTGCATCCCGCAGAGGTCATCTGATGGGCCGTTCGGGCCTTGCACACGCCCCTGACACTCCGAACGGCACCCCCCGGGGTGAGGGCGGGATAAGCGACCGACATAATGTCGGTCGTGGCG
Organism: Streptomyces sp. NPDC097617; assembly: GCF_044761485.1. Taxonomy (NCBI): domain Bacteria; kingdom Bacillati; phylum Actinomycetota; class Actinomycetes; order Kitasatosporales; family Streptomycetaceae; genus Streptomyces; species Streptomyces sp. NPDC097617. The sequence goes on from NZ_JBIWCL010000001.1 coordinate 281,493, forward strand.
ACAGCAACGACAGTAGATACCGGGCACGCGCACCCGACGGTCAACCGGCCGAACCTCGTCAGCGTCGGAACCATCATCTGGTTGAGTTCCGAGCTGATGTTCTTCGCGGCCCTCTTCGCGATGTACTTCACCCTGCGATCCGTGACAGGACCCGAGTACTGGACAGAGCAGGCTTCGGCCTTGAATCTGCCCTTCTCGGCGACGAACACGACGATCCTGGTGCTTTCCTCGCTCACCTGCCAGCTCGGCGTATTCGCCGCCGAGCGCGGTGACGTGAAGAAGCTCCGGTCGTGGTTCATCATCACGTTCGTCATGGGTGCGATCTTCATTGGCGGCCAGGTGTTCGAGTACACCGAGCTGGTCAAGCACGAGGGCATGAGCCTCTCGTCCGGTCCGTACGGCTCGGTCTTCTACCTGACCACCGGTTTCCACGGTCTGCACGTGACGGGCGGTCTCATCGCCTTCCTGCTGGTCCTCGGCCGGACGTACGCGGCCAAGAGGTTCACCCACGAACAGGCCACGTCGGCCATCGTCGTGTCCTACTACTGGCACTTCGTCGACGTCGTCTGGATCGGCCTCTTCGCGACGATCTACCTGATCAAGTAGCGAACACGTCACCGGGCAAGACCCGGCACTCCATCCAGACACACCGACGCAGAAGATCCTGACACCGGGGTAATCCGTGAAAAAGCTCTCCGCACGACGACGCCATCCGCTGGCGGCGGTCGTCGTTCTACTCTTCGCGCTGGCGGCCACCGGGGGGCTGTACGCCGCCTTCGCCCCCGCGGGCAAGGCGCAGGCCGATGAAACCGCCCAGTCCCTCGCCATCGAGGAGGGCAAGAAGCTCTACGCCGTGGGTTGCGCAAGCTGCCACGGAACCGGCGGTCAGGGTTCCTCTGACGGCCCGAGCCTGGTCGGCGTCGGCTCCGCGGCCGTCGACTTCCAGGTGAGCACGGGCCGCATGCCCGCCCAGCAGCCCGGCGCCCAGGTGCCGAAGAAGCCCGTCATCTATGACCAGGCGCAGATCGACCAGCTGGCCGCGTACATCGCGTCCCTCGGCGCCGGTCCGATCACGCCGACCGAGAAGCAGTACGACCCGGCAGGTGCCGACATCGCCAACGGTGGTGAGCTGTTCCGCAACAACTGCGCGCAGTGCCACAACTTCACCGGTGAAGGCGGCGCGCTGACGAACGGCAAGTACGCCCCCAACCTTGAGGGCGTTTCGCCGAAGCACATCTACGAGGCCATGCAGACCGGCCCGCAGAACATGCCCTCCTTCCCCGACAGCACCCTGCCGGAGAAGCAGAAGAAGGACATCATCGCGTACCTCCAGAACGTGAACGGTGAGAAGTCGACCTCCCCCGGCGGGTTGAAGCTCGGTGGCCTCGGCCCCGTCTCCGAGGGTCTGTTCGGCTGGATCTTCGCTCTGGGTGCGCTGATCGCTGTCGCCGTCTGGGTCGCGGCCCACACCGCTAAGGCCAAGAAGTCATGAGTAGCCAAGAGATTCCCGAAGACAAGCACCTGCCGAGCGAGCAGGGCGACGCCCACCACGGTGGCGTAGCGGTCGCGGACGACCCGTTCGCAGACCCGGGCCTTCCGGTCCACAAGCCGCGCATCCAGGACATCGACGAGCGGGCGGCGAAGCGCTCCGAGCGCACCGTCGCGATGCTCTTCACCCTGTCGATGCTGGCGACGATCGGCTTCATCGCGTCCTACGTGATCTTCCCGGTCGACAAGATCGTCTACATCTTCCCCATCGGGAAGGTCAGCGCGCTCAACTTCTCCCTGGGCATGACCCTGGGCGTGGCCCTCTTCTGCATCGGCGCGGGCGCGGTCCACTGGGCCCGCACCCTGATGTCCGACGTCGAGGTCGCCGCCGAGCGCCACGAGATCGCCGCCCCGGCGGAGGTCAAGGCCGCGGTCCTGCAGGACTTCGCGGACGGTGCGAACGAGTCCGGCATCGGCCGGCGTCCGCTGATCCGCAACACGATGCTGGGCGCGCTGGCCATGCTGCCGCTGTCCGCCGTCATGATCCTGCGCGACCTGGGCCCGCTGCCCGAGGAGAAGCTGCGCAAGACCCTGTGGGCCAAGGGCAAGCTGCTCATCAACCAGAACACGATGGAGCCGCTGCGTCCCGAGGACGTCGTCGTCGGCTCGCTCACCTTCGCCATGCCGGAAGGCCTGGAGGAGGAGCAGCACGACTTCCAGGTCCAGATCGCCAAGGCCGCCCTGATGATCGTCCGTATCCAGCCGGACGACATCAAGGACAAGCAGGAACTGGAGTGGTCCCACGACGGGATCGTGGCCTACTCCAAGATCTGCACCCACGTCGGCTGCCCGATCAGCCTGTACGAGCAGCAGACGCACCACGTGCTCTGCCCGTGCCACCAGTCCACCTTCGACCTCTCCGACGGCGCCCGTGTCATCTTCGGCCCGGCCGGTCACGCGCTTCCGCAGCTGCGGATCGGCGTGAATGACGAAGGCTTCCTCGAAGCGCTCGGCGACTTCGAAGAGCCCGTCGGTCCTGCATTCTGGGAGCGCGGATGAGCACTGCCACTACCAAGTCATCTGCCGGCAAGGCGGGCAAAGCGCCCGCCGGCGAGCGCGTAGCGGACTGGGCGGACGGCCGCCTGGGTATCTACGGCCTCGCCAAGGCGAACATGCGCAAGATCTTCCCGGACCACTGGTCCTTCATGCTGGGTGAGATCTGCCTCTACAGCTTCATCATCATCATCCTCACGGGTGTGTACCTGACGCTGTTCTTCCACCCGAGCATGAACGAGGTCGTGTACCACGGCTCGTACGTGCCGATGCAGGGCGTCATGATGTCCGAGGCCTTCGCCTCGACACTGGACATCAGCTTCGACGTCCGCGGTGGCCTGCTGATCCGTCAGATCCACCACTGGGCGGCGCTGATCTTCGTCGCGGCGATGGTCGTGCACATGATGCGCGTCTTCTTCACCGGCGCGTTCCGCAAGCCCCGTGAGGTCAACTGGATCTTCGGCTTCCTGCTGCTGGTCCTCGGCATGTTCACCGGCTTCACCGGTTACTCGCTGCCGGACGACCTGCTCTCGGGTACCGGTGTCCGCTTCATGCAGGGCGCCATCCTGTCCGTCCCGGTCGTCGGCACGTACCTGTCGATGTTCCTGTTCGGCGGGGAGTTCCCGGGCGGCGACTTCGTCGCGCGGTTCTACTCGGTGCACATCCTGCTGCTGCCCGGCATCATGATGGGCCTGCTCGTGGCCCACCTGATCCTGGTCTTCTACCACAAGCACACCCAGTACGCGGGTCCCGGCAAGACGAACAACAACGTCGTCGGCATGCCGCTGCTGCCGGTCTACATGGCCAAGGCCGGAGGCTTCTTCTTCCTGGTCTTCGGTGTCATCGCGGCCGTCGCGGCGATCGCCTCGATCAACCCGATCTGGGCGCTCGGCCCGTACCGCCCGGACCACGTGTCCACCGGTGCGCAGCCCGACTGGTACATGGGTATGCCGGAAGGCCTGATCCGAGCCATGCCCGGCTGGGAGATCAACCTGTGGGGCCACACGCTCGTCCTGGGCGTGTTCATCCCGCTGCTGCTCTTCCCGCTGGTGCTCGGCGCGATCGCCGTCTGGCCCTTCATCGAGTCCTGGGTCACCGGGGACAAGCGCGAGCACCACATCCTGGACCGCCCGCGCAACGTCCCGACCCGTACGGCCTTCGGTGTCGCCTGGATCGCGGAGTACATCGTGCTCCTGATCGGCGGTGGAAACGACATGTTCGCGCAGTACTTCCACCTCTCGATCAACTCGATCACCTGGTTCGTCCGGATCGGCTTCTTCCTCGTCCCGGTCCTCGCCTTCATCGTCACCAAGCGGATCTGCCTCGGCCTCCAGCGCCGGGACCACGACAAGGTGCTGCACGGTCGCGAGACCGGCATCATCAAGCGTCTGCCGCACGGTGAGTTCGTCGAGGTCCACGAGCCGCTCCCGCAGGGCAAGCTGCACACCCTCACCGCGCACGAGCAGTACAAGCCGATCGAGATCGGCCCGACGGTCGACGAGAACGGTGTCGAGCGCAAGGTCAAGGCCACCGAGAAGCTGCGCGCGAAGCTCAGCAAGGGCTTCTACGGTGAGAACAACCAGATTCCGAAGCCCACGGTGGAGGAATACAAGGAGATCCAGTCCGGCCACGGCCACCACTGATCCCCGCGCGCAACGCATGAACGCATGAGGGACTGATTTCGGTCAGTTCTGGTGTCGCCACGGTAAGAGCCCCGTCCAGTGTCCGGACGGGGCTCTTTGCCGTAACCGGGGCTGGATAGGCTGAACCCCGACCGATCAGACGTGGGCGCCAGAAAATGGGGACGGCCCACCGACAGCAGGAGCGGACCATGAACGTTGCGACCCCGGCAGGCGGCGACAGCGTGGCGGCCCGTGGCTGGCCGGGCGTTCTCGACGCTCTGCTGACCGGCCAGGACCTGCGCGCCGAGGACACCGCCTGGGCGATGGACCGCATCATGCGCGGGGAGGCCACCGACGCCCAGATCGCCGGCTTCACCGTCGCGCTGCGGGCCAAGGGGGAGACCGTCGAGGAGATCAACGGCCTCGTACGGGCGATGTACGAGCACGCCAACCTGATCGAGGTGCCCGGCCGGACCGTGGACATCGTCGGCACGGGCGGCGACGGGGCCAAAACGGTGAACATCTCCACGATGTCGGCGATCGTGGTGGCCGGCACCGGAGCCAAGGTCGTCAAGCACGGAAACCGGGCCGCGTCCTCCGCGAGCGGCTCCTCCGACGTCCTGGAGAAGCTCGGCGTCAACCTCAACCTCAGCACGTCGCGGGTCGTGGAGGTCGCCGCCGAGGCCGGCATCACCTTCTGCTTCGCGGTGAAGTTCCACCCGGCGCTGCGCCACGTCGCGGCGGCCCGCAAGGAACTGGGCATCCGCACCACCTTCAACATCCTCGGCCCGCTGACCAACCCGGCCCGGGTCCGGGCCCAGGCCTCCGGCGTGGCCGACCCCCGGATGGCCCCGATCGTCGCGGGCGTCCTCGCCGAGCGGGGCTCCTCCGCGCTGGTCTTCCGGGGCGACGACGGCCTGGACGAACTGACCACGGCGTCGACCTCGCGGATCTGGTGGGTCCGCGACGGCAAGGTCACCGAGCAGACCTTCGACCCGCGTGACGTGGGCATCTCCCTGGTCGACGTCTCCGCCCTGGCCGGTGGGGACCCCTCGTACAACGCGGACGTGGCCCGCCGCCTGCTGGCCGGCGAGACCGGCCCGGTCCGCGACGCCGTCCTGCTGAACTCGGCGGCCGCCCTGGTGGCCCTGGACCCGGGCACCGGCACCCTGGAGGAGCAGATCGCGGCCGGTATCACCCGCGCGGCCGAGTCGATCGACTCGGGGGCGGCGCTGGCCACCCTGGAGCGCTGGGTGCGGGCCAGCAACGCCTAGCGGTGCCCGGCCGCGCCGGAAAGGCGTGAAAACGACGACCCCGGTCCACGATGCGGACCGGGGTCTTGCGTCCGGCCGATCTTGTGGCAGGATGCTGATCAGGTCACGAGTGACAGCGTTTAGGCCCCGGCTTGCTGTCCGGCAACCCTCCTTCCGTGGCGGGGTGCCCCGGGTGATGACCAGGTCGTAGGCAGCAAGGCCTACGGCAAGCGCGGATCCCTCGACACCAGGGGTCCTGGTCTCTCGAGGAGCGTTTTCCGTGAGCAAGCGAATGCGATAGGGCGACTCAGCCCCCACTTCACCCTCGGACCAGGGCCGCTTCCGTGCGCCCTCCTCTCGTTCCGGGGACCTTCCCGTACCCACGTGCGTACGGGCACGCCGAAGCCATTCAGCCCTGCCTGCCGGGAGATATCGCCATGTCCGCATCCCTGAACACCGCTGCCGTCGCCACCGTCGCCACCGTCGCCACCGCCGTGGACCCCGCCTGTGCCGAGCCGCTCGCGGTCCTCGGCCGGGACGTCACCGTCCCCCTCGTCACCGGCGGCGAGGTCACCTACGCGGCCCTCGACTACGCGGCCAGCGCCCCCGCCCTGCAGCGCGTCTGGGACGACGTGGCCGCGTACGCCCCGTACTACGGCAGCGTGCACCGGGGCGCCGGGTACCTCTCGCAGCTCTCCACCGACCTCTTCGAGCAGAGCCGGGTCACGGTCGCCGAGTTCCTCGACTGCCGCCCCGCCGACCAGGTGGTCTTCACCCGGTCCACCACCGACTCGCTGAACCTGCTCGCCGCCGTACTCCCCGCCGACTGCCAGGTGTTCGTCTTCGAGACCGAGCACCACGCCTCCCTCCTGCCGTGGGTGGACGCCCGGGTCACCTACCTCAACGCGCCGCGCACCCCGGCCGAGGCCGTCGCCACCCTCGAGCGGGCGCTCGCCGACCGGGAGCCCGGCGGCCCGGCGCTGGTCTGCGTCACCGGGGCGTCCAACGTCACCGGCGAGCTGTGGCCGGTGAAGGAACTCGCCGCCGCCGCGCACGCCCACGGCGCGCGCATTGTGCTGGACGCCGCCCAACTGGCCCCGCACCACCCCGTCTCCGTGCAGGAGCTGGACGTCGACTGGGTCGCCTTCTCCGGGCACAAGCTCTACGCGCCCTTCGGCTCGGGCGTCCTCGCGGGCCGCGCCGACTGGCTCCAGGAGGCCCAGCCCTACCTCGCGGGCGGCGGCGCCTCCCGCAAGGTCGCCCGGCGCGAGGACGGCGGCGTGGACGTCGAGTGGCACACCACCGCCGCCCGTCACGAGGCCGGCTCCCCGAACGTCATCGGCGTCTACTCCATCGCCTCGGCCTGCAAGGCCCTCACCGAGGCCGGCTTCGAGAACCTCGTCGCCCGCGAGCAGCACCTCATCGCCAAGGTCCGCAGCGGCCTGGCGGAGGTCCCGGCGGTCCGGATCCTCTCCCTCTTCGGGGACGACGCCCCGCGGGTCGGCGTCATCTCCTTCGTGGTGGACGGCTGGAACAGCTCGCACTTCGCGGCGGCGCTGTCCGCGGAGTACGGGATCGGCGTGCGCGACGGGCTGTTCTGCGCCCACCCGCTGGTCCGCACCCTGCTCGGCAGCGAGCCGCAGGCCCAGGGCGAATGCGGAGCCCCGGAGGCCGCGCCGGGCGAGCGCTCCCTGAACGCGATCCGCGTCAGCTTCGGCGCGGGCACCCCCGACGAGCACGTGGACCGCTTCGTCCGCGCGGTGAAGGAACTCGTCGCGGACGGTGCGAAGTGGCAGTACCGCACGGAGGAAGGCCGCTGCGTCCCGGCGGTGTGACCTGCGGTCGGCTCGGCGGTGTGCGGCGGCCTTGCCCTGTCCGGGGGTCGCCTCAATCGCCGGCGAGGCTCAGGGTGGTCCGTACTCGGCGGGACTTGAAAAGGGTGGGTCGGTGCCCGGCAGGAGGGTCTCCTCGGCTCGGCGCGCGCGGGGTATGTCCCGGCCGGGCGGCCGCGGTCGCGCCTCGTCCTGCGGGGACCCTCCTGCGTGTCCCCGCCCCACGGCCGGGCCCACACCGGTGCGAAGGGGAGTGGGAACGGCCCCGCACACATTCAGCCTCGCCGGCGTTCGAGGCGCGGGTCCGGGCAGCGGCCGGCACACCACACCGGCCGCGCCGCGACCGGGGTCGGACCGTCGAGGCCGGCGCTACGCGTCGAGGCCGATCGCGAACGCCGCCTCCAGGTCGTGCTGCGAGTACGTGCGGAAGGCCACGTGCGTGTCCGTCGCCTCGACGCCCGGGATCTTGCTGATGCGGCCGGGGATGATGTCCGCCAGGTTCTCGTGGCGGGCCACGCGGACCAGCGCGATCAGGTCGTACGTCCCCGTGACGGAGTAGACCTCGCTGACGTTCTCGAGGGAGGCGATGGACTCGGCGATCTCGGGGATCCGGTCCACGCTGGTCTTGATGAGCACGATCGCGGTGATCACGGCTGGCTGTCTCCCTCGGTGGCCGTCGCTGGTCGACTCACTCTAGTCGTACCCCGATACCGGGCCCACGCGTAGACGAAGCCCAGCGAGAAGCCCACCAGATGGGCCAGATAGGCGACCCCGGGCCCGCTGCCCGCGCGCTGCGCCGCCACCCATTGGAGGGCGAACCAGAACAGCAGCACCATCCACGCGGGGAACCGCAGCGGCAGGAAGAAGAGGAACGGGAACAGGCTCGTCACCCTCGCCCGCGGGAGCAGGAAGAGGAAGGCGCCCAGCACCGCCGAGATCGCGCCGGACGCCCCGACCAGCGTCTGCGGGGACCCCGCGTTGGCCGCCGCGTACGCCGCCATCGCCAGGTAGCCCGTACAGAGGTAGAAGACGAGGAACGCCGGGCGGCCCATCCGCTCCTGTGCCATCGCGCCGAAGACGTAGAGGAACAGCATGTTCCCGAGCAGGTGCAGCCAGCTGCCGTGGACGAACAGTGCTGTCAGCGGGGTCAGCCAGGCGCGGGGGGTGCCCGTGAACAGTTCGTCCGGGACGACGCCCCAGCGCCGGAAGTACGCCGCCCCGTTGGACAGCAGTTCTTCCCCCGTCCCGTAGACCGGGTTCAGTCCCGAGGCCGGGCCGAGTACGAACACCACGGCGCAGCCCGCGATCAGCGCATGGGTGACCACCGGTCCCCGGGCGGCCTCGCGAACGGCCCGCCACTTTACGATCATGTGACAGAGCATGACGTAAGGGGACCCACCTGAAGCGGTGGCAGGCCGTAGGGTTACGAGCTGCGGTCCGCAGGACGACGCATACGGCGGCTCGGACGGCTTTAATTGAATCAGCTACGAAGGAGAGAGCGGCCTGATGACGGTTCCCCAGCCGACGGACACCACCCGGTGGCGCTGCACCCTGTGCGGCAACCTCACGCGCTTCGACGTCACCCGTTCGTCGAAGGTCGTGGAGTACGTCCACCTGGACCTCGCCGGGGAGCCCAAGGTCGAGGAGCGCGAGGTGGTCAATGAGACCATCGAGTCGGTCCGCTGCCGCTGGTGCAACGCGGTGGACCAGATCGAGCTCGTGGACAGGCCGGGCGCGGACTCCTGACGGAGGCGCACCCACAGGAAGATCACGGTAGGGGTGACGGATTGTGGAGCCAGCAAGCGGCGCTGAGCCGGCCGATGCGGCCGGCGACGCCGCGGAGGCGCTCGACCACCCGCTGCCGGAAGGCGTGCGGCGTCGGGTCGTCGCGCTCGTCTCGGACGCCTTCGGCGCGCTGACGGTCGCGGACCTCCCGGCGCAGCTGCGCCAGTATGCCCGGTTCACCCCGACCCGGCGCGCCAAGTTCGCGGGCAATGCCATGGCCGCGGCGGTCGAGACGGACGCGGTGTTCCGCGGCCGGGTCGCCGAGAAGCTGCGCGAGGCGCAGGCCGACCTGGCCGCCGCGCTGGAGGCCGGCTCTCCGCCGGCCGCCGCGGATCCGCTGGACGTGGCGGCCGCCGCTTTCGTCCTGCGGCCGAACGGCTGGGTCAAGCTGGTGGCCGCCGCGGGCGAGGAGGCGCAGCGCGCCGACGCCGAGCGGGTGGGCGAGGAGACCCGGCGCGAGCTGGAGCGGCTGCGCGAGGAGCTGGCCCACGTACGGGAGCTGCAGCGCGCGGGCGGGGATCAGGTGCGGGTCGAGCTGGACGCGGCCCGCAAGGAAGCGGAATCGCTTCAGCGCAAGCTGCGCAGTGCTCTCAGCGACGTCAAGCGGGGTGACGCGGCCCTGCGCAAGGTGAATGCGGAGATCGACGGGATCCGTGGCGACGCGGCGGCCCGGGTGGCCGCGGCCGAGAGTGAGAGCCGGCGGCTCAAGTCCCGTCTCGCCGAGGTGGAGACGGCGCTGGAGACCTCGCGCCGGGCCACCCGTGAGGGGCGCAGCATCGAGGACATGAGGCTGCGGCTGCTGCTGGACACGGTGCTGGACGCGGCCCAGGGGCTGCGCCGGGAGCTGGCCCTGCCGCCGGTCTCGACGCGGCCGGCGGACACCGTGGACGCGGTGGAGCCGGGGCGGATGACGCCGAAGGACATCGCGGCGCGTGCCCTGTCGGAGACCGATCCGGCGCTGTTGGACCAGCTGTTGGCGCTGCCGCAGGCCCATCTGGTGGTCGACGGCTACAACGTGACCAAGACCGGCTATCCGACGATGCCGCTGGAGAAGCAGCGGCTGCGGCTGCTGGGCGGGCTGTCGATGCTCGCCGCGCAGACGGGCGCGGAGATGACCTGTGTGTTCGACGGGGCGGAGCTGGCGGCCCCGGTGCTGCTCGCGCCGCCGCGCGGGGTGCGGGTGCTGTTCTCGAAGGCCGGTGTGACGGCGGACGAGCTGATCCGCCAGCTGGTGCGAGCGGAGCCGCCCGGCCGGCCGGTGGTCGTGGTCTCCACGGACCGGGAGGTCGCCGACGGGGTGGCCAAGGCGGGTGCGCGGCCGGTGACGTCCGCCTTGTTGCTGAAGCGGCTTTCGCGCGTTTCATAACTACTGGCCCCAATGCCCGAATTGGCGGGACTCGTGGAGGACGCACCGTCAAGTGGCCTGCACAGAGCGTGCGCCGTAGGTAAAGAACCTGGTCGGAGGGCGAGTTTTTCCCGGCAGGATTTGAACTGATCACAACTGGGTCACTAGTGTCTGGTCAAACCTTCGTGCGGTAGATCACTCATTCGGGGTGGCGGCGAAGGGTGCTGCCGAGCTGCGTTCTTCGGCGGCTCTAGGAAGAAGGAGCTCGCCTTCGTGGCGTCCCACCGTCGACCCAAGCAGCCGAACCGCACCCGCGTGACCCTGCTCACCGCCACTGCGGCCGCGGCCGTCGCACTCACCGCCCAGAGCGCTTCCGCCGCGCCGGCGAAGCCGAGCAAGGACGAGGTCAAGTCCCAGGTCGACGCGCTCTACGAAGAGGCGGAGCAGGCCACCGAGAAGTTCAACGGCGCCCAGGAGCGCCAGGACAAGCTCGAGAAGGAGATAGGCCAGCTCCAGGACCAGGTCGCGCGCGGCCAGGGCGACCTCAACGACCTGCGCAGCACGCTCGGTTCGATGGCGAGCGCCCAGTACCGCACCGGCGGTATCGACCCCTCCCTCGGGCTCCTGCTCTCCGAGGACCCCGACAGCTACCTCGACAAGGCCTCCTCCCTGGAGCACTTGAGCGGCAAGCAGGTCGAGGCGGTCCAGAAGATCCAGGCCAAGCAGCGGACCCTCGCGCAGCAGCGCCAGGAGGCCGCCGGCAAGCTCGCCGACCTCGACGCGACCCGCAAGGAGCTCGCCGAGAAGAAGAAGGCCTCGGCCGAGAAGCTCGCCGCGGCCCAGGCCCTCCTGAACACCCTCACCACGCAGGAGCGCGCCGCGCTCAAGGACGAGGAGTCGCGCGCCAGCCGCAGCGACAGCTCCCGCGTCGACCTCGGCGACGTCAAGGCCTCGGGCCGCGCCGGCGCCGCCCTCGCCGCCGCGAAGACGAAGCTGGGCTTCACCTACCAGTCCGGTGGCACCGGCCCCAACGTCTACGACTGCTCCGGGCTGACGCAGTGGGCCTACAAGCAGGCCGGCGTCAACATCAGCCGCACCACCTTCACCCAGGTGAACGACGGCACCCGCATCAGCCGCAGCCAGCTCCAGCCCGGTGACCTGGTCTTCTTCTACGGGGACCTGCACCACGTCGGCCTCTACGCCGGCAACAACATGACGCTGCACGCCTCGAACCCGCGCAGCGGCATCAAGTACGAGTCCATGGACAACATGCCGTTCCAGTTCGGCGTCCGGATCGGCTGACCCGCCCCGCGATCCGGGACGCGCCGTACGCCGCCCATCCGGGCGAATTCCCGGGCCCGAGTCTGACCGCACGCCCCGCCGGTGACCTGCGTCTCCTGCGGGGCGTCGGCATGTGCGCCCTCCGGCGGTCGTTGGTCGGTGCGTGGTCGCGCCGCTACTGTCTGCCAGCGCGGAACCCGGCACACGGCCGCCCACGGAGGGCGGACCCGGGCCCCGCACAGCGGAAGGGAGCGGTTTCACGTGGCGTCCCATCGCCGGGCCGGGCTCGGCAGCCTCGACCGGAACACGAAGGTCACCGTCCTCACCGCCGCCGCGGCCACGGCCGCGGTCGCCATGACGGGGGTACCCGCGAGCGCGGCCCCCGGTCTCCCGCACGAACCCGGCGGCGGGGCGAGAACCGGCATCAGCGCCCAGGTCGACCGGCTCTTCGAGGAGGCCGAGCAGGCCACCGAGCGCTTCAACGAGGCGGGCGAGAAGGCCGACCGGCTCCGCGTCGAGGTCAACCGGGCCCAGGACGCGGTGGCTCGCGGCCAGGAGCGCATCAACACCATGCGGGGCGTCCTCGGCACCTTCGCCGGGGCCCAGTACCGCAGTGGCGGCATCGACCCCGCCGTCGGGCTGATGCTGGCCGAGAACCCCGACGCGTACCTGGAGCAGGCCGCCGCCCTCGACCGGCTGACCGGCCGCCAGGCCCGGCAGCTCGCCGACCTCCGCGAGGAGCAGCGCGAACTCGGCCAGGAGCGCCAGGAGGCCTCATCCAAACTCGCCGAACTCGACGCCCTGCGCTCCGACGTGGCCCGGCACAAGCGCTCCGTCACCGCGAAGCTCGCGGCCGCCCGGCGGCTGCTGAACGCCATGCCCTCCGAGGAGCGGGCCGACTACGAGCGCTCCTCGCGCTCCGGAGGCCGCTCCGAGGGGCTGCCCGACCTGCCCGCCCTCGGCGCCTCCTCGGGCCGCGCCGCGACCGCCGTGATGGCCGCCCGGGCCGCGGTCGGACGCCCGTACGTGTGGGGCTCCACCGGCCCCTCCGGTTTCGACTGCTCCGGGCTGATGGTCTGGTCGTACCGGCAGGCGGGCGTCTCGCTGCCGCGCACCTCGCAGGCCCAGCGGTACGCGGGCCGGCAGGTGCCGCTGTCGCAGGCCCGCCCGGGCGACCTGGTGACGTACCGCTCGGACGCCAGCCACGTCGGCATGTACGTCGGCAACGGCCAGGTGGTGCACGCCCCGTACCCGGGGGCCCGGGTCCGCTACGACCCCGTCGGGATGATGCCCGTCTCCTCGGTGACCCGCCCCTGACCCACCCGTGCGTACGATCGTCGGATGCCCCCCGTCCGCCGGTCCCTCGCACGCGTGCTGCCGCTCCTGCTGAGCGCGCTGCTCGCCGGGTGCGCGGCGCCCGCCCCGCGCGACGGCGCCGAGCGGGACATCCGGGAGGCCGTCGCCGACTGGGCGCGGACGCCGCCCGAGCCGCTGGCCGGGATCCCGCTGGAGGGATGGGCGTACGAGGTTTCGGCGGTCCGGCGCGAAGGCGGGCAGGCCACCGTCCGGGCGGACCTGCGCTACCGGCTGAGCGGCTACGACCCGGCCGCGGCCGGGTCGGCGCGCGAGGTGCGCGTCGTCCGGGAGGGCGGACGGTGGCGGGTCACCGGGGACCGGGCCGCGCCGGGCGCGCTGCCGCAGCTGTGGGACCAGGGCCCGGTGACGGTGGTCCGTGGTGCGCACTCCCTGGTGCTGGGCGTCGGGCAGGAGCCCGCGACGCTGTCCGCGGTCGCGGCGGAAGCCGACCGGGCGGTGCCCGCGGCGAGCGGGGCCTGGCCGGGCCCCTGGGCGGGACGGGCCGTGGTGCTGGTGCCCGGCTCGCTGGAGCGGATGGCGGAGCTGCTGGGCCGCCCGGCCGCCGAGTACGGGGGCATGGGGGCGGTCACGACCGGCCGGGTGGGCGCGGCCCCCGCCCCCGCCGACCGGGTCGTCGTCAATCCGGCCGGGTGGGCGCAGCTCAGCCCGGCGGGCCGCGGGGTCGTCCTGACCCACGAGGTCACCCATGTGGCCACCCGGGCCGCGACCACCGCCACCACCCCGCTGTGGCTCTCCGAAGGCTTCGCGGACTGGGCGGCGTACCGCGGCACCGCGGCCACCCCGGAACAGGCCGCTCCGGCGCTGGCCCGGGCCGTGCGGCGGGGCGAGCTGCCCGGTGAGCTGCCCCGGACGCGGGACTTCGCCTTCGGCGGCGACCCGGAAGCGCTGGCCCGGGCCTACGAGGGCGCCTGGCTGGCCTGCCGGATGATCGCGGACCGCCGGGGCGAGGCGGCGCTCGTGGACCTGTACGGGAGGGCGGGGCGCGAGCCGTGGCCGGTCGCGCTGCGGGAGGCCCTCGGCAGCGACCCGGACGGGCTGACGAAGGACTGGCGGGAGGCCCTGCGGAAGGAGTTCCGCTGACGGCGTCCGGTACGTTGTCAGCGATGCACAAGACGCTGATCGTGACCAACGACTTCCCGCCGCGACCGGGCGGCATCCAGGCCTTCCTGCACAACATGGCGCTGCGGCTGGATCCCGACCGGATCGTCGTCTACGCCTCCACGTGGAAGCACAGCGCGGAGGGCCGCGAGGCCACCGCGGCCTTCGACGCGGAGCAGCCGTTCCAGGTGGTCCGCGACCGTACGACGATGCTGCTGCCGACCCCGCGCGTGACGCGGCGGGCGGTGGGCCTGCTGCGTGAACACGGCTGTGAGTCGGTGTGGTTCGGGGCGGCGGCCCCGCTCGGGCTGATGGGGCCCGCGCTGCGGCGGGCGGGTGCGCGGCGGATCGTGGCGACCACGCACGGGCACGAGGCGGGCTGGGCCCAGCTGCCGGCCGCGCGGCAGTTGCTGCGGCGGATCGGCGAGGGCACGGACACCCTGACCTACCTGGGGGAGTACACGCGCTCGCGGATCGCCTCGGCGGTCACCGACCGGGCGGCGGCCCGGATGGTGCAACTCCCGCCGGGGGTGGACGAGAAGACCTTCCACCCCGGATCGGGCGGGCCACAGGTGCGGGCCCGGCTCGGGCTGACGGACCGGCCGGTGGTCGTCTGCGTCTCGCGACTGGTGCCGCGCAAGGGGCAGGACACGCTGATCGAGGCGATGCCGAGGATCCTGGCGACGGTGCCGGACGCGGTGCTGCTGATCGTGGGCGGCGGGCCGTACGAGGCGGACCTGCGGGCGCTGGCCGTCTCCACCGGGGTCTCGGACTCGGTGGTCTTCACGGGAGCCGTCCCGTGGTCGGAGCTCGCGGCGCACTACGGTGCGGGGGACGTCTTCGCCATGCCGTGCCGGACCCGTCGGGGCGGGCTGGACGTGGAGGGCCTCGGCATCGTCTACCTGGAGGCCTCGGCCACGGGTCTGCCGGTGATCGCGGGCGACTCCGGCGGGGCGCCGGACGCGGTGCTGGACGGGGAGACGGGCTGGGTCGTGCGGGGCGGGTCCCCCGAGGACGCGGCGGACCGGATCGTCACGCTGCTGAAGGATCCGGAGCTGCGGGCGCGGATGGGCGCCGCCGGCCGTGCGTGGGTCGAGGAGAAATGGCGTTGGGACATCCTGGCGGAACGGTTGCGCGAGCTTCTCTGAATGCCGGGTGCGGCGCCGCTGCCGGGGGCCCTGCCCCCGGACCCCCGCGCCTCAAACGCCGGTGAGGCCGGATGTGCGGAAGCCCGCAACGCCACGTCTGACTGTCTCTCAGATGCCTGTCAAGACGGCGTCTGGCCGGAAGGCCGGATTCCGCCCATGATGCGGCCATGACACCCAATCTGACGCGCCGTCAAATGCTCGGCCTCGGCGCCCTCTCGACCGCCGCCGCGCTCGGCTTCACCCGGATCGGGGCGGCCTCCGCCGCGGCCGTGGAGCCCGCCGCCGCCCAGTACGCCCCCGCCATCGTCGTCGGCTCCGGCTACGGATCCGCCGTCGCCGCCCTGCGGCTCGGGCAGGCGGGCGTACGTACCGTCGTCCTGGAGATGGGCCGGCTCTGGGACACCCCCGGGGCCGACGGCAAGGTCTTCCCCTCCACCTCCGCGCCCGACCAGCGCTCCATGTGGTTCCGCAACCGCACCGAGGCCCCGCTCGCCCAGTTCCTCTGGCTCGACGTGGTCAACCGCGACATCAGCCCGTACCCCGGCGTCCTCGACCGCGTGAACTACGGCGACATGTCCGTGTACGTCGGCCGGGGCGTCGGCGGCGGATCGCTCGTCAACGGCGGTATGGCCCCCACGCCCCGCCGCTCGTACTTCTCCGAGGTGCTGCCCCAGGTCGACGCCGACGAGATGTACGGCACCTACTACCCCCGGGCCCGCGCCATGCTCGGCGTCAACGAGATCGACCCGGCCTGGTTCGAGTCCACCGAGTGGTACCGCTTCGCCCGGATCTCCCGCAAGCACGCCCAGAACACCGGCCTGAAGACCGTCTTCGTCCCCAACGTCTACGACTTCGAGTACATGAAGCGCGAGGCGGCCGGCACCGCCCCCCGCTCGGCCCTGGCCGGCGAGGTCATCTACGGCAACAACCACGGCAAGAAGAGCGTCGACAAGACCTACCTCGCCGCTGCCATCGGCACCGGCAACGTCACCATCGAGACGATGCAGCGCGTGGTCGGCGTACGGCCCGACCCGGCCGGCGGGTACATCCTGACGGTCCGGACCAGCGACATCACCGGACGGGTCACCCAGGTCCGCGAACTCGGCTGCAAACAGCTCTTCCTGGGGGCCGGGAGCCTGGGCACCACCGAGATCCTGCTGCGGGCCCGCGAGAGCGGAACACTGCCCGCGCTCAGCGACAAGGTCGGGCTCGGCTGGGGCCCCAACGGCAATGTCATGACCGCCCGGGCCAACCACCTGTGGGACACGGTCGGCTGCAACCAGGCCACCATGCCCGCGATGGGCATCGACGACTGGGACAACGCCGCGAACCCGGTCTTCGCCGAGATCGCCCCGCTCCCCATGGGCATCGAGCACTGGATCTCGATGTACCTGGCCATCACCAAGAACCGGGAGCGCGGGCACTTCACCTACGACGCCGCCACCGACTCGGCCCGGCTCAACTGGCGGCGGGACCAGAACACGCCCTCGGTCAACGCGGCGAAGAACCTCTTCGACCGCATCAACCGGCGGAACTTCACCATCTACCGCTACGACCTGTTCGGCGGGAACCGGCCCTTCGCCGATAACTTCACCTACCACCCGCTCGGCGGCTGCGTCCTCGGGGACGCCACCGACGTGTACGGGCGGGCCAAGGGCTACCAGGGGCTGTACGTGGTCGACAGCTCCCTGATCCCCGGATCGCTCGGCGTGAACCCGTTCGTGACCATCACCGCCCTCGCGGAGCGGAACATGGCCCGGATCCTCGCCGAGGATCCCCGCTAGCGCCCCGGACTAACCGCGGTAGAGCGCCTCGATCTCGTCCGCGAAGTCCTTCGCCACCACATTGCGCTTCAGCTTCAGCGACGGCGTGATGTGGCCCGACTCCTCCGTGAACTGGGAGGGCAGAATGCGGAATTTCCGCACCGATTCCGCCTTGGACACCGCCGCGTTGCCGTCATCCACGGCCTTCTGGACGGCGGCGATCAGCTCTGCGTCCTCACGCAGCTCCGCCGCCGTCACACCGGCCGGCTTGCCGTTCTCCGCGGCCCACCGGCCGAGGAACTCCTCGTCGATGGTGACCAGCGCCGCCACGAAGGGCCGCGCGTCGCCGACCACCATGCACTCCGCGACCAGCGCGTGCGCGCGGATCCGGTCCTCGATCACGGCCGGCGCGACGTTCTTGCCGCCCGCCGTGACGATGAGTTCCTTCTTGCGGCCGGTGATCGCGAGGTAGCCGTCCTCGTCGAGGGTGCCGACGTCGCCGGTGTGGAACCAGCCGTCGGTCAGCGCCTCGGCGGTCGCCGTCTCGTTCTTCCAGTACTCCTTGAAGATGTGCTCGCCGTGCAGCAGCACCTCGCCGTCGTCCGCGATGCGCACCACGGAGCCGGGCAGCGGCTGGCCGACCGTACCGATCTTCGTCTTGTCCCACGGGTTGAAGGCCGTGGCCGCACAGGACTCGGTGAGGCCGTAGCCCTCCAGCACCGTGAAGCCGATACCGCGGAAGAAGTGGCCGAGCCGCTCGCCCAGCGGGGCGCCTCCGGAGATCGCGTACTCGCCGCGGCCGCCCAGGACCGTGTGCAGCTTGCTGTAGACCAGCTTGGAGAACAGCTTGTGCTTCAGGCGCAGCCCCAGCGACGGGCCGCCCGGGGCGTCCAGCGCGCGGCTGTAGGCGATCGCCGTCTCCGCGGCCGCGTCGAAGATCTTGCCCTTGCCGTCGGCCTGGGCCTTGGCGCGCGCCGAGTTGTAGACCTTCTCGAAGACGCGGGGGACGCCGAGGATCAGTGTGGGACGGAAGGACTGGAGCTCGTCCGTCAGGTTCTTGATGTCCGGTACGCAGCCCAGCCGGATCGGCGCCAGTACGGCCGCCACCTCGACCAGGCGCCCGAAGACGTGCGCGGCCGGCAGGAAGAGCAGCACGGAGCAGTCACCGGTGCGGAAGAGCGGGCTCAGGCGCTCCACCACGTTGCCGCACTCGGCGAAGAAGTTGCGGTGGGTCAGCACACAGCCCTTGGGGCGGCCGGTGGTGCCCGAGGTGTAGACGATCGTCGCCGGGTCGTCGGCGTTCGCGTGGCTGCTGCGCTCCTCGACCTCGGCGTCGGAGATCTCCGCGCCGGCGGCCTTCAGCGTCTCCAGCGCACCCTGCTCGATCTCCCAGACCTCGCGCAGCTCCGGCAGCCGGTCGCGGAGCGAGGCCACGGACGCGCTGTGCGCCGGGCTCTCCACGATGACGGCCACGGCGCCGGAGTCGCCGAGGATCCACTGGACCTGCTCGGGCGAGCTGGTCTCGTACACGGGGACGGTGACGCCGCCCGCGCTCCAGATCGCGAAGTCGAACAGCACCCACTCGTAGCGGGTGCGGGAAATGAGGGCGACCCGGTCGCCGGGCCGGATGCCGGCCGCGATGAGGCCCTTGGCCGCGGCCCGGACCTCGGCCAGGAACTCGGTCGCGGTCACGTCCTGCCACCGGCCGTCGACCTTGCGGCTCATGACGGCGGTGTCTGGATGCTGAGCGGCGTTGCGGCGGATGAGATCCGTCAGGTTCCCGTCCGACGGGACCTCGTACAGGGCCGGAAGGCTGAACTCGCGCAAGACTGCTGCTCCTCTGGGCGCCATCGCCACCATGTGGACCGACCGGACGTTACCCACCGGTAGTGGGTTCCCGATAGGGGGAACCGGCCAGATGTTCTGTGCGTCACATTCTGTACTTACCCCGCCTTGCCCTTACGCGCCGACAGTAGTCGACCCCCCTTGCGACTCGGAAGTAACCGCAGGTCCGGCCACCTCTTCCAGTGCCCCTACCCGCCGCCACCAGGCACCTCTAGGGTGGGCGGCATGGGTGGCAGCATGCGGGGAGCGCAGTTCGGTACGAGCGGATCAGGCCGCAAACGGGTCCACGTCGTGAGCGACGTGCACGGCAATAGTGAGGCCCTCGCCCGTGCGGGCGACGGCGCCGACGCCCTCATCTGCCTCGGCGACCTCGTGCTCTTCCTCGACTACGCCGACCACTCGCGCGGGATCTTCCCCGACCTGTTCGGCGTCGAGAACGCCCACCGGATCGTCGAGCTGCGCACGGCGCGCCGCTTCGACGAAGCCAGCGCCTTCGGCCGGGAGCTGTGGGCCGGCCTGGACCGGGAGTCCCTGATCGAGGGCGCCGTACGCCGCCAGTACGCCCGGATGTTCGCCGCCTTCCCCACCCCCACGTACGCCACCTACGGCAACGTCGACATCCCGGGCCTGTGGCCCGAGTACGCCGACCGCGACGGCCTCACCGTGCTCGACGGGCAGCGCGTGGAGATCGGCGGCCGCGTCTTCGGCTTCGTCGGCGGCGGGCTGCCCTCCCCGATGCGGACCCCGTACGAGGTGGACCCGCAGGAGTACGCCGCCAAGGTGGAGGCCCTCGGCGAGGTGGACGTGCTCTGCTCGCACATCCCGCCCGAGGTGCCCGAGCTCTGCTACGACACCGTCGCCCGCCGCTTCGAACGCGGCAGCGAGGCCCTGCTCGCCGCCATCCGCCGCACCCGGCCCCGCTACGCCCTCTTCGGACACGTCCACCAGCCGCTCGCCCGCCGCATGCGCATCGGGAGCACCGAGTGCGTGAACGTGGGCCACTTCGCGGCCACCGGTCGGCCCTACATCCTCGAATGGTAGGGATCCAGCCGCATCACGGCGGGCTTCGGCAGGGTCCGGGAGGCACTGGAGTGGCGACGTCCACACGCGCGGTAGCCTTCACGCGGCGGCCCCAGGCCGCACACATCCTCGAACTCCCCCAGCTGCCGCTGGGAGGTACCACCCCCCAGCCCGGAGGAGCGACCGCGATGGCGGAACACACCAGCTCAAGCATCACGATCGAGGCTGCGCCCACCGACGTGATGGCCGTGATCGCCGACTTCGCCCGCTACCCCGAGTGGACCGGCGAGGTGAAGGAGGCCGAGGTACTGGCCACCGACACCCAGGGGCGCGCCGAGAAGGTCCGCCTGCTGCTCGACGCGGGCGCGATCAAGGACGACCACACCCTCGCCTACACCTGGAAGGGCGCCGACGAGGTCAGCTGGACCCTGGACAAGTCCCAGATGCTGCGCCAGCTGGACGGCTCGTACCGGCTGACCGCGATCGACGGCGGCAAGCGCACCGAGGTCACCTACCAGCTGACCGTCGACGTCAAGATCCCCATGCTCGGCATGATCAAGCGCAAGGCCGAGAAGGTCATCATCGACCGGGCGCTCGCGGGCCTGAAGAAGCGCGTCGAAGCCGTCTGAGTCCGCTTCCCGCACACCGGAGCACCCGTACCCATGCACACCTTGCTGATCACCGGCCCCGGCGGGGCCGGGCGGACCACCGTGGCGGCGGCCACCGCCCTCGCCGCGGCCCGCCGCGGGCGACGGGTGCTGCTGCTCTCCGGTGACGTCGCAGACCCGCTCGCCGCCCTGGTCGGCGAGCCGGACGTCCCCGGGCTGCGGGTGGCCCGGGTGGACTCCGGCGAGGAGTTCCGCGAGGAGCTCGTCGCCCTCCAGCAGCGCGGATCCGCGCTGCTCGGCATGGTCGGGGCCCGGCCGCTGGGCGCCGAGGAGATCACCGAGCTGCCCGGCGCCGAGCAGTTCGCCCTGCTCCGCGCCCTGCGGCGGGCCGCCGCCGCGCCCGGCACCGACCTCGTCGTCGTCGACATGCCGCCGCTCCACCAGACCGTCGCCACCCTCGCCCTCCCCGCCCAGCTGCGCCGCTACCTCGCCCGGCTGCTGCCCGCCGAACGGCAGGCCGCCCGCGCGCTGCGGCCCGTACTGGCCCAGCTGGCCGGCGTGCCCATGCCCGCGCAGTGGCTCTACGAGACGGCCGCCCGCTGGGACGAGGAGCTCGCCGCCGTCCAGGCCGTCATCGAGGCCGACACCACCGAGCTGCGCCTGGTCGCCGAACCGGGCCCGGCCGCCGCCGCCGCGCTGCGCCCCGGCCGGCTCGGGCTCGCCCTCCAGCAGCTGCCCGTCTCCGCCCTCGTCGCCAACCGCACCGTGCCGCAGGACTCCGCCGACCCCTGGCTCGCCGGGCTGGCCGCCCAGCAGCAGAAGTACGCCGCCGAGTGGGCCGAGGAGCTCCCGGTGGTGGCCCTCGCCCACCTCGGACGCGATCCGCGCGGCCCCCAGGACCTGGAGCGGCTCGCCGACACCGACGGGCTGTTGCCCGAGGCGCCCGCACCCCGGCGGGCCTGGGCCGTCGAGGACCGGCTCGCCGAGGACGGGGTGCTCGTCTGGGTGGTACCGCTGCCCGGCGCGCACAAGAGCGACCTCGACCTCGTCCGCCGCGGCGACGAGCTGCTGCTCACCGCCGGCCCCCACCGCAGGATCGTTGCGCTGCCCGGGGCGCTGCGCCGCTGCACCGTGTCCGGCGCCGCCCTGGCCCAGGGGGAGCTCCGCATCCGCTTCACCCCGGACCCGGGCCTGTGGCCCCGTGCGCAATGAACCGCGTACCCCCGTTCGGGTACCGTCGAAGGTAGCCCGTACCGCACGTCCAGCAGCCGCCGCAGGAGAGAGTCCGCCATGAGCGAGGCCACTGACCGCCCCACCGACGACGACGCCTGGGCCAGGGCCTGCGCCGAGGACCTCGCCGCGGAGAAGGAGCGCCTGCGCGGAGCGGGCCAGGCCGGAGCAGGGGGCACCGGCACCGCCGCCGAGGAGCTGTTCAAGCTCTTCGAGGCCGTCGCCGACAAGGTCTCCGGGCTGAACAACCCGCTGTTCGGCGTGGCCGCACAGGGTGCGGTGCGACAGATCGTCGACCAGGCCAAGACCGCCGCCAAGCCCGTCATCGAGCGCAACCCGCAGGTCTTCGACCACCTCGCGGCCGCCGGCACCGAACTGCTCGCCGCCTACCGCTCGGCCGTCGAGGGCCACGAGCGCCGCTGGACCCGGGACGAACCCCCGGCCCCCCGGCAGGCCTCCCACGACCGCGACCCCCGCGAGACCGGCCCCGACGAAGGCCCCTCCGAGCGGATCGATCTCGACTGAACCTCCGGAAGCCTCGGGTACCTTTGGCCGTGGCGGGGTTTGACCGGAAACCGAGGGACTAATGGCACTCACCATCGGCGTCGACATCGGCGGCACGAAGATCGCGGCCGGCGTGGTCGACGAAGAGGGCACGATCCTTGAGACGTACAAGGTGCCCACCCCGCCGACCGCGGACGGAGTGACGGAGGCCATCTGCGCCGCCGTTTCCGAGGTCAGCAGCAACCACACCATCGAGGCCGTCGGCATCGGCGCCGCCGGATACGTGGACGACAAGCGCGCGACCGTGCTCTTCGCGCCCAACATCAACTGGCGGCACGAGCCGCTCAAGGACAAGGTCGAGCAGCGCATCGGCCTGCCCGTCGTCGTCGAGAACGACGCGAACTGCGCCGCCTGGGGCGAGTACCGCTTCGGCGCCGGCCAGGGCCACGACGACGTCATCTGCATCACGCTCGGCACCGGCCTCGGCGGCGGCATCATCATCGGCAACAAGCTGCGGCGCGGACGCTTCGGCGTCGCCGCCGAGTTCGGCCACATCCGGGTCGTCCCGGACGGGCTGCTGTGCGGCTGCGGCAGCCAGGGCTGCTGGGAGCAGTACGCCTCCGGGCGCGCGCTCGTGCGGTACGCGAAGCAGCGCGCCAACGCCACTCCCGAGAACGCGGCGATCCTGCTCGCGCTCGGCGACGGCACCCCCGAGGGCATCGAGGGCAAGCACATCAGCGAGGCCGCCCGGCAGGGCGACCTGGTGGCCATCGACGCCTTCCGCGAGCTGGCCCGCTGGGCCGGCGCGGGCCTCGCCGACCTGGCCTCGCTGTTCGACCCGTCCGCGTTCATCGTGGGCGGCGGGGTCTCCGACGAGGGCGACCTCGTCCTCGATCCGATCCGCAAGTCCTTCAAGCGCTGGCTGGTCGGTGGCGCCTGGCGTCCGCACGCCCAGGTCCTCGCCGCACAGCTCGGCGGCAAGGCCGGACTCGTCGGCGCGGCCGACCTGGCCCGCCAGGGCTGACCCGTTTCACCCTTCTTTCCACACCTGCCGCCCGCCGCGCCCCTTGGGGGAGCGGCGGGCGGCTGCGTATCTTGCGAAGCATGGACCAGCTGCCGAAGTCCCGTACGGAGCCCGACGGTTCTGCCGTGATCCGGGTACTCAGCTACAACATCCGCTCGCTGCGCGACGACGAGGAGGCGCTGGCCCGGGTCATCCGGGCGTGCGAGCCCGATCTCGTCCTCGCACAGGAGGCCCCGCGGTTCTTCCGGTGGCGCAAACACGCGGCGCGGCTCGCCGCCACATGCGACCTGGTGGTGCTGGGCGGGGGCGCGACGGCGGCCGGGACGCTGCTGCTGTGCTCGCTGCGGGTCTTCGTGGAGCGCACGGAGGACGTGCTGCTGCCGCGCACGCCCGGCCTGCACCGCAGGGGCTTCGCGACGGCGGTGATCCGGGTCGGGGGCGTGCGGGTGGGCCTGGCCTCCCTGCACCTCTCGCTCCAGGCCGCGGAGCGCCGGGCCCACGCGGAGTTGCTGCTGGAGCGGCTGGCCCGTCTGGACGTGCCGTACGCGATCGCCGCGGGCGATATGAACGAGGGGCCGGACGGGACGGCGTACGGGACGCTGGCCGCCGACCTCCAGGACTGCCGGGCGGTGGCCCCGTGGGGCGGCGGACCGACCTTCCCGGCGGCGGCGCCGGAGCGGCGGATCGACGCCGTGTTCGCCACGAAGGGCGTGGAGGTGCTGGCCTGCGGGGTCCCGGAGGGCCTGCCGGGCGTCTCGCCCGCGGACCTCCGGGCGGCGACGGACCACCTGCCGGTGCTGGCGGTCCTCCGCCTTGCGGCTGCGACGTAGCCCGGCCGATTGCAGGGTCCGGGGGCGGCGCCGTTGCCGGGGGCACCGCCCCCGGCCCCCCGCGCCTCACACGCCGACGAGGCCGGATCCGTCAGACGACCGCGCCGCGGCCCGGGTCGTCGTCATCGTCCTCGTCGCCGTGCGCCATGCGCGCGACCAGCGTCGCGAAGCCGCCCAGGAAGCCGCCGATGCCCAGCGTCGTCAGCCACCAGGTCATCTCCCACTGGAGGAGCACCGCCAGCAGGAGCAGCACCGGGCCGCCCACCACCGCCAGCCACGCGAACTTCGATGTCGTGTCCGCCGGAGGGAGCTCCGGCTCCGGGGGAACGAAGTGACCCTCCTCCGCCGGAGTCAGGTCGTCCTCCTTGGGCTCCGCCAGTGAGTGGTCCCGGGGACCCGTCACGCCCACGCCCGGGGCGAAGACCACGGAGCTGCCCAGCGCCGCAGGAGGCTCAGGTTCCGGGTCCGGTTCGGCGTCCGGCCCGGGCCCGGGCCCCGGCTTGGGCTCCGGCTTCGGCAACGGCTTGACGTCCTCCTCCGGCAGGAGGAGGTTCTCGATCGGCTTGAACGGCCGGGCCCCCGGCGGGTCCGGCGGCTCCTGCCCGTACCCGGCGACGATCGCCGCCCACGCCGCTTCCTCGTCCAGCGGTGGTACCCCGCCCGACTGCTCCTCGTGCTCAGCCACCGGCCTCCGCCCCCTCCCTGCCCACGCTCTCCGCCAGTCGGCCGATGAACGCATAGCTGTCCGCGAAGATCCGCTCCGCGTCATGGTCCAACGTCGCGACGTGGTAGCTCTGTTCCAGCAGGGTCTCGGTGACATCGGTCGAGGAGACCCGGGCCAGGACCCGCGCGGAGTCGACGGGCGGCACGACATGGTCCTGCGGGCTGTGCAGGAGCAGCATCGGCTGTGTCACCTGCGGCAGCTCGGCGTCCACCAGCTGCAGGAACTTCTTCAGCGAGTGCGCGGCCCGCGTCGGGACCCGGTCGTAGCCGACCTCCTCCGAGCCCGGCTTCGCGATATCGCTCGCGATGCCCGGGGTGGAGCGGATGAGGTGCTTGGTCACCGGAAGGGTCACGGCCAGCGGGTCGTGCACCTTGTTGGCCGGATTGACGAGCACGATGCCGCTGATGGCGTCCCCGTGCTTGGCCGCCAGCCGCAGGGTCAGCGCCCCGCCCATCGACAGCCCGAAGACGAACACCTGCTCGCACCGGTCCAGCAGTTCCCGCAGGGCGCGGTCCACCTCGGCGTACCAGTCCTGCCAGCCCGTGAGCTGCATGTCCTGCCAGCGCGTCCCGTGTCCGGGCAGCAGCGGCAGCGACACCGTCAGGCCCCGCCCGGCGAGATACTCGGCCCAGGGGCGCAACGACTGCGGGGAACCGGTGAAGCCGTGGCAGAGGAGGACGCCGACCTCTCCGCCCTCGTGGCGGAACGGCTCGGCTCCAGGGAGGACGGGCACCAGGGTCTCCTCGATCAGGATGTACGTCGGGTGGGTGCGTTGCTCTGTGTGACTTCACCGTACGCGACCGGGGTGGCACCGGCCAGGGTCGTCGGGCTCCTGCCGGTGTGGGCACGGGATAAGGTCTGTTCGACAGACACAGGAAGGCTTTCGAGTTGATCTACGGCGCAATGAAGTTCTCCATCGGCGGTTCACTGAAGCTCGCATTCAGGCCGTGGGTGGAGGGCCTCGAGAACATTCCCGCGGAGGGGCCGGCGATCCTCGCGAGCAACCACCTGTCCTTCTCCGACTCCTTCTTCCTGCCGGCCGTGCTGGACCGGAAGGTCACCTTCATCGCGAAGGCGGAGTACTTCACCTCCCCGGGCGTCAAGGGCAAGCTGACGGCGGCCTTCTTCAAGGGCGTCGGGCAGCTCCCGGTGGACCGCTCCGGCGCCCGCGGGGCCGGCGAGGCCGCGATCCAGAGCGGCATCGACGTCATCGAACGCGGGGAGCTGTTCGGTATTTACCCCGAGGGCACGCGTTCACCCGACGGACGCCTGTACCGCGGCAAGCCCGGCGGTCTGGCCCGCGTGGCCCTGGCCACCGGCGCGCCCGTGATCCCCGTCGCGATGATCGACACCGAGAAGATCCAGCCGCCCGGCAAGGTCGTCCCCAAGCTGATGCGCCCGGGGATCCGGATCGGCAAGCCCCTGGACTTCAGCCGCTACCACGGCATGGACAACGACCGCTTCATCCTCCGCTCGGTGACCGACGAGGTCATGTACGAGATCATGAAGCTTTCCGGCCAGGAGTACGTCGACATCTACGCGACGGCGGCCAAGCGGCAGATCGCCGACGCGGAGAAGGCCGCCAAGGCCGAGAAGGCCGAGAAGGCCGACGGCTCGTCGGAGTAGGGCGGAGCAGGTCGGCGTGGGCCGGAGCAGTTCGGCGTGGGCCGGAGTGGATCGGCCTCGGGCGGCAGGGCCCGCGAGGGGTGGGGGAGATGGCCAAACGCGAACGTGTCGTACGCATGTCGGTGGAGCAGCCCCTCTGGCGTGCCCTGACGGCCTACCGACTGCTGACCATGGTCTACGCGGTGCTGCTGTTCGCCTCCGCGTACAAGGATTTCCCGCACCCCGGGGTCGCGGCCGGGTACCTCGCCCTCCTCGCCCTGTGGACCCTCGCGACCTCCCGCAAGGTCGCCAACGCCGCCAGCTGCACGAAGGCCTTCCTGGTCGCCGACCTCACCGTCGCGATCGTGGGCATCGCGCTGACGCCGATCGCCGACAACCACGAGCGGATCACCGCCGGCGGCCCCACCCTCCCCACCATCTGGACGGCGGGCGCGGTCCTCGCCTTCGCCATCAAGGGCGGCTGGCGCTGGGCCTGCTTCGCCTCCACCATCGTGGCGGCCGCCAACATCCTCATCCACAGCGGCCAGCCCACCCGGGACACCCTGCACAACGTGCTGCTCGTCTGGGTCGCCTCGGTGGCCATCGGCTACGTCGTCGAGGTCGCCCGGGCCAGTGAGAACACCCTCGCCCGCGCCCTGGAGATCGAGGCCGCCACCCGCGAGCGCGAGCGGCTCGCCCGCGACATCCACGACGGGGTCCTCCAGGTCCTCGCCATGGTCCAGCGCCGCGGCAGCGAGCTGGGCGGCGAGGCCGAGGAGCTCGGCCGGATGGCGGGGGAGCAGGAGGTGGCACTGCGCACGCTGGTCTCCAGCGGGCTGGTGCAGCCCTCCCGGGTCTCGCGCGACGAGTCGCGCGGCGCGCTCGTGGACACGTACGAGGTGGACGAGCCGGGCGCCGACGACGGCGAGCTGGACCTGCGGTCGCTCCTCGCCCCGCACGCCGGGTCCCGGGTGAGCTTCGCCGAGCCGGGCACCCCGGTGCCGCTGCCGGTGCCCGCGGCGAAGGAACTGGCCGCGGCGGTCGGCGCCGCCCTGGACAACGTGCGCAAGCACGCCGGGGACGGGGCGCGGGCCTGGATCCTGGTCGAGGACTGGGGCGACGAGGTGATCGTGACCGTCCGGGACGACGGCCCCGGCATCCCGGCGGGCCGGCTCGACCAGGCTGAGGGCGAGGGCCGGATGGGGGTGGCCCTGTCCATTCGCGGCAGGCTGCGCGATCTCGGCGGCAGCGCCGATCTGGTGTCCGTCCCCGGGCAGGGCACCGAAGTGGAACTGAAGGTACCCAGGGGGAGGACGGACAAGAGATGAGCGAGCGCACCGACGTGAACGACCCGAGCAGGCCGAACGGACTGAGCGAGATCCGGGTGATGGTCGTCGACGACCACCCGATGTGGCGGGACGCGGTCGCCCGCGACCTGGCGGCGGCCGGCTTCGACGTCGTCGCCACCGCCGGAGACGGCGCCGAGGCGGTACGCCGGGCCCGCGCCGTCACGCCCGACGTGCTGGTCCTCGACCTCAACCTGCCGGGCATGCCGGGGGTCCAGGTCTGCAAGGAGCTGGTCGGCGCCCATCCGGCGCTGCGGGTCCTGGTCCTGTCGGCCAGCGGTGAGCACGCGGACGTCCTGGAGGCCGTGAAGTCCGGCGCGACCGGCTACCTGCTGAAGTCCGCCGGCGCCCAGGAGCTGATCGACGCCGTCCGCCGCACCGCGGCCGGCGACCCCGTCTTCACCCCCGGCCTGGCCGGGCTGGTGCTGGGCGAGTACCGGCGCCTGGCCACCGACCCGCTGCCGGCCACCTCCGACGAGCCGAAGGCGCCCCAACTGACCGACCGGGAGACCGAGGTGCTGCGGCTGGTGGCCAAGGGGCTGTCGTACAAGCAGATCGCCGAGCGCCTGGTCATCTCCCACCGCACCGTGCAGAACCACGTCCAGAACACCCTGGGCAAGCTCCAGTTGCACAACCGGGTGGAGCTCGTCCGGTACGCCATAGAGCGCGGCCTCGACGACGCGTAGCCGACGCGTGGACCGGTCCGGGTGACGCCCGTACCGCCCGTCGATCGTACTTACGTCCTCGTACGAGTGAACGGGCGTACGCAACGCCTCACGATTCCACCGGAATTGACCCCTCCAGCACCCTTGCTGTGACCTGGGTCACCACTAGCGTGACCGTCATGGCGATTGGAGAATCCATGAAGGTCGGAGTGCTGACCGGTGGCGGCGACTGCCCCGGGCTCAACGCGGTGATCAGGGCGGTCGTCCGCAAGGGCGAGCAGGAGTACGGCTGCGGGTTCCTCGGGTTCAAGGACGGCTGGCGGGGCGCCGTCGAGGGGCGGACCGTCCCGCTCGACATCCCCGCAGTCCGCGGCATCCTGCCCCGCGGCGGCACCATCCTCGGCTCCTCGCGCACCAATCCGTTCAAGACGGAGAACGGCGTGCGGGACATCAAGGAGAACCTCGCGAAGTACGAGGTGGACGCGCTCATCGCGATCGGCGGCGAGGACACCCTCGGGGTCGCGGCCCGGCTGTACGAGGAGTACGGCATCCCCTGCGTCGGCGTGCCGAAGACCATCGACAACGACCTGTCCGCCACCGACTACACCTTCGGCTTCGACACGGCGGTCGGCATCGCGACCGAGGCCATCGACCGGCTGCACACCACGGCCGAGTCGCACATGCGCGTCCTGGTCGTCGAGGTCATGGGCCGCCACGCCGGCTGGATCGCCCTGCACTCGGGCCTCGCGGGCGGCGCCAACGTCATCCTCATCCCCGAGCAGCGCTTCGACGTCGACCAGGTCTGCGCCTGGGTGACCTCCCGGTTCCGCGCGAGCTACGCGCCGATCGTGGTGGTCGCCGAGGGTGCGATGCCCAAGGACGGCGACATGGTGCTGAAGGACGGCACGAAGGACTCCTTCGGCCATGTCCGGCTGTCCGGCGTGGGCGAGTGGCTGGCCAAGGAGATCGAGGCGCGGACCGGCAAGGAGGCCCGTACGACGGTCCTCGGGCACATCCAGCGGGGTGGTACGCCGAGCGCCTTCGACCGGTGGCTGGCGACCCGGTTCGGGCTGCACGCGATCGACGCGGTGCGCGACGGTGACTGCGGCAAGATGGTCGCGCTCAAGGGGACGGACATCGTCCGGGTGCCGATCGCGGAGGCCACGTCGAAGCTGAAGACGGTGGATCCCGCGCTCTACACGGAGGCCGGGGTCTTCTTCGGCTGAGCGGCGACCCGACACCATGGGCCGTATGGTGACGAAACGGCCCATGGTTCGAGGTGCGGGAGCAAGCGTGGGGATCTGAACTCCAGCCGCGGCGCTCTGATCGACACGGGCCGTCCGGCGATCGAGGACCCTTCTAGGCCGGGGACGCCGCCCGGATTCCGGTCAGCAGGTCGCGCAGCAGGTCCGCGCCCCGCAGGGTGAGCACCGACTCCGGGTGGAACTGGACGCCCGCGAAGCCCCCGGCGGGGGACCGCAGGGCGTGGACCTCGCCCGTGACCGGGTCGCGGGACACCTCCACCCCGTCCGCGGCCAGCCGCGCGGCGCCGGCGTCGTCGCAGTGCGCGGTGTAGGTGTTGTAGAAGCCGACCACCTCCTCGGCCCCGAACAGGTCGATCCGGATCTGCGCCCCCTGCGCCGGCTCCGCCTTGCGGACCAGCGGGAGCCCCAGCTCGGCCGCCAGCAGCTCATGCCCCAGGCAGACCCCCACCAGGCCGTGGCGGTGCCCGGCCAGCAGGTCGGCCGCCAGCGCGCGCAGCATCCGCATCTTGGGGTCGGCGGAATCGGCCGGGTCGCCCGGGCCGGGGCCCAGCACGATCGGGCCGTCCCAGGCCAGGGCCGCGGCCCGCAGCCCCGGATCGTCGTAGCGGCGTACGGTCACCTCCAGCCCGGCCACCCGCAGGACGTGCGCCAGCATCGCCGTGAAGGTGTCCTCGCCGTCCACCACCAGCGCGTTCCCGGTCACCGGAGCCGGCCGCTCCTGCATCCGGAGCCAGAACGGCGCCAGGTCCGCGCGCCGGGCCGCCAGCGCCGCCCGCACCCGCGGATCGTCCGCCGGCCGCGCCCCCTCGAACGCCGGCCGCGGCGCCGCCGGCCGCACCCCGAGCGCCGCCAGCACGCCCGCCGCCTTCGCGTGCGTCTCCGCCACCTCGCCCGCCGGGTCCGAGTGCCGGACGAGGGTGGCGCCGACGGGCACCCGCAGCGCACCGTCCGCAGCGATGTCGGCGGTGCGGATCAGAATGGGGGAGTCGAGGGTCTGCGCCCCTGCGGGGTCCAGGCCCAGCAGGGCCAGCGCCCCCGCGTAGTAGCCGCGCCCGCCCGCTTCGTACCGCTCGATGACACGGCAGGCGTTCTGCACCGGAGATCCGGTCACCGTCGCCGCGAACATGGTCTCGCGCAGCACCTCCCGTACGTCCATCGACGACCGGCCGCGCAGCTCGTACTCGGTGTGCGCGAGGTGGGACATCTCTTTCAGCCGCGGGCCGACGACGACCCCGCCCATGTCGCCGACCGTGCACATCATCTTCAGTTCCTCGTCGACCACCATCGACAGTTCCTCGGTCTCCTTGCGGTCGCCGAGGAAGGCGAGGAGGGACTCGGCGGTCGGCCCTCCGGCCGGATAGCGGTACGTTCCACTGATCGGGTTCATCACGACCGTCCCTCCGGACATCCGCACGTGGACCTCCGGGCTGGCCCCGACGAGGGTCCGCTCCCCGGTGTGGACGACGTACGTCCAGTACGCTCCCCGCTCGCCCTCCAGCAGACGCCGGAACAGCGCGAGCGCGTCCGCCGGGCCGAAGCCGTCGATGCGGCCCTCGTAGGTGCGCCGGATGACGAAGTTCGCGCCCTCGCCGCGGCCGATCTCGTCCTCGATGACCCGCCGCACGGTGGCCGCGTACGCCTCGTCGGGGACGTCGAAGCCCCCGCCGTCGACCCGCACCGGGTGTCGCGGCAGCGCGGCCAGGGCCTGGCCGAGCGGGATCTCGTACGCCTCCTCGGCGACGAGCACGCTCAGCGGAGTGCCGTCGTCGCGTACGTCGAAGCCGCGCTCGCGGATCTGCCGGAAGGGGACGAGGGCCAGGGCGGGCAGCTCGCCGACGGGCAGGTCGGCGAGTCGTTCCACCTCTCCCACCTGCCCGATCAGCACCTCGACGATGTCGTGGTCGCGGCCGGGGGTGCGCCGGCGCAACAGGGCGAACGGCGGGCAGGCGGGATCGAGCAGTCGGCTCAAGGGGTTCAGCGGGCTGGTTGCCATGGGGCGGAGCGTCCTTCCGGGGGGAGGAGCCGCCGCCCGGGATTCGACCGCACGGTCGAAAACGCGGAAGGCCGCCCCTCGGGGCGGCCTTCGCGTCGTGCGTGTCTTCAGGTACGCGCGAGAAGTGGACCGCCGGGAGCGGGCCACCACCAGGTCTGGTGCGATTGCGCGTACATGGTGGGCACCTTAGCCCAGAGTGTCCCGGTGGCGCAGGATCCGTCCCACGGCGTGGGCTGAACCATGGATTCCGTTCCGCCGGGCGCCCGGAACCTTTGAGCTGTTTCGTCTCACGTTGTGGGCGGCGGGCCGGACGCGGCCTGTGACGCCGTAATGTGTACGAGGTGACCGTGAACGCTGAAACCCAAGCCCCCGCCGCCAAGGCGACCTGGCGAGACCTTCCCGCGGCGCAGCAGCCTTCGTACCCCGATGCCGAGGCTCTGCGCGCTGTCGTCGCGGACCTCGAGTCGTATCCTCCCCTTGTTTTCGCAGGTGAGTGCGACCAGCTGCGTGCCCGTCTGGGAGCCGTCGCCAAGGGCGAGGCGTTCCTGCTCCAGGGCGGCGACTGTGCCGAGGCCTTCGACGGTGTCTCCGCCGACCACATCCGAGCCAAGCTGAAGACGCTGCTCCAGATGAGCGCCGTCCTGACCTACGCCGCCTCCGTGCCGGTCGTCAAGGTCGGCCGCATCGCGGGCCAGTACTCGAAGCCGCGCTCCAAGGACACCGAGACCCGCGACGGCGTCACCCTGCCGACCTACCGCGGCGACTCCGTCAACGGCTTCGCCTTCACCGAAGAGGCCCGGATCCCGGACCCCGAGCGGCTGAAGCGCATGTACAACGCGTCCGCCTCGACGCTCAACCTGGTGCGCGCCTTCACCACCGGTGGTTACGCCGACCTGCGCCAGGTGCACGCCTGGAACCAGGACTTCGTGAAGTCCAGCCCGTCCGGTCAGCGGTACGAGCAGCTGGCGCGCGAGATCGACAACGCGCTGAACTTCATGAAGGCGTGCGGCACCGACCCGGCCGAGTTCAAGGCCGTCGAGTTCTACGCCTCCCACGAGGCGCTGCTGCTCGCCTACGAGGGCGCGCTGACCCGTACCGACTCGCGCACCGGCAAGCTGTACGACACCTCCGGCCACATGGTCTGGATCGGTGAGCGCACCCGCCAGCTGGACCACGCGCACATCGAGTTCTGCGCGCAGATCGCCAACCCGATCGGCATCAAGCTCGGCCCCACCACCACGGTGGACGAGGCACTGACCTACATCGACCGCCTGGACCCCGAGCGCGAGCCGGGCCGGCTGACCTTCGTCGTCCGCATGGGCGCCGACAAGGTCCGCGACAAGCTCCCCGAGCTGGTCGAGAAGGTCACCGCCTCCGGTGCGACCGTCGGCTGGGTCACCGACCCGATGCACGGCAACACCTTCGAGGCGGCTTCCGGCCACAAGACGCGCCGTTTCGACGACGTGCTCGACGAGGTCAAGGGCTTCTTCGAGGTCCACAAGGCGCTGGGCACCCACCCGGGCGGCATCCACGTCGAGCTCACCGGTGACGACGTCACCGAGTGCGTGGGCGGCGGCGACGAGATCTTCGTCGACGACCTGCACCAGCGCTACGAGACGGCCTGCGACCCGCGGCTCAACCGCAGCCAGTCCCTGGACCTGGCGTTCCTGGTCGCCGAGATGTACCGGGACCAGTAGGGATCAGTCAGTACCTTCGTACGGCAGTGGGGCGCGGATCGATGTGATCCGCGCCCCATCGTTGTGCAGGGGGCTTTTAGGCCACCCTAACTTTGGGTACGGTTAGGTAAGCCTCACCGAATTGGGGATGGCTCGCTGAACCGCAGAACCATTGCGCCCAGGGAGGTGAACCGCGTGTACGTCTGCTCTTGCTTCGGTGTCACCGACAAGCAGGTCAAGGAGCACGCGGATGCCGGGGCCTGCACCCCCCGCCAGATCGCCTCGGCCACCAAGGCCGGCACCGACTGCGGTTCCTGCGTGCGCACCATCCAGGGCATCCTCGGCCGCGGGGCGTGCCCGCGCAGGGAGCTGGTGGAGAAGGGCGAGGCGGCGGCCGCGCTCGCCGCGGAGCCGGGTTCGGTCCGTTCGGCGGAGCTGGCGGAAGCGGCCTAGAGCCGGTTAGCTCGGCTGCTCGATCAGCTGCGCGATGTAGAGCGGCTCGCCCAGGGACTCGATGAGCTCCAGCTGGGTGTCGAGGTAGTCGATGTGGTGCTCCTCGTCCTCCAGGATCTCCTCGAAAAGCCGTGCCGAGGTGATGTCGCCCTTGCCGCGCATGACCTCGATGCCCCGCTTGAGGCGGTCGATGGCCTCGACCTCGACCTGGCGGTCCGCCTGGAACATCTCCGTGAGCGTCTGCCCGACGCGTACGTGGAAGAGGCGCTGGTAGTTCGGCAGGCCGTCGAGCATCAGGATGCGCTCGGTGATCTTGTCCGCGTGCTTCATCTCATCGATGGACTCTTCACGCGTGTACTTGGCGAGCTTGGTCCAGCCCTTGTTGTCCTGGATGCGGTAGTGCAGCCAGTACTGGTTGATGGCAGTCAGCTCGCCGGTCAGCTGCTCGTTCAGAAACTCAAGGACCTCGGGGTCGCCCTGCATCGCAGAGGCTCCTTCCAGGCAATGTCAGCTATGTGACGGGGCAGTTGCGCGCATCCTTGCACCGCCGCTGGAGGCCGTCCAGTAAGTGCCTCCTTAGTGGGAGTTACCGCGACTTGCCCGAATCGGCCCAGACCTGGTCATGACCACCCTGCCCAGTCTGTCACCATGGAGTCATGGGTCAGCCGGAAAGCCGGGAATCTCCGGGAGCAGAGCAGTTGGAGCTTCCACCGGGGCAGCGGTTGCAGAGGGGCTGGCCGGTCACCCATTACGGGCCCGTGCCCAAGTTCAAGCCGGACCGCTGGGAGTTCCGCGTCTTCGGCGCGACGGCCGACGGGGACAAGCACTGCTGGAATCACGAGGAGTTCACGGCCCTGCCGTTCGACTCCGTCGTGGCCGATCTGCACTGCGTCACGAAGTTCAGCATGCAGGGCGCCGAATGGGGCGGTGTGCTCGCCCGCGAGGTCCTCGCCCTGGCGCCGCCCGCGCCGCAGGTCACGCACGTGATGGTGTGGGCCGAGTACGGCTTCAGCTCCAACCTGCGGCTGGCGGACTTCGCCTCCGACCGGACCGTTTTCGCCACCCACGAGGGCGGTGAACTGCTCACCGCCGAGCACGGTTTCCCGGTCCGGCTGGTGGTTCCGCACCTGTACGCCTGGAAGGGCCCCAAGTGGGTCCGCGGCATCGAGTACATGACCGCCGACCGCCGCGGCTTCTGGGAGGAGCGCGGTTACCACAACGTCGGCGACCCGTGGCGCGAGCAGCGCTACTCGTACCAGGAGGAGCCCGGGGACGGCCCCGAACTGTAGGGCGCCCCGCGCTCAGTGGTGGTACTGGTGCACGACCGCGTGGCCCTTGCCGCGGCCGATCATCCACTTGTTGACCGGGGTCGTGATCACGAAGGCGGCCGCCAGTGCGATGGCCAGGACGATCCAGAACAGCGGCTCCGACAGGTGCGCGTCCATCGCGCCGGGCCACAGGGCGATCACCCCGTTGTCGATCAGCTCCATGACGGCGATCGAAAGAGTGTCCGCGGCCAGCGCCACCCGGACGGCCGTACGCAGGTCGACGCCCGCGGAGAGGATCCCGCGCAGGGTGAGCGCGTAGCCGAAGACGAACGCGAGGACGATCGCCAGGATCATCGTCTGGACGTTCCCCCAGCCCAGCGCGGTACCGATGATCATGCCGAGCACCTCGCCGATGGCGCATCCGGTGAGGCAGTGGAGGGTGGCCCGGGTCGCCGTGCCCCAGCTGACCGGGCCACCGGCGGCGGCGTGCGCGTGCCCCTGGTGCCCGTGGCCCTCATGGCCGTGGCGACCCTCATGGCCTTCGTGGCCTTCGCGACCCTCGTGCATCTGCTCCATGACAACCCCCTTGTGGGAACGCCGGGTAGCGGTCCGTCGATATGACGAACCGTATACCCCTCTGGGGTATTCCTCGAGGAGTCGGGGGATCACTGCGAGCCGCGCAGCTCCTTCAGCAGTGCCACGTCCGCCGCATGCCCTTCCTTGCCGCCCGGCGTCTCGATGATCAGCGGTACGCCGTCCATGGCGGGGTGCGTGATCAGCTCGGCGAAGGCGTCCCGGCCGATGTGGCCCCGGCCGATGTTCGCGTGCCTGTCCTTGTGGGCGCCGACGCCCTCCTTCGAGTCGTTCGCGTGGACCAGCTTCAGCCGCCCCTCGCCCACCGTGTCCACCAGCAGGTCCAGCGTCAGCTTCGTCCTGCCCGGCTCCGCCAGGTCGTGACGGGCCGCGAAGATGTGGCAGGTGTCCAGGCAGATCCCCAGCTTCGGATGCCGGTCGAGCGCGTCGAAGTACGGGCCGAAGTCCTCGGCCAGCGAGCACAGCGAGGAGCCCTGCCCGGCCGTCGACTCCAGCAGCAGGAACGGGTCGTCGTCATGCGTCAGCTCGTCCAGCAGCGGCAGCAGGTGCTCCCTGATCTGCGCGTACGCCGCCTCCCTCGGGCGCCCGCCGGTCGCCGACCCGGTGTGCACGACCACCCCGAGCGCGCCGATCTCCCGCCCGCGGCGCAGCGAGTGGCGCAGGGACTCCACCGACTTCTCGACCGTCGCCTCGGTGTGCGAGCCGAAGTTGATCAGGTACGGGGCGTGCACGTACGCCGGGACGGACCCGGCCGCGCACTCCGCCCGGAACCGCTCGTCCTGGGCCGGATTGCCGACCGGGGTGGCCCAGCCGCGCGGATTGGCGACGAAGACCTGGACGGCCTCCGCCCCCATCTCCCGGGCGTAGGCCATGCCGACGGAGGCGAGCCCCCCGGCCACCGGGACGTGCCCGCCCACTGGATTGCGCATCACTACGGCTTACAGCCCCTTGGTCCTGATGGTGATCGTGGTGCCCTCGGGGGCGCTCTGTCCGGCCGGCACCGACTGGGTGTCCACCGTGTTGCTGAAGGAGATCAGCGGCCGGTCCACCTTCACCTTGAAGCCGGCGGCCTCCAGCGCCTTGCGGGCCGCGTCCACCTCCTGGCCGGTCACGCCCGGGACCGGCAGCTGCCGCGGGCCCTTGGACACGGTCAGCGTGACCGTGTCCCCGGCCGCGGCCTGCGTTCCGGCGCCGATCGACTGGTTGGCGACCGTACCGGCCGCGGACGGGGCGTTGACCTGCTCGGGAGCGGTCGCGACCTTGAGACCCAGGGCCTCCAGGGACGCCTTCGCCTGGTCGGCCGGGATCCCGGTCACGCTCGGTACCGGCACCGGGCGGCCCTTGCTGACCACCAGCGAGACGGCCGTGTCGGGTGCGCGCTTCTCGCCGCCCGCCGGATTGGTGCTGATCACCGAGCCCTGGGCGATGTCCTGGCTGAAGGCCTGCGTGACGACACCGGGGGCCAGTCCGGACCCGGTCAGCTCCGCGGTGGCTTCCTCCAGTGGCCGGCCCTTCAGGTTGGGCACGGACACGACCTCGGGGCCGCGGGAGAGGGTGATGGTCACCGCGCCGTTGCCGCGGATGCGCCGACCGCCCGGGGGATCGGTGTTCATCACCGTCCCGCGGTCGAAGGCGTCGCTGAACTTGCGGTCCACGCCCTTGACCCCGAGCCCGGCCGCGGACAGCTGGGAGCGGGCCTGCGCCTCGGTCTTGCCGAGCAGGTTGGGGACCTTGGTGAACTGTCCGGAGTTGATGTACCAGACGCCGACCCCGAGCCCCAGGGCGAGCAGCACACCCGCGACGACGAGCAGTACCCCGCGGCGGGGCCGCCGCACGGCCCCGGAAGGGCGGTGCGTGGGCGGCGCGGGCGGGGCCGGGGGCATCTCCAGGCGGGAGGTGTGCTGCACGGGGTGCTGCGCGGCCACCGGGCGCGGGATCACGCCCGTACGGTCCTCCGCGGACGAGCGGTCCTCGGCGCGCGCCTGCGGCGGTACGGCGTCCAGCTCGGCATCGCTGAGCAGCATGCGGGCGTCACGGGCGAGGCCCAGCAGCGCGGCCGCGTCGTAGGGGCGCAGGTCGGGGTTGCGGGCGGCGGCCTGCGCGACGAGCTCGTCGAGCCCGACGGGGAGCCCGGGGACCGCGGCGGACGGCGGCGGGACGTCCTCGTGCAGGTGCTGGTAGAGCACCTGCACGGGGGTGCCGCCGAGGTGCGGCTTGGAGCCGGTGAGCATCTCGTAGAGGACGACGCCGCAGGCGTAGACGTCCACGCGGGTGTCGGTGATGCCGTTCTCGATCTGCTCGGGCGCCAGGTAGGAGACGGTGCCGAGGACGGATCCGGTGGTGTTGGTGACCGAGTCGACCGACCGGACCAGCCCGAAGTCCGCGACCTTCACCCGGCCGTCGTCGCCGATCAGGACGTTCTCGGGCTTCATGTCGCGGTGGACGAAGCCGGCCCGGTGGGCGGCGCCGAGGGCGGCGAGGACCGGTTCGAGGATGTCGAGGGCGGCCCGGGGCCGGAGCGCGCCGCGCTCGCGGAGCACATCGCGCAGGGTGCAGCCGGAGACGTACTCCATGGCGAGGTAGACGTACGGCCCGTCCGTGCCCTGGTCGAAGACGGCGACCACATTGGGGTGCGCGAGCCGGGCCACGGACTTGGCCTCGCGGATGAACCGGTCGACGAAGGCGTCATCGGCGGCGAGCGCCGGGTGCATCACCTTCAGGGCGAGCACCCGGTCGAGGCGGGTGTCGACGGCCCGGTAGACCGTGGCCATGCCGCCGGCCGCGATGCGGGCGTCGATGCGGTAGCGGCCGTCGAGCACGCGCCCGACGAGAGGGTCATCCAGGGTCGTATCCACCCGGCGATTCTACGAGCCGTCCCGAAGGCCCCGCCCCGGCCGGGTCGGCTTGCAGCGCAGCTGTGACGTGCGGGCCGGGTCCCCGTCCCTCGGAACGGGCCGGGTCCCCGTCCCTCAGAACGCGGGGCGCTCCGGATCCAGCGCCGCCCGCCCCTGCTCGGGGGAGGACGCCTGTGCGAAGCGACGCTGGGGGATGCGGCCCGCGCGGAAGGCGAGGCGGCCCGCCGAGACGGCGTCCCGCATGGCGGACGCCATGAGGACCGGCTCCTGCGCGCGGGTCACCGCCGAGGCCAGCATCACCGCCGAGCAGCCCAGCTCCATCGCCAGGGCCGCGTCGGACGCCGTGCCCGCGCCCGCGTCGAGGATGACCGGTACCGACGCGCGCTCCGTGATCAGCTCGAAGTTGTGCGGGTTGCGGATGCCCATGCCGGATCCGATGGGGGACCCGAGCGGCATGATCGCCGCGCAGCCCACGTCCTCGAGCTTCCGGGCGAGCACCGGGTCGTCGTTCGTGTACGGCAGGACCGTGAAGCCCTCGTCCACGAGGATCTCGGCGGCGTCCAGCAGTTCGATGCCGTCCGGCAGGAGGGTCCGCTCGTCCGCGACCACCTCCAGCTTGATCCAGTCCGTGCCCAGCGCCTCCCGGGCCAGCCGGGCGGTGAGGACGGCCTCGCCCGCCGTGAAGCAGCCCGCCGTGTTGGGGAGGACCGCGATGCCGAGCCCGGTCAGTACGGACAGGACGGAGCCCTGGACCGTGGGGTCCAGCCGCCGCATCGCGACCGTGGTCAGTTCGGTGCCGGACGCGACGAGGGCGCGTTCGAGGATGTCCAGGCTCGGGGCCCCGCCCGTGCCCATGATCAGGCGCGAGGAGAAGGTCCGGCCGCCGAGGGTGAAGAGGTCGTCCGCCATACGGTCAGCCCCCCTGCACCGCGGTCAGGACCTCGACCCGGTCGCCGTCGCCCACGACGGTGGCCGGCCACTGCCCGCGCGGCACCACCGTCTCGTTGAGCGCGGCGGCGACCCCGGAGGGGGCCGTGGTCAGGATGGCGACCACCGTGTCGAGGGTGGCACCGGCCGCGACCTCGCGCGGTTCGCCGTTGACGGAGATGGTCATGCGTACGACTCCTGACGTGCGGCGGAGAACCGGCGGGGGGTGAAGGGGCGCGCGATCTCCGGAAGTTCGCCGGTGGCCAGCAGCTCGGCGAGGACCTCGCCGGTGAGCGGGGTCAGCAGGACCCCGTTGCGGTAGTGGCCGGTGGCCAGGTGCAGGCCCGGCAGGTCGGTCGGGCCGAGCAGCGGGGCGTTGTCGGGGGATCCGGGGCGCAGGCCCGCCCGGGTCTCGGTGAGCGGCAGTTCGGTGATGCCGGGGACCAGTTCGTGGGCGTCGCGCAGGAGTTCGTAGACCCCGCCCGCGGTGACGGTGGTGTCCCAGCCGAGTTCCTCGCTGGTGGCGCCGACGACGAGTTCGCCGTTCTCGCGCGGCACGAGGTAGACGTGGCTGCCGCGCACGACGGCCCGTACGGTCCGCGACAGGAACGGGGCGTACGCCGCCGGCACCGTGAGCCGCAGGACCTGGCCCTTGACGGGCCGTACGGGGGCCACGACCTCCGGCGGTACGCCCGCCAGCCGGCCGGTGAGCGAGCCCGCGGCCAGGACGACCTGGTCGGCGAACAGTTCCGTACCGTCGCCGAGGAGGGCGCCCGTCGCCCGGTCGGTGGTGGTGAGCAGCTGCTGCGCGCTCGTCCGGTGGATGGTCACGCCGACCCGTTCGCAGGCGGCCAGCAGGGCGGCCGCGAGCCGGCGGGGGTCGACCTGGTGGTCGCCGTCGACGCGCAGGCCGCCGCGCACGCCCGGGGCGAGCAGGGGCTCGAGGCGGCGGCACTCGCGGCCGGTGAGCCACTCGGACTCCAGGCCGCAGCGGCGCTGCAGGGCATGCAGTTCGCGCAGGTGGAGGCGGTCGTCGGAGTCGAGGGCGACGGCGAGGGTGCCGCAGGCGCGGTAGCCGATGTCCATGCCGCCGCTGGCTTCGGCGAGCTCGTCGGCGAACTGCGGATAGCGTGCGGCGGAGGCGAGGCCGAGCCCGAGCAGGGCTTCCTCGCCGTAGTGCAGTTCGGTGACGGGGGCGAGCATGCCGGCCGCGACCTGGGCGGCGCCGCCGCCGGGTGCGGGGTCGGCGAGTACGGTGCGCAGTCCGCGCGCGGCCGCCCGCCAGGCGGTGACCAGGCCGATGATTCCGCCCCCGATGACGAGGACGTCGGATCCCTTGCGGGATGTACGGGATGAGTGCATGGGCGTCCAGCCCCTCCCTTCGCCGGCATGACCCGGATCAGGTTCGTACGGTCGGAGGCCGTCCAGCCTCCCTCTCAGCCCGGTGCGCCGGACTCCCGCGATAGGTACGGTGGCCAGACTAACCCGGCCGTGCACGGCGGGTAAGGCGGCACCTATTCCTGACGGAGCATCAGGTGATTAGGGTGGCGGCGTGAGCGAGCAGACGGAACACAATCAGCACGGCGTCGTGATCGTCGGCGCCGGAATGGCCGGGGTGCAGACCGCGGTCGCCCTGCGCGAACAGGGCTTCACCGGCCCGGTGACCCTGCTGGGAGCCGAACCCCACCAGCCCTACGACCGCCCGCCCCTGTCCAAGGCGGTCCTCCTCGGCAAGGCCGAGGACTCAGCCTTCGGCGTGGACTTCGAAGGGCTCGACATCGACCTGCGGCTCGGCAGCGAGGTCACCGGACTGCGCGCCGCCGACCGCGAGCTGGACACCGAGGTGGGACCGGTCCCGTACGGGGTCCTCGTCCTGGCGACCGGCGCACAGCCGCTGACCCTGCCCGGGACCGAGGGCGTCCCCGGCGTCCACCTGCTGCGCACGCTGGACGACGCCGCCCGGCTGCGCCCGGTGCTGGCCGCCTCGCCCCGGGCCGTGGTCGTCGGGGCCGGCTGGATCGGCGCCGAGTTCGCCACCGCGGCCCGGGAGGCGGGCTGCGAGGTCACCGTGGTCGAAGCCGCGGACCGGGTGCTGGCGGGGGCGCTGCCCGCCGAGGTCACCGGGCCGATGGCGCGCTGGTACGAGGAGGCCGGCGCCGCTCTGATCACCGGGGCGAAGGTCGCCGGGGTCGAGGAGGGCCGGGTCCTGCTGGCGGACGGCCGGGTCCTGCCCGCCGGCGCGGTGGTGGTGGGCATCGGCGCGCGCCCCGCCACCGGATGGCTGGCCGGGACCGGCGTGGAACGCGGCCCCGACGGCTCGGTCACCGCGGACGCGTACCTGCGGACCTCGCTGCCCGGCGTGTACGCGGTCGGCGACTGCGCCTCCTTCCCGTCCGGGCGGTACGGGACGCGGCTGCTCGTGCACCACTGGGACAACGCGCTCCAGGGGCCGCGGACGGTCGCGGCGAACATCCTGGCCGGGGAGCCGGACCGGGTCTACGACCCGGTGCCGTACTTCTGGTCGGAGCAGTTCGGGCGCTTCGTGCAGTACGCCGGACACCACGACGGGGCGGACACCCTGCTCCTGCGCGGGGACCCGGCCGGCCCCGCCTGGTCGGTGTGCTGGCTCAAGGACGGCGCACTCGTCGCCGTCCTGGCCGTGGGCCGTCCCCGCGACCTGGCGCAGGGCCGCAAGCTCATCGAGACGGCCGTCCCGATGGACCCGGCCAAGGTCGGCGACCCCTCGGTCCCGCTGAAGTCGGCCACCGCCTGACGGGCCGGAAAAGCCGGCCCCCGCCGCCGTCCCGGCGGGCCCCGCGACCCGGACGGGGCCGCTCAGGTACCGGCGGCGGAGCCGAGATGGCAGGCTTGTGCCTGTGACCGAGATTGACGCAAAGATCGATGCCCTTGTCCCCTCGTGGCTGTACCTCCCCGACATCGCGGAGATGCTGAACATCGAGGTGACCCGGGTCCGCCAGATGGTCAAGGAAGGGCAGCTCATCGCCGTCCGCCGGGGCGAGAACCGCTCCCTGCAGGTTCCGGCCCCCTTCATCGACGGCGACAAGGTCGTCAAGGGCCTCGTCGGCCTGCTGACCGTGCTGCGCGACGACCGCTTCACCGAGGAGGAGATCCTCGAATGGCTCTTCACCGAGGATCCGACCCTGCCCGGCACCCCCGTGCAGGCGTTGAGCGAGAATCGCGGCACGGAGGTGAAGCGCCGCGCTCAGGCGCTCGCCCTCTGACGACCTGATCGCCTTCGCTCCACAGCGGTGTACGGGCCGGGCCGCGGCCCGGCCCGTACACCGCGTCCACCCCGGGGGGTATACCCATGCAGCTGTCCGACGCCCGGCTCTACCTGTGCACGGACGCCCGCAAGCGCCAGGGTGACCTCCCCGAGTTCCTCGACGCCGTGCTCTCCTCGGGCGTGGACATCGTCCAGCTCCGCGACAAGGGCACGGAGGCGGGGGAGGAGCTCGAACACCTCCAGGTCTTCGCCGAGGCCGCCCGCCGCCACGGCAAGCTCCTCGCCGTGAACGACCGCGCCGACGTCGCCCACGCCATCGGCTCCGACGTGCTGCACCTGGGCCAGGGCGACATCCCCGTCCCCGCGGCCCGCGCCGTCCTCGGCGAGCGGGTGCTGATCGGCCGGTCCTGCCACGCCGAGGACGAGGTCGACGCGGCCGTCGCCGAAGCCGGCGTGGACTACTTCTGCACCGGCCCCTGCTGGCCCACCCCCACCAAGCCCGGCCGCCACGCCCCCGGCCTCGACCTGGTCCGGTACGCGGCCTCCCTCGAGCAGGGCCGTCCCTGGTTCGCCATCGGCGGCATCGACGGCTCGAACCTGGACGAGGTACTGGACGCCGGTGCCACCCGCATCGTGGTCGTCCGCGCGCTCACCGAGGCCACCGACCCCGGTGCGGCCGCGGCGGAGCTCGCCAAGCGGGTCCGCGCCCGCCTCGCCTGAGTCCTGTCCGCCCGGACAGCGGACGCCGTCCGCCCCGCACTCCGTGGCGGCGGCATTCGGCCGGAGCCGGCCCTCCAAGTGTCCAAAAACGTGTCCAAAACGTGGACAAGGCTTCGGTGTCCGCCGGGCCGCGTCTAACCTGCCCACATGGCCTCTGGTACAGCTTCCACCTGGTCGGACCGTGCGCACACGGTCCGCGACCTCCTCGCGTCCGGACGCTCGTACTCCTTCGAGTTCTGGGCTCCGAAGACGGAGAAGGGCGAACGCAACCTCTGGAACGCCCTGCGCCGGGTCGAGGCGGTGTCCCCCAGCTTCGTCTCCGTGACCTACGGGGCCGGCGGCTCCACCCGCGGCGGCACGGTCAAGGCCACCCAGGAGATCGCCGCGGACAGCACCCTGACCCCCGTCGCGCACCTCACCGCCGTGGACCACTCGGTCGCGGAACTGCGCAACGTCATCGGGCAGTTCGCGGACGCCGGGATCCGGAACATGCTCGTCGTGCGCGGAGACCCGCCGGGCGACCCGATGGGCGAGTGGGTCGCGCACCCCGAGGGCGTGCACTACGCCGCCGACCTGGTCCGGCTGGTCAAGGAGTCCGGAGACTTCTGCGTCGGCGTCGCGGCCTTCCCCGAGATGCACCCGCGTTCGACGGACTGGGACACGGACATCCGGCACTTCGTGGAC
Source organism: Streptomyces sp. NPDC097617 (assembly GCF_044761485.1). Lineage (NCBI taxonomy): Bacteria > Bacillati > Actinomycetota > Actinomycetes > Kitasatosporales > Streptomycetaceae > Streptomyces > Streptomyces sp. NPDC097617. The sequence goes on from NZ_JBIWCL010000001.1 coordinate 325,618, forward strand.
AAGTGTCACGCCGGTGCCGACTACGCGATCACCCAGATGTTCTTCGATCCGGAGAATTATCTGCGGCTGCGCGACAGCGTCGAGAAAGCGGGCTGCGAGACCCCGATCATCCCCGAGGTCATGCCTGTTGTGGGGATCAAGCAGCTCGACCGACTGCCCCAGCTCAGCAACGCACTCTTCCCCGTGGACGTGAAAGAGCGCATGCTCGCCGTCAAGGACGACCCGGCCGCTGTACGCTCCATTGGCATCGAGTTCGCCACGGAGTTCTGCGCGCGACTGCTGTCCGAGGGTGTCCCGGGGCTGCACTTCATCACGCTCAACAATTCCACGGCGACTCTCGAAATCTACGAGAACCTGGGCCTGCACCAGCGGGCCTGATCGGCCGTCCCCCGTTCCCGCGCCGGCGGCCGTACCGAGAGGGGCCATGCATGGGAATGACGGTCCTCTACATCGCGTTCGGATTCGTCGCGCTGTGGCTGCTTGCCGAGGTCCTGATGCAGTACAAGGCCCGGCTCCGCTGGCGCCTGCTCGCCTTCGCCGGCTTCCTCGGCGTGGTCGCCGGGGTGGTCCTGCCGTCCGTACTGGTCATCGGGGCCGGTGCGGCGGCCTTCGCCGTGGGCCAGACCCTGGTGACCCTGTCCTTCCGCAAGGGCTTCGTCGCCGGCTGGGCGCTGCGCCGCGGCGGGGAACCCGTACGGCAGCAGACGCGCCGCCGCCGGTCCGCGGGCACCAAGCAGGAGCCCGCGCTCCAGGTCACCGCGCTGGAGTACGAGAACGCGAACGGAGCCGCGGACGAGCGGCCGTACCGGGACGCGGCCGAAGAGGTCTACAGCCCGGAGCCGGTGCCCGAGGACACCGGGTCCTACGGCATACAGAGTTTCGCGCCGGCCCCCGAGGTCGACCGGACGGCGGCCTTCGCCTCGCCGTTCACCACGGCCGAGCAGGACGCCCACCAGTACGCGGCGTACTACGACCAGCAGAACCAGGGCGGCTACGACTACTCGGGCGGCTATCCGACGGGTGACCAGCAGCAGGTCTACGCCGCCTACTCGGACCCGTACATCGGCACCGGCGGCGGCGTGGTCCCGCCCCAGCCGTACGACTACACCCCGTACGCCGACTACGGGCAGCAGCAGTACTCCACGGACACCCCGCCCGGCGGCGTCTGGGTCCCGCAGCAACGGTCCACCGACGGGGCCGGCCAGCCCTACCCGATGGACGAGCAGGGCGAGCAGCAGCAGTACCCGTACCCCCAGCAGGGCGGGTACGAGCAGTACCGCTACTGATCGGCGCTCCTGGTCACCGCTGCCGATCAGCAGCGGTGACCACCGCCGACGGTCACTGGGAGCCGCGGAACTCCGCGCCCTCCACGATCAGTCCGGCCACCAGGGCCCCGGTCATCCCGGCGTGCGGCAGCCCGCCGCCGGGGTGGGCCCAGCCGCCCGCCAGGTAGAGCCCGGGCACGGCCGTGGTGTTGGCCGGCTGGAGCAGTCGGCCCCCGGCCCCCGCGAGCGCGGGCGGGGGTACCGCGCCGCCCACCGCGCCCGTCGCCGCCTCGATGTCGGCCGGGGTGCGCACCTCGTGCCACAACAGCCGCTCCCGCAGGCCCTGTACGGCCTTCTCCGCGAGGTTCAGCAGCTCCGCGGGCTCCGAGGTCCCGGGCCCCTGCACGGCGCTCACAGTGACCGCCTCGTGCTCCCCGTCGGGCCGGGTGGCCGGATCGTCCGGCCGCATGACCGTCACCTCGGCCCCGGAGGCGTGCACGACCGTCCGGTGCACGGCCGCGGCGGGGCGGGCGCCGCGCAGCGCGAGCAGCAGCGTGAGCCGCCCGGCTACGCCGTCCCCGCGGGCCGGGACCGCTTCGGGCGGCCACGGCAGGGAACCGGCCGGCAGCTGCCGGGGGTCGATCCCGCACACGACGGTGTCGGCGGCCGCCTCGGTCCCGTCGGCCAGCAGCAGACCCGCCGCCCGGCCGCCGCGCACCAGGACCTCACGGACCTCCGCGCCGAAGACGAAGGCGACCTTGCGCTCCAGGCAGCGCTCGTACACGGCGGTGGCCAGGGCCCGCATCCCGCCGCGCACGTACCAGCTGCCGAAGGTCTGCTCCATGTACGGGAGCACGGCCGCCGAGGCGGGCGCGGTGGCGGGGTCGATCCCGTATCCGCGCACCAGGCCGGTCAGTACCTCGGCGAGGGCGCCGCCCAGCTCCCGGTCGGCCACCTCGGCGAGGGTCGGCGGGCGGCGGCGCAGCAGCCCGCTCCGGCGCAGGGCCGGGTAGGGGTCGCCGCCCAGGCTCTGCCGGGCGCCCGGCCGCAGCGGCTCCTCCAGCAGCGGTCGCCGGGTGGCGTCCCAGACGTCGCGGGCCCGGCCCAGGACGGCGTTCCAGCGCTCGCCCGCCCCGGGGCCGAAGGCCGAGTCCAGGGCCGCGGCGACACCGCCGCGGGAGGCCCCGGGCAGCGTGACGTCGATGCCGTGGTGGGGCAGGACGTGCCGGACGGCCGGGTCCACCTGGACCATGTCGACGCAGGTCTCCAGCGACCGCTTGCCGGTCTTGACGAACAGGTCGCGGTACACGGCCGGCAGGTGCAGCAGTCCGGGCCCGGTGTCGAAGGCGAAGCCCTCGCGCTCGTAGCGGCCCACGGCTCCGCCGTAGGTCGCCCCTCGTTCGTACACCGTCACCCGGTGCCCCGCCACGGCCAGCCGGGCCGCCGTCGCCATCGCGCCCATGCCGGCGCCGATCACCGCAATTCGTGCCATGCGGCCGAGCCTATCGAGCCAGGTGGCGGCCCTGACCTCAGTGGGGTGGGGCCCCGGTGGTCTCGCGGACCTCGGCGGCCAGGCGCTTCTCCTCGCGGCGCTGCGCGCGCCGGCGCAGGAAGCGGCGGATCCGGCTCCAGAGGAAGATCAGTACGGCCAGTCCGGCGGCCAGCAGAACCGCCGCGATGATCGCGGCCGCCTCGGGATTGAACATCGCGAAGGTGACGAGGCCGGCCACGCCGAGGTCCTCGGCGATGCTCATCCCCACGTTGGTGAACGGCTCGGGCGACGTATTGATCGCCATCCGGGTGCCGGCCTTGACGAAATGGCTGGCCAACGCCGTGGAGCCGCCGACCGCGGCAGCGGTGATGTCGGAGAGCGAACCGCTCTGCCCGGCCAGCAGCGCACCGATCACGGCGCCGGCCACCGGGCGGATCACCGTGTGGACGGTGTCCCATATCGAGTCCAGGTACGGGACCTTGTCGGCGACCGCCTCGCACAGGAACAGCACAGCGGCGATGACGAGCACGTCCGTGCGTTGCAGGGAGGCGGGGACCTCGTCGGTCAGGCCGGTGCGGCCGAAGATGCCGAGCAGGAGGACCACGGCGTAAGCGTTGATCCCACTGGCCCAGCCGCTGGTGAAGACCAGGGGGAGCACACTCATCGGATCATCATGCCGTACGGGAACACGTAAAAGTGAGGGGACGGCCGCGCGGCGGCCATCCCCTCACCCACGTTGTCGGGGGCTAGTGCCCCTGCTCGTCACGGCGGCGCTGCCACCGTTCCTCGATGCGGGTCATCATCGACCGACGCTGCCGGTTGCGGCCATGGGCCGAACCACCGGTACTTCCGGAGACGGGCTGCTCGCCAGGCTTGGGTGCCTTGCGCCAACCGGTGACCACCAGGACCGTACAGCCCAGCATGACGAGGAAACCCACCACGCTGATCCAGAGCACGTTCGGAATGATCACACCGGTCATGAGGAGCGCGATACCCACCACAATGCCTGCGACTGCCTGGTAGACCCGTCGCCGGGTGTACGTACGCAGTCCGCTTCCCTCAAGCGCTGTCGCGAACTTGGGATCTTCGGCGTACAGCGCTCGCTCCATCTGCTCGAGCATTCGCTGCTCGTGCTCCGAGAGCGGCACGGGAGTCCTCCTCATCCGTCGGTCGCGGGGGTAGCGACCAGGGGTCCCCTTCAGGATAGGCGGGGAATCGCCCCCGTGACACCCGCCCTCTACGCCACGTTACAAAAAGACACGGCCCAGAAATGACGCAGCCCGTGAAGGCGCTGCGTGAAAACCGTACCGCCGCAGGGGCGGTCACTGAGGCCCTTATTCCCCAATGGTCCGTCCACCATGCCGGTACTGCACCTGATCATACGGGGCCGACCGGCTGATCGGAGGGTGTGCGGCCGACTCCGTCCGCGGAAGATCGCAGATCAGGACTGCTTCTCGCCCAGGACGTGCAGCTGGGTGGCGACGGCGTGGAAGGCGGGCAGCTCGGCCGCGGCCTCCTCCAGACGCAGCAGTGCCTCCACCGCGCCCGGCTCGGTGTCCACCAGGACGCCGGGCACGAGGTCGGCGAAGATCCGCACGCCGTGCACCGCGCCGACCGTGAGCCCGGCGTCGCCGACCAGCTCGGAGAGCTGCTCCGCGGTGAAGCGGCGCGGTACCGGGTCGCCGGATCCCCAGCGGCCGGCCGGGTCGGTGAGGGCGGTACGGGCCTCCGTGAAATGCCCGGCCAGCGCGCGGGCGAGCACGGCCCCGCCGAGACCGGCGGCCAGCAGGCTGAGCGTGCCGCCGGCGCGCAGCGCGGCCACCGTGTTGGCGACGCCCTCGGCCGGGTCGTCCACGTACTCCAGCACGCCGTGGCAGAGCACCACGTCGTACGCGTCCCGCTCGACGACGTCCAACAGGCCCTGGGCGTCGCCCTGGACGCCGCGCACCAGATCGGCGACACCGGCCTCGCCCACCCGGCGCTCCAGCCCGAACAGCGCGTTCGGGCTGGGGTCGACCACGGTGACCCGGTGGCCCAGACGGGCCACCGGCACGGCGAACTTACCGGTGCCGCCACCGGTGTCGAGCACGTCGAGCACATCCCGCCCGGTCGCCTTCACCCGGCGGTCGAGTGCCTCCTTGAGGACCTCCCACACCACGGCGGTGCGGAGGGAGGCACGGGGGCGGGAAGTGTCCGACACGGCTGATGGCTCCTCGGCGCGGTAAGGGTGAGCGGTCGCAGCCCACCCTATTGCCTACCGCCTCCGGGCAGCTCATCCCGCGTCCGGATGCTCCGGGCGTGGTTGAGGCAGGGGCTGCGACAGGGGCTGGGGCGCCGCCCGGACGGTGAGCATCCGCTCCACCAGGCGCAGGAACATCGAGGCCGCGCGCACCAGATCGTCCGCGTCCCGGCCGGTCGCCGCGTCCGCTATCCCCGCCTCGGCCCTGGCCCGGCGGGCGGCGCCGGAGGCGAAGAGCGCGCTCCACTCGGTCAGCTCCGGCGCTATCTCCGGCAGTACCTCCCACGCGCTGCGGATGCGGGGCCGCCGCCGCGGGTTCACCGGCTCGGGCCGGCCGCGTGCGGCGAGCACGGCCGCGGCGGTGCGCAGTGCGGCGAGGTGGGCGGTGGCGTAGCGCTCGTTGGGACGGGTCAGCCGGGCGGCCTCGGCCAGGCCGCTGTGGGCCTTGGCGAGCAGGTCGAGGGCGGCCGGAGGAGCCGTCGACTTCCGAAGGACGGGGTGGACAGGGGACGGGGACGGTGTGGCCATGACGAACCTCCTGTCGATCTGTCGATGCGTTGCCTCCATCGTGACGGGCCCCACTGACAATCCGGCTGACCTGCGCTTTTGCGGGCAGATTGCTTGTAACTCCCCCCTCCTGCACACCGGGTGTCCCCGAGGATGCTAGTTTTTGAACTGACCGGTCAGTTCAAAAAGAAGGGGGGACGGCGTGGACAGCCCGCACGGCGCGTCCGTCAAAGCCGAGGACTTCGGACTCAAGGGCCCGCGAGGCTGGGCCTTCCGAGGAGTCGGCATCGACGCGGCCCCCGGCTCGCTCATCGCGGTCGAAGGCCCCTCGGGCAGCGGCCGGACCTGCTTGCTCCTTGCCCTCACCGGGCGGATGAAACCCACCCGGGGACACGCCGAGGTCGGCGGCCACCGGCTGCCGAAGAAGATGTCGGCGGTCCGCCGCATCGCCGCCCTCGGCCCGGTCTCCGGGGTCAACGACCTCGACCAGGCCCTCACCGTCGCGGAGCAGCTGCGCGAGGGCGCCCTGCTCCAGCGCCACTACGGCGCCCCGGTCCGCTCCATGCTGCGGCCCCGGGCCGAGCGCCGCGCCGCGGCCGAGGCCCGGATCGCCGCCGCCCTGGAGGCCGCCGGACTGGACCTCGCCACGCTGCCCAAGGCCGAGCGGACCTCCGTACGGGACCTGGAACGCCTGGAGTCCGTACGGCTGTCCGTCGCCATCGCGCTGCTCGGATCCCCGGGCCTGCTGGCCCTGGACGACCTCGACCTCAAGCTGTCGGACACCGAACGCACCGAGGCCTGGGCCCTGCTCCGCTCGGTCGCCGCCCGCGGGATCACCGTCCTCGCGGTGTGCAGCGAGGCGCCGGCCGACGCGATCGTCCTGCGGACCTGCCCCAAGGACCCGGACGCGCCCGCCGAGGCCGAGGCCGCAGCCGAGGCCGGGGGCACGAAGAGCGACACCGAGAACGACACCACGAACGACGCCGAGAACGACGACACGAAGGGGGCGGACGATGCGCTCGCCGAAGCTGGCCGCGCTTGAGCTGAAGCGGTTCGGGCGGGGGAAGCTGCCCCGGGCCGCTCTCGTCGCACTGCTCCTGCTGCCGCTGCTGTACGGAGCCCTGTACCTGTGGTCCTTCTGGGACCCGTACAGCCGGCTCGACAAGGTGCCCGTCGCCATCGTCAACGCCGACAAGGGCACGACCGTCGACGGCAAGCGCATCGACGCCGGCGCCGAGATCGCCGGGAAGCTGCACGCCAGCAAGAAGTCCTTCGACTGGCGCGACGCGAGCGCGGAGGAGGCGGCCAAGGGCCTGGAGGACGGTACGTACTACCTGACCCTCACCCTGCCCGCCGACTTCAGCGCGAAGATCGCCTCCAGCTCCGGCGACGACCCCACCACCGGGGCCCTCCAGGTGCGCACGAACGACGCCAACAACTACATCGTCGGCTCGATCTCGCGCTCCGTGTTCGCCGAGGTCCGCTCCGCCGCGTCCGCCAACGCTTCCCGCGGCTTCCTCGACAAGATCTTCGTCAACTTCTCCGACCTGCACGACAAGACCGCCGAGGCGGCCGACGGCGCCGACAAGCTCAAGGACGGCGCGGGCAAGGCCCAGGAGGGTGCGAAGGAGCTCGCCGACGGCCTCGACACGGCGGGGGAGAAGACCGGCGAGCTCAACACCGGCCTGAAGAAGCTCAACTCGGCGGCCGGCAAGCTGGAGACCGGATCCAAGGACGTCGCGGACGGCACCCAGGCCCTCGCCGACAAGGTCAGCGGGGCCGCGGACAAGGCCCGCCCCTTCGTCAAGGACCCCAAGAACCTGGCGGACACCGCCGAGCTGGTCGCCGACAGCGCGAAGGTCGTGAACAACCACCTCGCCACCTTCAGCGAGAAGGCCCCGGCCGCCGCGGCCGCCGCCAAGAAGGCCGCGACCGGCGCGGACGCCTACTACACCAAGCACTGCGTCACCCCCGGCGGCGAGCCGCACCTCGCCTCCTGCCCCGACCTGAAGAAGGTGCGGGACGACACGGCCGAGGCGGCCGAGCTCAGCGGGGACGTGAACGCCCTGGTCAAGAACGCCAACGGTGACGTCGGCAAGTTGCGCACCCAGCTCACCGACCTGGAGAAGAAGGCCCGCGAACTCGTCGTCAAGGCCCCCCAGCTCGCGGGCGACCTCGACGCGGCCGTCGCCAAGGTCAACGCCCTCAACACGGGTGCGCACAAGGTCTCCACCGGCATGGCCCAGCTGCACACCGGCCTCGGCTCCGCCACCACCGGCTCCGGCGCCCTCAGCGACGGCGTCGGCAAGCTCGGCGACGGCGCCCACCGCCTCGACGGTGGCATGTACAAGCTCGTCGACGGCACCGGCGAACTCGCCGGCGGCCTGCACGAGGGAGCCGGCAAGATCCCCGACTACGACCAGCAGCAGCGCGACCGGCGCACGCAGGTCATGGCCGACCCGATCCAGCTCGCCAACCAGTCCCTGCACAAGGCGCCCAACTACGGCACCGGCTTCGCCCCCTACTTCATCCCGCTCTCCCTCTGGGTCGGCGCGATGGTCGCCTACATGCTGATCGCCCCGCTCAACCGGCGGGCCCTGGCCTCCGGCGCCTCGCCCTGGCGGGTCGCCCTCGCCGGCTGGCTGCCCGTGGCGGGACTCGGCGCGGCCCAGGTGGCCCTGCTGATGTCCGTACTGCACTGGGCGCCCGGCCTCGGCCTGAAGATGGCCCACCCGGCCCTCACCATCGGCTTCCTGATGCTGGTCACCGGCTGCTTCGCGGCGATCGTCCAGTGGCTCAACGCCAAGTTCGGCGCAGCCGGCCGCATCCTGGTGCTGGCCGTCCTGATGCTCCAGCTGACCTCGGCGGGCGGCACGTACCCCGTCCAGACCAGCCCGGACTTCTTCAACTGGATCCACCCGTACCTGCCCATGTCGTACATCGTCGAGAGCCTGCGCCGCCTCATCACCGGCGGCGACCTCGCCCCCGTGTGGCAGGGTGGCGCGGTCCTGCTGGCCTTCACCGCCGGCGCCCTCGCCCTCACCGCGCTCGCCGCCCGCGGCAAGCAGGTGTGGACGATGGACCGACTGCACCCCGAACTGAGCCTGTAGGGACGTGTTGACCTGTGACAATCAGCGCCATGGAAAGCAGCAGCACCGGTACGGGTACCGGTGGGGGCCGTCGTGCGGCCACCCGGCAGAAGCTCTACGAAGCGGCCGTGACCCTCATCGCCGAGAAGGGCTTCTCCGCGACCACGGTCGATGAGATCGCCGAGCGGGCGGGCGTCGCGAAGGGCACCGTCTACTACAACTTCGCGAGCAAGAACGAACTCTTCGAGGAGCTGCTGCGACACGGCGTCGGCCTGCTGACCGTCTCCCTGCGGACGGCGGCCGAGGAGACCGAGGCCCGCGGCGGCAGCCGCGTCGAGGCGCTCGACGCGATGATCCGCGCGGGGCTCGTCTTCATCGACCGGTACCCGGCCTTCACCCAGCTGTACGTCGCCGAGCTGTGGCGCACCAACCGCGCGTGGCAGTCCACGTTGATGGTGGTCCGGCAGGAGGCGGTGGCCGTCGTGGAGAAGGTGCTGCGCGAGGGCGTCGAGCGCGGTGAGCTGAGCGCTGAGATCGATGTGCCGCTCACGGCGGCCGCGATGGTCGGGATGGTGCTGGTGGCCGCCCTGGACTGGCAGTCCTTCCAGCGCGAGCGGTCCCTGGACGACGTGCACTCGGCGCTGTCGCTGCTGCTGCGGGGCCGGGTCAGCGGAAACCGCTGAGCCCGGCGTGCCCGGCGTGCCCGGCGCGCCATGACCCCCCAGTCGGCGGTGCCGCGGGGGCGCGCCGCCCCGTAGAACTGGTGGGGCCTGCCGCGACGGCTGAGTATCCGTACCTAGGCGCGGAAATGAGTACGTGCGCGGATGGGCTCCCACCTGCGCGGACGCCAGAATGGGAGCAACGGACAGGAGACCCGGTCCGCACCGCCGACACGGGGCTGCGGAGCGGACCGGGTACCTCCTCCCGTGACCGGGAGCGGGGGAACGACGGGGGATCGGCGACCCGGTGATGCGGTACGTGATGCGGCGGGGCTCGGGGGGATCGAGCCTCGCCGTTTCGCGTCCGCGGGTTCGGCGGTTCTTCGCGGCCGGCCGCGGCGCCGGTGCCGGGGCTCCGCCCCGGACCCCGCGCCTCAAACGCCGGCGAGGCTGAGTAGGGGCCTCAAGTGCCGGCGGGGCTGGGTGGAGTGCCTCGCCGGGTGGGGTGGGTCAGCTGCGGCTCCGCAGGGGGAGTCTCGACCAGAGGGTTGTCAGGCGGGTCGAGGCCGATGCGCAGAGGGCGGCCCAGCGGGCCGAGAGGGCCCAGGAGACGCGGGCCGCCGAGCGGGGCAGCAGCAGGGCGCGCAGGCGGGGCAACCGGTCCGCGGCCTCCAGCAGCCCCGTACGGGCCAGCAGTACGTCGTCCGCCAGCTCCGGGTAGGAGACCTCCGCGCCCGGGGGCGCGTACAGGGCCCGCTCCACCGCTCCGGCGACCCGGTGCACGGCTGCCGCCGGTTGCGGCTCCAGGTGGCCCAGGTCCACGATCCGGCTCGCCGCCCGGCGCGGGGACAGCGCCTCGTCCGGGGCCACCCCCACGTCCCAGGCGACGTCGCCCAGTTCCCGCCAGGCCGTCAGGACCTCACCGCTCGCCAGGCGCCGGGCCCGCAGCCTGGTTCGCCACAGCATCGGCAGCAGGGGCACTGCCAGCAACGCCACCGCGAGCGCCGCCCAGCCCAGGACCGTCGTCACCGACGTCCCGTCGCCCGGGCCCGCGCTCTGCGCGGGCGCCACGGGACCGCACTCGCCGAGCTTCTTCAGCGCCGGCGGGCACTCGGGGGTCGCCGTGGGAGCCGTCGACGGCTGCGCCGCGCTCTGCGAGGGCAGCGGCGCCGGCGCGGACGGCTGGGTGGCCGGGGCCTGCGCCCGGGAGTAGTCCGGGATGTTGATGCCGGAGCGCGGCGTCGGCTCGAAGCGGGTCCAGCCCACGCCCTCGAAGTACAGCTCGGGCCAGGCGTGCGCGTCGCGCATCGAGACGTTCACGCTGCCGTCCGACTGCTTCTCGCCGGGGGTGAAGCCCACCGCGACCCGGGCCGGGATGCCCAGCGAGCGGGACATCGCCGCCATCGAGAAGGCGAAGTGGATACAGAAGCCCTCCTTGTCGGCGAGGAACCGGGCGACCGCCTGCGGGCCCGTTCCCGAGGCCGTCCTCGTGTTGTAGCGGAACCCGCCGTTCACGGCGAAGTAGTCCTGCAGCTTCACGGCCCGCGTGTAGTCGTCCTTCGCCCCCTGCGTCACCTGGCGCGCCGTCTCGGCGACCACCGGCGGCAGGTTGTCCGGGATCTTCGTGTACTCGTCCCGGATCGCCGGTTCGGGCTCGCCGGCCCGCTGGAGCTGCAGGGCCGTCGGCTTCAGCTGCAGGCTGCGCACCTCGTACTCGGCGCCCTGGACGTTCTGGAACCGGTCCCGGCCCAGCTGGTCGCCCACCAGGCTCCGGCCGGCCGGCTCGAACCGCCACTTGCCGCGGATCGCGACCGAGGTCGCCGGATAGGGCATGGGGAGGTAGCGCTGGGTGTAGTTGTCCGCCGCGTTGACGAAGGTGGTGACCTCCGCCGCGGTGCTCCGGACCTGGGGGCCGAGCCCCGGCGGGTCCGGCAGCCGCTCCGGCACATCGATCAGGGGCCGGCCGGAGGCCTCCCACTTGACGCCGTTGAACTCGTCCAGGGACAGGATCCGCAGGTACTGCTCGCTCTGCTGCGGGTTGTTCGTCCGGTACTTCAGGATCACGCGGTTGTCCTGCGCGTTCAGGTTGCTCTGCAGGGAGACCAGCGGGTTGACCGCCGTGATCGTCCCGCCCGGCCCGCTGCCGCTCTCGTCGCCGTCCTGCATGCCGCCCAGCAGCCCGCCGCCGAGCGAGGGCAGCACGGCCGGCACCGCCAGCGCCAGGCCGAGGGCCACCGCGCCGATCCGCCGTCCGAACTTCACGGGGGCCGTCGCCTGTCCGCCCGCCCCGCCCGCGAGGCCCGAGTCGGCGGCGCCCCGGCGTGGGGCCGTGCCGAAGACCCGGCCCCACTGGGCGAGCCGGTCCCGGCCCTCGGACAGCAGCAGCAACAGGTAGCCGCAGCCCGCCAGCAGGAAGGAGAACCAGGAGGCGTCCCCGCCGCCCGACAGGCCTGCGGCCACCGAGTACAGCGCGAGCAGCGGCAGCCCGGCCGCGGCGGCCGTGCGCAGGGTGACCGCCAGCGTGTCCGCCAGCAGCCCGATCAGCAGCACGCCGGACACGAGCAGCAGCTTGATGCCGTCCGTGAGCGGCGCGGGGATCGCGAACTCGCCCACGTCCCGCACGCCCTGTCCGAACAGCGCGCCGAAGTCCGTCACCAGGTAGGCCAGCGGCCCGTCCCCGTGGGACTCGCCCTTGCCGGCGTACAGGAACGCGAGCAGCAGCAGCGACACCAGCACCTGCGCGGCCACGGTCAGCGTCCGGGCCAGCGGCACCCGCCGGGCCCCGGCGCCCACCGCGCTCTGCACGATCAGCAGCAGTCCCGCCTGGAGCAGCCAGGCCTGCGAGTCCACCAGCGGGCTCAGCGACCACGCGGTGAGCAGCGTCGCCAGTGCCGCGAACAGCGTCAGTTTCGCCCGCCCGCTCATTCCCGACCTCCGGTGGTTCCCGTAGCGAAGCGCGTGGTCCCGGCCTGGCGCCACAGCTCGCCGAAGGCCACTCCGGGCGGGGCGGCCAGTGCCGTCCAGCCCGCGTCGCGCAGCCTGCGCAGCCGTTCCTCCAGCGGGGGAACGGCAAGCCCCGGGGCGGGCTCGCCGCCCCAGCTCGCGCAGTCCAGTACGAAGGCCACCGCCCCCGAGGTGCGCTGGCGCATCCTGGCCGCCAGCTCCGTCTGCACGTCGTCCAGGTCGCCGAAGAAGGCGATGAGGAGCCCGTCACCACCGCTTCCGCCGAAGCCGCCCGCGCCGCCCGCGCGCACGGCGTCGTAGGCGCGGGAGAGTCCGGCGCCGTCGGAGTGCCCGATGACCGCGAGGGTGTCCATCATCAGCCCGGCGGCCTGCGCGGACTCCTGCCCGCCGGAGGAGAAACCGCCGCCGCCCTCACCGGGCACCGAGTCGCCGGTGTCGGTGAGCAGACGGACGGAGAAGCCCTGTTCCAGGACGTGCACCAGGCTGGAGGCGGCCGCCGAGACGGCCCACTCGAAGGCGCAGTCGGGGCCTGCGCCGTCGAAGGCCAGGCGCCGGGTGTCCAGCAGGACGGTGGCCCGGCTGCGCTGCGGCTGCTCCTCGCGGCGGACCATCAGCTCGCCGTAGCGGGCGGTGGAGCGCCAGTGCACGCGGCGCAGGTCGTCGCCGCGCCGGTAGCCGCGGGGGATCACGTCGTCGTCGCCGGCCAGGGCCAGGGAGCGGCGGCTGCCGTCGCCGTAGCCGTTGGACTCGCCGGTCAGGCGGACCGCCGGCAGCGGCTCGGTGCGCGGTATGACGGTGAGGGTGTCGTAGGTGCTGAAGGAGCGGGTCAGCTCGACCAGCCCGAAGGGGTCGGAGAGGCGCAGCTGGAGCGGGCCGAGCGGATAGCGGCCGCGCAGGTCGGAGCGGACCCGGTAGGACACCTCGCGGCGCCCGCCGGGCTCGACCCGGTCCAGTACGAAGCGGGGCCGCGGGCCCAGTAGGTAGGGCACCCGGTCCTGGAGCATCAGCAGACCGGTGGGCAGCCGGGAGACGTTGTCCATGCGCAGCTGCACGCGGGCCTCGGTGCCCGCGGGGACCCGGCCCGGGCTGAGCCGGCGGCTGCCGGAGACCCGGTAGCGGGTGCGGTGCAGGGCGTAGACGCAGATCAGCGGCAGGAGGGCGAGCAGCAGGCCGACCCGTAGCAGTTCGCCCTGGCCCAGGACGTACGCGCAGGCCGCGGCGGCTATCCCGGCGGCCAGGAACGAGCGGCCGCGGGTGGTCAGCCCGGACAGCGAAGCGCGCAGTCCGCCGCCCTCCCCGGGGCCGCCGCCGGCGCCGCGCGGGGCACCGGCGCTCATCAGAAGCCCCGGATGCCCGCGCCGGGCGGCATCTCGCCGCGGGCGTGCGCGGCGGGGACGGGGGTGCGCTGCAGGATCTCGGCGACGACCTGCTCGGCGCCGCGGCGGTTCAGCTGGGCCTGCGCGGTGGGCAGCAGCCGGTGCGCGAGGACCGGGCCGGCCAGCGCCTGGACGTCGTCGGGCAGGACGTAGTCCCGGCCGGCCAGGGCGGCCGAGGCCTTCACGGCGCGCAGCAGGTGCAGGGTGGCCCGGGGCGAGGCGCCGAGCCGCAGGTCGGGGTGGCTGCGGGTGGCGGAGACCAGGTCGACGACGTAGCGCCGGACGGGCTCGGCCACGTACACGTCGCGGACCGCCTCGATGAGCTTGACGATCTCGTGGGAGTGGGCGACGGAGGTGAGGTCGTCGAGCGGGGAGGCCCCGCCGTGCACGTCGAGCATCTGGAGCTCGGCCTCGGGGCTGGGGTAGCCGACGGAGACGCGGGCCATGAAGCGGTCGCGCTGGGCCTCGGGCAGCGGGTACGTGCCCTCCATCTCCACCGGGTTCTGGGTGGCGACGACCATGAAGGGGCTGGGCAGCGTGTAGGTCTTGCCGTCGATGGTGACCTGGCGCTCCTCCATCGACTCCAGCAGCGCGGACTGGGTCTTGGGCGAGGCCCGGTTGATCTCGTCACCGATGACGATCTGCGCGAAGATCGCGCCCGGCTTGAACTCGAACTCGCGGCGCTGCTGGTCGTAGATGCTGACGCCGGTGATGTCGGAGGGCAGCAGGTCCGGGGTGAACTGGATGCGCTGCACCGTGCAGTCGATGGACTTGGCGAGCGTCTTGGCGAGCATGGTCTTGCCGACGCCCGGTACATCCTCGATCAGCAGGTGTCCCTCGGCGAGCAGCACGGTCAGCGCGAGGCGAACGACCTCGGGCTTGCCCTCGATCACGCTCTCGACCGACTGGCGCACCCGCTCCGCCGTGCTGGTCAGATCCGCGAGGCTCGCTCGGTCGTCGTACGTCGTCACCTGGTTCTCCTCGGCCCATTCCCAGGGCCGACGCCCTTGGCGCATGAACCGGCCCACCCCGAAACACGGACACCCTCCCGGGAGGTTCCCGGGTGGTGCCACCCCGCATTCTTGACGGCGTCAAGGCCTTGTGTCACTCAAGAGCTGGGATCGATCTCCCGCAGGAGCCCGGTGTGCACATCGAAGACGAAGCCTCGCACATCGTCCTTGTGAGGCAGGAACGGGTTGGTGCGGACCCGCTGCATGGACTGGCGGACGTCCTGGTCCACGTCCCGGAAGGCCTCGACGGCCCAGGCGGGGCGCTGACCGACCTCGTCCTCCAGCTCGTGCCGGAAGTCCTCGGTCAGGTTCTCCAGACCACAGCCGGTGTGGTGGATGAGTATCACCGCGCGGGTGCCCAGCGCCCGCTGGCTGATGGTGAGGGAGCGGATCGTGTCGTCCGTGACCACGCCGCCCGCGTTGCGGATCGTGTGACAGTCGCCGAGCTCCAGGCCGAGGGCCTTGTGCAGGTCGAGCCGGGCGTCCATACAGGCCACGACGGCCACCTGCAGGACGGGCCGGGCATCCATGCCGGGATCGGAGAACTGGTCCGCGTAGCGTTGATTCGCCTCGACCAGCCGGTCGGTGACGGATCCGCCGACGGATGCCTCGGGCGCGGACTCGGCAGGCAGGGATGCGGAAGTCGTCATGGGTATGACGTTAGTGGTCACCGCTGGTTATGGCCTCGCGTGAGAGCGGACAAAGAACGTCAACGCGGCTTGTTGTGAGCTAACCCACAGGGGTGGGGGTGAGGCCGCCGTCCGGGTGATTCGCGGCATTTGCCGGTTCGCTCCGAGAGCCGCGCACGCCGCGCGGGGCGGTTCGTTGACCGCGGCGACCGTTGCACTAAAGTGACGCGAACCGGCCGGAGCCCGGCCCTGACCGGCCGCCCGGCCCCCGATGAACACTCCGCGTGCGCGGCGCGTACGTACGGCCCGGCCCTCTCCCGCTCACCGGCCGGCCGGCGCCACCATCCCCGGCGCCGGTCGCGGATGCGGGGACCCGGTGGTGCGTACGCCTGCCGCGCCGTTATCTGAGAGGGCGCTTTGAGTAGCGAGTCCCGACATGTCCCGGTGATGCTCCAGCGGTGCCTGGACCTGTTGGCCCCGGCGCTGGAGAGGCCCGGGGCCGTCGTCGTCGACTGCACCCTCGGCCTCGGCGGCCACAGCGAGGCCCTGCTGACCCGGTTCCCCGAGGCCCACCTGATCGGCCTCGACCGCGACAAGGAGGCCCTGCGGCTCTCCGGGGAGCGGCTCGCCCCCTTCGGCGACCGGGCCACCCTCGTCCACGCGATCTACGCCGACCTCGCCGAGGTCCTCGACGGGCTGGGCATCCCGGCCGTCCAGGGCATCCTCTTCGACCTGGGCGTCTCCTCGATGCAGCTGGACGAGGCCGACCGCGGGTTCGCGTACGCCCAGGACGCGCCGCTGGACATGCGCATGGACCAGACGACGGGCATCAGCGCCGCCGAGGTCCTCAACAGCTACGCACCCGGCGAGCTGGTCCGGATCCTGCGCCAGTACGGCGAGGAGAAGCAGGCCAAGCGGATCGTGTCCGCGGTCGTCCGGGCGAGGGACAAGGAGCCCTTCACCAACAGCGCCCGGCTGGTCGAGCTGATCCGCGACTCCCTGCCGCAGGCCGCCAAGCGGACCGGAGGCAACCCGGCGAAGCGCACCTTCCAGGCGCTGCGGATCGAGGTCAACGGGGAGCTGTCGGGCCTGGAGCGGGCCATTCCGGCAGCGGTGGACCGGATCGCGGTCGGCGGCCGGATCGCGGTGCTCTCGTACCACTCGCTGGAGGACCGCCTGGTCAAGCAGGTCTTCGCGGCCGGTGCGACCTCCACGGCCCCGCCCGGCCTGCCGGTGGTCCCGGAGAAGTACCAGCCGAAGCTGAAACTGCTCACGCGCGGTGCCGAACTGCCGACCGAGGAGGAGATCGCCGAGAACCGGCGGGCCGCCCCGGCGAGGTTCCGCGGGGTCGAACGCATCCGGGAGGCGCGACTGTGACCAAGGCCGGGAAGGTCGCCACGCTGACCCGCGGGCAGGCGGCCCGCCTCGGCCGGGCGCTCGGCGGCCGCCCGGCCCGCCCGCGTTCCGGGGGGCAGGCGGCCCGCATGCCGTTCGTCCTGCTGGTCGTGGCCCTGCTCGGCGGCGGACTGATCAGCCTGCTGCTGCTGAACTCGGCGCTGAACGAGGGCTCCTTCCAGCTGAGCAAGCTGAAGAAGGAGACCACCGCCCTCACCGACGAGGAGCAGGCGCTGCAGCGCGACGTGGACGCCCACTCGGCGCCCGACGCGCTCCAGCGCCGGGCGCACGAGCTGGGCCTGGTCCCCGGCGGCAGCCCGGTCTTCATCGGCCCGGACGGCAAGATCGCCGGCAGCGCCGCACCGGCCGAGGCCCCGCCGTCGCCGACCCCGAGCCCCCCGGCCGCCGCACCGCCGGCCGGACCCTCGGGCGCACCCGCGGCGTCGGCATCGGCCCCGGCCTCCGCCCCGGGCCAGCCGGCGCCCGCCGCCGCGCCCCCCGCGGCCAGTGGTCCCCCGCAGCCCAACCAGCCCCCCGGAAGGTGACGCCGTGATCCACCGTTCCCATCCAGACCCTCCGGCGTTCGAGGAGCGGGGTTCGGGGCGGAGCCCCGGCGCTGCCCCGGCGGTGGCCGCGTGAGCCCCCAGGAGCCGCCCCGGCGGCGGGTACCCGGACCGGCCAGGCCGTCCCGGCCCGGCGACCGGGCCCGGGCGGGTGCCCGCCCGTCCTCGCGCCCGGCGACCCGGAGACCCGCGGGCTCCCGTACCCCGCACACGATCCGGCTCGGCAGCCCGAAGCCCCGGCTGCGCCTGGTCGGCGTCGGCCTGACCCTCGTGATGCTCGCCTTCGTGGTCCGGCTGCTCCAGGTCCAGGCCGTCGACGCCTCGGCGTTCTCCGCCGAGGCCTCCAAGAACCGGTACACCAGCGTCAAACTGGCCGCCGAGCGCGGTGAGATCACCGACCGCAAGGGCGTGGCGCTGGCCACCAGCGTGGACGCGTACGACATCACCGCCGACCCGAAGATGTTCACCCCGCAGGACAGCAAGGCCCCGGACGCCCCCCAGCAGGCCGCCGCCCTCCTCGCACCCATCCTCGGCAAGGACGCCGCGGAGCTCACCAAGCGGCTGAGCACCAAGAACTCCCGGTACGTCGTCCTCGCCCAGCGCCAGACCCCCCAGGTCTGGAACCAGATCAAGGACCTCAAGCGGGTCTTCGCGGAGAAGGCGGCCGCCGACAGGCGCAGCAACGGCCCCGGCGCCAACGTCCTCGCCGGCGTGTTCAAGGAGGACAGCAGCAAGCGCGTGTACCCGAACGGCGACCTCGCCGCCGGGATACTGGGTTACGTCAACGCCGACGGCAAGGGCGGCGGCGGCCTGGAGTCCTCCCTCGACAAGAAGCTGTCCGGCAAGGACGGTGAGATCACCTACGCCCAGTCCGGCGGCCGGCAGGTCCCCACCGCCGGCTCCGACGGCAAGCCCGCCGTCCCCGGCGACGACATCGAGCTGACCATCGACCGGGACATCCAGTGGGCGGCGCAGAGCGCCATCGCCGAGCAGGTCCAGAAGTCGGAGGCCGACCGCGGATACGTCATCGTCCAGGACACCCGCACCGGCGAGGTCCTGGCCATGGCCAACGCCCCCGGCTTCGACCCCAACGACCTGACCCGGGCCCGCTCCGCGGCCATGGGCAACGCCGCGCTCCAGGACGTGTACGAGCCCGGCTCCACCGCCAAGGTGATGTCGATGGCCGCCGTGCTGGAGGAGAAGAAGGCCACCCCGCAGACCCGGGTCGAGGTCCCCAACCGACTGCACCGCGGCGACCGGCTGTTCAAGGACGACATCGACCACCCGACGTGGTACCTGACCCTCAACGGGGTGCTCGCCAAGTCCTCCAACATCGGCACCATCCTGGCCACCGGCCAGCTCGGCCCCACCCAGCCCGAGGCCAACAAGGTCCTGCACTCCTACCTGACCAAGTTCGGCATCGGCCGGCCCACCGGCCTGAACTACCCCGGCGAGTCCCGGGGCATCCTCGCCCAGCCGCAGGACTGGTCGACCTCGCAGCAGTACACGATCCCCTTCGGCCAGGGGCTCTCCCTCAACGCCATGCAGGCGGCCTCCGTGTACTCGACCATCGCCAACGGCGGGATGCGCATCGAGCCGACGCTGGTGCGCCGGACCAAGGGCCCCGACGGCCGCTTCACCCCGGCCGCGGCACCCGAGCAGACCCGCGTGGTCAGCCCGGAAACCGCCAAGACCCTCGCCGAGATGCTCGAATCCGTGGTCGACGACCAGGAGGGCACCGGCACCAAGGCCCGCATCCCCGGCTACCGGGTCGGCGGCAAGACCGGCACTTCCAACCGGGTGGATCCGGCCACCGGCCGCTACAAGGGCTACACCGCCTCGTTCGCCGGATTCGCACCCGCGGACCAGCCGCGCATCACCGTCTACTGCGCCATCCAGAACCCCACGAAGGGCAGCTACTTCGGCGGCCAGATCTGCGGCCCCATCTACAAGAAGGTCATGGAGTTCGCGCTCAAGACCCTCCAGGTGGCCCCCACGGGAACCGCACCCGCCGGGCTTCCCGTCACCTACGACGCCGCCCCGCAGCCCGCCCCGCAGCCCAGTCCGCAGCCCGGCCAGTGACCCACAGCCCGGCCGGCCCGCCAGAAAAGCGTGAGGCACCATCAGTGACAACGATCACCCCGAAACCCGGGAACCGGACGACCCCCGAAGCCGAGGCCGGGGCCTCACTTAGCGGGCGGCCCGCCGCGCCCGGTACGCTCACCGCCGTGCCCCACGCTGATCAGCCCAGAACCGCCCAGAAAGTCCCGGCAACGCCGCCGGGAGCGCCCCGGCCCGCGTCCGCCAGCCCGAGCCCGCTGGGCGAGCTGGCCTCCCTGCTGGGCATCCCCGCGCCCGGCGCGGCGCAGATCACCGGCATCACGCACGACTCCCGTGCGGTGCGCCCCGGTGACCTGTACGCGGCCCTGCCGGGAGCCAGGACGCACGGCGCCGACTTCGCCGCCCAGGCGGCCGGCCTCGGCGCCGCCGCCGTGCTGACCGACCCCGCGGGGTCGGAGCGCGCCGCGGCGACCGGCCTGCCGGTCCTGACCGTGGACGACCCGCGCGGCCGGATGGGAGAGCTCGCCGCCGCGATCTACGGGCGCCCCGGCGAGGACCTGCTCCAGATCGGCATCACCGGCACCTCCGGCAAGACCACCACGGCGTACCTCGTCGAGGGCGGTCTGCGCGCGGCGGGCCGCAGCACCGGACTGGTCGGCACCGTCGAGATGCGCATCGGCGACGAGCGCATCAAGTCCGAGCGGACCACCCCCGAGGCCACCGACCTCCAGGCCCTCTTCGCGGTCATGCGCGAACGCGGGGTCGAGGCCGTGGCCATGGAGGTGTCCAGCCACGCGCTGGTGCTCGGCCGGGTCGACGGCTGCGTCTTCGACGTCGCTGTCTTCAACAACCTGAGCCCCGAGCACATGGAGTTCCACTCCGACATGGAGGACTACTTCCAGGCCAAGGCGGGGCTGTTCACGGCCCGCCGGGCCCGCCTGGGAGTGCTCAACCTCGACGACGAGTACGGCCGCCGCCTGGCCAAGGAGGCGACGATCCCGGTCGTCACCTTCTCCGCCGCGGGCGACCCGGCCGCCGACTGGCGCGCCGAGGACGTGGTCTTCGGACCCGCGAGCTCCACGCTGACCCTGGCGGGCCCCGAAGGACAGCGCGTACGGGCCACCGCCCCGCTGCCCGGCCCGTTCAACGTCGCCAACACCGTCGCCGCGATCGTCACGCTCGCCGCCGCCGGCCTCGACCCGCAGACCGCCGCCGACGGCGTCGCCGCGGTCCCCGGGGTCCCCGGCCGGCTGGAGCGGGTGGACGCGGGACAGCCGTACCTCGCCGTCGTCGACTACGCGCACAAGACGGACGCCGTGGAATCGGTGCTGCGCGCGCTGCGCGAGGTCACCGAGGGCAAGCTGCACATCGTGCTCGGCTGCGGCGGCGACCGCGACACCACCAAGCGCGGCCCGATGGGCGCCGCGGCCGCGCGGTTCGCCGACGTGGCCGTCCTGACCTCCGACAACCCGCGCTCCGAGGACCCGCTCGCGATCCTCGCCGCGATGTTCGAGGGCGCCGTGTCCGTACCGGCCGCCGAGCGGGGCACCGTCCTGGTCGACGCGGACCGGGCCGCGGCCATCGCGGCCGCCGTCGCCCGCGCACAGCCCGGTGACACCGTGCTGGTGGCCGGCAAGGGCCACGAGCAGGGCCAGGACACCGCCGGTGTCGTCCGCCCCTTCGACGACCGCACGGTGCTCCGTGCCGCGATCGAGCGCCAGGCCGTGCTCGATCGGAAGACTCAGGTCCGACAGGCCGAGGTGAACCAGTGATCGCCCTTTCCCTCGCCGAGATCGCCGACATCACCGGCGGGCGGCCCCACGACATACCGGATCCGTCCGTCCAGGTCACCGGTCCCGTGGTCTACGACTCCCGCGAGGTCCGGCCGGGCAGCCTGTTCGCCGCCTTCGTCGGCGAACGGGTCGACGGCCACGACTTCGCCGAACGCGCCGTGTCCGAGGGCGCCGTGGGCGTCCTGGCGACCCGGCCCGTCGGCGTACCGGCCATCGTCGTCCCCGACGTGGTGGCCGCCCTCGGAGCGCTCGCCCGGGCCGTGGTCACTCGCCTGGGCACCGACGTCGTGGCCCTCACCGGGTCCGCCGGCAAGACCTCCACCAAGGACCTCATCGCGCAGGTGCTCCAGCACCACGCGCCGACCGTGTGGACCCCCGGGAACCTCAACAACGAGATCGGCCTGCCGATCACGACGCTGCGCGTCACCGAGGAAACCCAGCACCTGGTCCTGGAGATGGGCGCCCGCGGCATCGGCCACATCCGCTACCTCACCGGACTGACGCCCCCGCGGATCGGTCTGGTCCTCAACGTCGGCACCGCCCACATCGGCGAGTTCGGCGGCGTCAAGCAGATCGCGCAGGCCAAGGGGGAGCTGGTCGAGGCCCTGCCGGCCGAGGCGGAGGGCGGCGTCGCCGTCCTCAACGCCGACGACCTGCTGGTTCGCGAGATGGCCGCGCGCACGAAGGCTCGTACCGTCCTGTTCGGAGAGGCCGAGGACGCCGAAATCCGGGCCACCGAAGTCCGTATGACGGACAGGGGACAGGCTTCCTTCACACTGCACACACCGACCGGGTGCAGTGACGTGACCTTGCGGCTGTACGGTGAGCACCACGTGTCGAACGCGCTCGCCGCGGCCGCCGTCGCCCATGTCCTGGGCATGTCCGCGCAGGAGATCGCCACGGCGCTCTCCGGGGCGGGCACGCTGTCCCGGTGGCGGATGGAGGTCACCGAACGGGCGGACGGTGTGACGATCGTCAACGACGCCTACAACGCGAACCCCGAGTCCATGCGGGCCGCACTGCGCGCGCTCGCCGCGATGGGCGGTGCCCGCAGGGCGAACGGGGGACGCACGTGGGCGGTGCTCGGCCCGATGGCCGAGCTCGGAGACGACGCGCTCGCCGAGCACGACGCGGTCGGACGACTTGTCGTCCGGCTCAACGTGAGCAAGCTCGTCGCGGTCGGGGGCAGGGAAGCCTCCTGGCTGCAACTGGGCGCATATAACGAGGGTTCGTGGGGTGAGGAGTCGGTGCTCGTGTCCGACGCACAGGCGGCGGTCGACCTGTTGCGCAGTGAACTGCGCCCGGGTGACGTCGTGCTGGTGAAGGCGTCCAGGTCGGCCGGTCTGGAGCGGGTGGCCCAAGGGCTGCTCGACAGCACTGTCGAGGGCGAGGTCGCCGACCGATGAGGCAGATCCTGTTCGCCGGCGTCATCGGCCTGTTCCTGACGCTCATCGGTACGCCGCTGCTGATCAAGCTCCTGGCCCGCAAGGGCTACGGCCAGTTCATCCGCGACGACGGCCCCCGCGGCCACGCCGGGAAGAAGGGCACGCCCACCATGGGCGGTATCTCCTTCATCCTGGCGACGCTGATCGCGTACGCACTGACGAAGATCCTCACCGGCAGCGAACCGAGTTTTTCGGGCCTGCTCGTCCTGTTCCTGATGGCGGGCATGGGCATCGTCGGGTACCTGGACGACTACATCAAGATCGTCAAGAGGCGTTCGCTGGGCCTGCGGGCCAAGGCGAAGATGTCAGGCCAGCTGATCGTCGGTATCGCCTTCGCGGTGCTGGCGCTCCAGTTCAAGGACTCGCGCGGGCTCACCCCCGCCTCCACCAGGCTGTCCTTCGTCACGGACTTCGGCTGGTCGATCGGCCCGGTGCTGTTCGTGGCCTGGGCGCTGTTCATGATCCTGGCGATGTCCAACGGCGTGAACCTCACCGACGGTCTGGACGGTCTCGCGACCGGCGCCGCCGTGATGGTCTTCGGCGCCTACACCTTCATCGGCGTCTGGCAGTTCCAGGAGTCCTGCGCCTTCGCGGCCGACCTGACGAACCCGAACGCCTGCTTCGAGGTACGCGATCCACTCGACCTCGCCGTGGTGGCCTCCGCCCTCATGGGCGCTTGCTTCGGCTTCCTGTGGTGGAACACCTCGCCCGCCAAGATCTTCATGGGTGACACCGGCTCGCTCGCCCTCGGCGGCGCGCTCGCGGGCCTCGCCATCTGCTCCCGCACGGAGTTCCTGATGGCGCTCCTCGGCGGCCTCTTCGTGCTCATCACGATGTCGGTCGTCATCCAGGTCGGCTCCTTCAAGATGACCGGCAAGCGCGTCTTCCGTATGGCCCCGCTCCAGCACCACTTCGAACTCAAGGGCTGGTCCGAGGTCCTCGTCGTGGTCCGCTTCTGGATCATCCAGGGCATGTGCGTGATCGTGGGTCTCGGTCTCTTCTACGCGGGATGGGCAGCCGACAAGTGACGTCCTGGCAGGACAAGAACATCACCGTCGCCGGTCTCGGCGTGAGCGGCATCAGTGCCGCCCGCGCCCTGGCCGGCCTCGGTGCGGTGGTGACCGTCGTCGACGGCGGCGACAGCGAGGGCCACCGGGCCAGCGCCGCCGAACTGGGCGAGCTGGGCATCACCGTGCGTCTCGGGGACGCGCAGACCCTGCCCGAGGGCACCGAACTGGTCGTCACCTCGCCCGGCTGGAAGCCCGACAGCCCGCTGTTCGAGGCCGCCGCCGCGGTCGGTGTGGACGTGGTCGGCGACGTGGAGATCGCCTGGCTGCTGCGCGAGGTGGGCCAGGAGCGCCGGGCCGGCGCGGCCGGTGGAGCCCCGAGGGCCGCCGCGCCCTGGCTCGCCATCACCGGCACCAACGGCAAGACCACCACCACACAGATGCTGGCATCGATCCTGAAGGCCGCGGGCCTACGCACCGCCGCCGTCGGCAACATCGGCACCCCCATCATCGACGTGGTGCTCGGCGAGCAGGAGTACGACGTGCTCGCCGTCGAACTCTCCAGCTATCAGCTGCACTGGGCGCCCTCGCTGCGCGTCCACTCGGCGGCCGTGCTCAATCTGGCCCCGGACCACCTCGACTGGCACGGCTCGATGGAGGCGTACGCCGCCGACAAGGGCCGGATCTACGAGGGCAACACGATCGCCTGCGTCTACAACGTCGCCGACCCGGCCACCGAGGGCCTGGTCATGGAGGCCGACGTCGAGGAGGGCTGCCGGGCCATCGGCTTCACCCTCGGCGCCCCCGGCCCCTCCATGCTCGGCGTCGTCGACGGCATCCTCGTCGACCGGGCCTTCGTGGAGAACCGGCAGAAGAACGCCCAGGAACTCGCCGAGGTCAAGGACGTCAACCCGCCGGCCCCGCACAACATCGCCAACGCGCTCGCCGCGGCGGCCCTGGCCCGCGCCTTCGGTGTGGAGCCCCGCGCGGTCCGTGACGGGCTGCGCGACTTCCGCCCGGACGCCCACCGCGTCGCGTACGTGGACGAGGTCGCCTCGGTCACCTACATCGACGACTCCAAGGCCACCAACACGCACGCGGCCGAGGCCTCGCTCGCGGCCTTCGAGCCGGTCGTCTGGATCGCTGGAGGCCTCGCCAAGGGCGCGACCTTCGACGAGCTCGTGCAGAAGTCCGCGAAGCGGCTGCGGGGGGCGGTGCTGATCGGCGCCGACCGGGCGCTCATCGCCGAGGCGCTGGCGCGACACGCCCCCGAGGTCCCGGTCGTCGACCTCGACCGGACCGACACTGGGGCGATGCTCGCAGCGGTACGGGAAGCCGCCGCGCTCGCCGAGCCCGGCGACACGGTCCTGCTGGCACCTGCCTGTGCCTCGATGGACATGTTCGCGAACTACAACAAGCGTGGGGACGCATTCGCCGACGCGGTGCGCGAACTGGCCGCCGAGAACGCTGCGGACACGGCCTAGGCCGGGGGCTCCGGGACAGCTTCCCTCCGGCCGGCTGCTCGCCTCGTACGAGTGGAGGGGAAGATCACAGATGCCGGCCAAGCAGATGCTGCCGGGGCGGCGGCCGTCCGCCGTGAAGGCGCAGGGCCGCAAACGCCCCGCGGTGCGTTCGAAGCGGCCCGCCGGGCGCGGGCCGCTGATCCGGTTGCGGCGTACGCAGCAGCAGGTCCAGAAGGCCTGGGACCGTCCGCTCACTGCCTATTACCTGATTTTCGGCAGTTCGCTGCTCATCACCGTGCTCGGTCTGGTGATGGTGTACTCGGCGTCGATGATCAAGGCCCTCCAGCTCGGCCTCGGCGACGCGTACTTCTTCAAGAAGCAGTTCCTGGCCGCCCTCATCGGCGGCGTACTCCTGCTGGTCGCCTCCCGGATGCCGGTCAAACTGCACCGCGCCCTGTCGTATCCGGTGCTCGCCGGCACGCTGTTCCTGATGGTCCTGGTCCAGGTCCCGGGGATAGGCGTCTCGATCAACGGCAACCAGAATTGGATCTCCCTTGGTGGTCCGTTCATGTTGCAGCCCAGTGAATTCGGCAAACTGGCGCTGATCCTGTGGGGCGCCGACCTGCTGGCACGCAAGGGTGACAAGGAGCTGCTGAGCCAGTGGAAGCACCTGCTGGTGCCGCTGGTCCCGGTGGCCTTCCTGCTGCTCGGGCTGATCATGCTCGGCGGGGACATGGGCACCGCGATGATCCTCGGCGCCATCCTGTTCGGTCTGCTCTGGCTGGCCGGCGCACCGACCCGGATGTTCGTCGGGGTGCTCGCCTTCGCGGGTGCGATCGTCGCACTGCTCATCAAGACGAGCCCGCACCGGATGGACCGGCTGGAATGCCTCGGCGCGACAGAACCGGGCAAGAACGACCTTTGCTGGCAGGCCGTTCACGGGATCTACGCCCTCGCATCGGGCGGCTGGTTCGGTTCCGGCCTGGGTGCAAGTGTGGAAAAATGGGGGCAACTACCCGAAGCCCACACCGACTTCATCTTCGCCATTACCGGCGAGGAACTGGGTCTGGCGGGGACGCTGTCGGTGCTCGCCCTGTTCGCGGCTCTAGGCTATGCGGGTATCCGCGTGGCCGGACGCACGGAGGATTCCTTCGTACGGTTTGCCGCGGGAGGCGTGACCACCTGGATCACGGCCCAGGCCGTGATCAACATCGGTGCGGTGCTCGGCCTGCTGCCGATCGCCGGAGTCCCGCTCCCGCTGTTCTCCTACGGAGGGTCAGCCCTGCTGCCGACCATGTTCGCGGTCGGACTGCTCATCGCCTTCGCGCGGGAGGAGCCGGCGGCGCGCGCGGCCCTCGCGATGCGGCAGCCGAAGACCGGCTGGCGGCGGACCGGGGTGAGATGGAAATCGATGAGACGGCGCATCAAGAAGCGTCCGTCCGGAGAGCGGTGAATTTCGGTGCATGTCGTACTCGCCGGTGGGGGGACCGCCGGCCACATCGAGCCGGCGCTCGCCCTCGCGGACGCCCTGCGCAGGCAGGACCCTTCAGTGGGCATCACCGCCCTCGGCACGGAGCGCGGACTTGAGACCCGCCTGGTGCCGGAACGCGGGTACGAGCTGGGACTGATCCCCGCCGTGCCCCTGCCCCGCAAGCCCACCCCGGAACTGATCACCGTGCCGGGACGGCTGCGCGGCACCATCAAGGCCGCGGAGGAGATCCTCCTGCGGACCAAGGCCGACTGCGTCGTCGGCTTCGGCGGCTACGTGGCCCTGCCCGGCTACCTCGCGGCCAAGCGGCTCGGGGTGCCGATCATCGTCCACGAGGCCAACGCGCGGCCCGGACTGGCCAACAAGATCGGCTCCCGGTACGCGCACGCCGTCGCGGTCTCCACCCCCGACAGCAAGCTCCGCGGGGCCCGCTACGTGGGCATCCCGCTGCGCCGCTCGATCTCCACCCTCGACCGGGCCGCGGTCCGACCGGAGGCGCGCGCCGCCTTCGGCCTGGACCCCAACCTGCCCACGCTGCTGGTCTCCGGCGGCTCGCAGGGCGCCCGCCGCCTCAACGAGACGATCCAGCAGGTCGCGCCGACCCTCCAGCGCTCCGGGATCCAGATCCTGCACGCCGTCGGGCCGAAGAACGAACTGCCGCGTGTCGACAACATGCCCGGGATGCCGCCGTATGTGCCGGTACCGTACGTGGACCGGATGGATCTCGCGTACGCCGCCGCCGACATGATGCTGTGCCGCGCGGGTGCGATGACCGTCGCCGAACTCTCCGCCGTGGGGCTTCCCGCCGCCTACGTCCCGTTGCCGATCGGCAACGGTGAACAGCGGCTCAACGCCCAGCCGGTGGTCAAGGCCGGCGGCGGCCTGCTCGTGGACGACGCGGAGCTGACGCCCGAGTGGGTGCTCAGCCAGGTCCTCCCGGTGCTGTCCGACCCGCACCGCCTCTACGAGATGTCCCGCGCCGCCGGTGAGTTCGGCCGCCGGGACGCCGACGAGCTCCTGGTCGGCATGGTCTACGAGGCGATCGCGGCCCACAGGTCCCGCTGAGGCGGGTAGCGCAGACCAGGAGGCACAGGAGTGGCCGGAGGGACGACCGCACAGCGCGGAACACCGTTTTCTGATCGGTCCGGCCCGTCCGCCCGCAAGGGCGCCGGCGCTCCCAAGCCACCCAGGGCTCCGAAGCCGCCCAGGGCCCCGAAGCGCCCCAAGGCGCCCAAGGGCCCGGAGGGCGCCGAGTCGGTGAAGAGGTCCGGCCCCGGAGGCCCCGGCGCACGCCTGCGCCGGGGCCCCGTGCTGGCCTCCCTGGCCGCCGCGGTGCTCCTGGTGGCCGGCGGCGCCTGGGTGCTCTACGGCTCCTCCTGGCTCCGCGTGGAGAAGGTCTCCGCCACCGGCATGGACGTGCTCACCTCCGAGCAGGTCCTCGGCGCCGCCGCCGTGCCCGTCGGCGCGCCCCTGGTGAACGTCGATACCGACGAGATCGAGGCGCGGGTCCGCGGCCGGCTGCCCCGCATCGATTCGGTCGATGTGGTGCGAGCCTGGCCGCACGGGATCGGTCTGAAAGTGACGGAACGCAAACCCGTCCTGCTCATCAAAAAGGACTCCGACTTCGTTGAAGTGGACGCATCGGGTGTGCGATTCGACACGGTTGCGAAAGCACCCGCGGGTGTTCCGGTCCTGGAATTGAACGCCGGTCGATCGCCGAGTGCCCGACGCTTCGACGAGGAACGGCTGCTGCACGAGGCCGTACTCGTCGCGGGCGCCCTCCCGGCGCCGATCGCCAAGGAAACCGTGCAGGTCAAGGTCGGTTCCTACGATTCGGTCGTCCTGGAGCTGACCGGCGGCCGGTCGGTGACGTGGGGGAGCGGCGAACAGAGTGACGCGAAGGGGCGCGCACTGAACGCTTTGTTGAAAGCCGCGCCCAAGGCCGGTCACTTCGACGTGAGTGTCCCCACCGCCCCTGCTGCGTCCGGGAGTTGACGTCCGGTCCAACAGCGGCACACCCTGGTTGGCCAGCGATACGGGTGATCACATAGGGTGAAAAGAAAAACGGGAGGTTCGGCGTGTTCGTTGAACACGCGCTACTTGTCGACTTAGTGTCCTGTTCGGAAGAGTCCGAGGAACAGGCACACCCCTAACCCTAAACTTCAGGGTGAGGGTTCGGGTCGGCGCGTTCGGACCGTCCCTATTTCGGCATCAGTCGTCGCAACGCAGGCCCGCGAGGCGGCGACACGTAACTCGAGGCGAGAGGCCTTCGACGTGGCAGCACCGCAGAACTACCTCGCAGTCATCAAGGTCATCGGTGTCGGCGGCGGTGGTGTCAATGCCATCAACCGAATGATCGAGGTCGGTCTCAAGGGCGTCGAGTTCATCGCCATCAACACGGACGCCCAGGCGCTGTTGATGAGCGACGCCGACGTCAAGCTCGACGTCGGCCGTGAACTCACCCGTGGCCTCGGCGCCGGCGCCAACCCGGCCGTCGGTCGCAAGGCGGCAGAGGACCACCGCGAGGAGATCGAGGAGGTCCTCAAGGGGGCCGACATGGTCTTCGTCACCGCAGGTGAAGGCGGCGGCACCGGCACCGGCGGCGCACCTGTCGTCGCCAACATCGCGCGCTCGCTGGGCGCCCTGACGATCGGTGTGGTCACCCGGCCGTTCACCTTCGAGGGCCGGCGCCGCGCGAACCAGGCGGAGGACGGCATCGCCGAGCTCCGCGAAGAGGTCGACACCCTCATCGTCATCCCCAACGACCGACTGCTGTCCATCTCGGACCGCCAGGTCAGCGTGCTGGACGCCTTCAAGTCGGCCGACCAGGTCCTGCTCTCCGGAGTCCAGGGCATCACCGACCTCATCACCACCCCGGGTCTGATCAACCTCGACTTCGCCGACGTCAAGTCCGTGATGTCCGAGGCGGGCTCGGCCCTGATGGGGATCGGCTCGGCCCGCGGCGACGACCGCGCGGTGGCCGCCGCCGAGATGGCGATCTCCTCGCCGCTGCTGGAGGCGTCCATCGACGGCGCCCGCGGTGTGCTGCTCTCCATCTCCGGTGGCTCGGACCTCGGTCTCTTCGAGATCAACGAGGCCGCGCAGCTGGTCAGCGAGGCCGCGCACCCCGAGGCGAACATCATCTTCGGCGCCGTCATCGACGACGCGCTCGGCGACGAGGTACGGGTCACCGTCATCGCGGCCGGGTTCGACGGCGGACAGCCCCCGGCCCGCCGGGACAACGTCATCGGCGCCGCGTCCACCAAGCGCGACGAGCCGGCCCCGGCTCCGGTCCGCGCCGCCGAGCCGGCCCGCCCGGCCTTCGGCGGACTCGGCTCGGTCACCCCCCGCGAGGAGCCCCCGGCTCCCGTCGAGGCGGCTCCGGTCGAGATCCAGGCCCCCGCGCCGCAGGTCCCCACGGCCCGCCCGTACCAGGACAGCCCGGCCGAAGAGCTGGATGTCCCGGACTTCTTGAAGTGACACCAGAGCAGCACCACGTGGGCGGCGCCCACTTCGCCTTCACCGACCGGTGGGGCGGAGTGAGCGCCGTTCCGTACGAGGAGCTCAATCTCGGCGGCGCGGTCGGAGACGACCCGGCCGCCGTTCTCGCGAACCGGGCGGTGGCGGCGCGGTCCCTGGGGCTGGCGCCGGACCGGGTGGTCTGGATGAACCAGGTCCACGGCCGGGACGTGGCGGTGGTGGACGGGCCCTGGGGCCCGGACGAGCAGGTCCCCGCGGTGGACGCGGTGGTGACCGCCCGCCGGGGACTCGCCCTCGCGGTACTGACCGCCGACTGCACGCCCGTCCTGCTGGCGGACCCCGTCGCCGGGGTCGCGGCGGCCGCCCACGCGGGTCGGCCGGGACTGGTCGCCGGGGTGGTGCCCGCCGCGGTGGAGGCGATGGTCGCCCTCGGTGCGGAGCCCGGGCGGATCGTGGCCCGTACGGGACCCGCGGTCTGCGGCCACTGCTACGAGGTGCCGGCCGAGATGCGGGACGCGGTGGCCGGGGCGGTGCCCGCGGCCAGGGCCGAGACGAGCTGGGGGACGCCGGCCGTCGACGTGGTCGCCGGGGTGCACGCCCAGCTCGCGGAGGCGGGGGTGGTGAACGGCGGCCGCTCGACGGTCTGCACACTGGAGTCGCGGGACCACTTCTCGTACCGTCGAGACCGGGTGACCGGCCGGCTTGCGGGATATGTCTGGTTGACGGAGCTTTCCCGGGGGGAGACCCCCGGACCCCCGGGGGAAAAGAAGAATGACGGACCGTAGGTCGGAGCTCGCCGAGAACCTGGCGCGGGTGGAGGAACGTATCTCGTCCGCTTGCGCGGCGGCGGGGCGGGCGCGGGACGAGGTGACGCTCATCGTGGTCACCAAGACCTACCCCGCGAGCGACGTACGACTGCTGGCGGACCTGGGCGTCCGTCATGTTGCGGAGAATCGGGACCAGGATGCCGCCCCCAAGGCGTCGACCTGCTCGGATCTGCCGCTCAGCTGGCACTTCGTCGGTCAGTTGCAGACGAACAAAGTCCGTTCCGTGGCGGGATACGCGCACGTGGTGCAGTCGGTCGACCGACCGAAACTCGTGACCGCCCTTTCGGCGGCCGCGGTGAACACCGGCCGGGAGCTCGGCTGCCTCGTGCAGATCGCGCTCGACGCCGAATCGGGGGAGCGCGGGGCCCGGGGAGGTGCGGCGCCGGAGCAGCTCGCGGAGCTGGCGGACCTCATTGCCGGGGCCCCCGGACTGCGTATCGCCGGCCTGATGACGGTCGCTCCGCTGTCCGGCCACTACGCGGGACGCGAACAGGCCGCTTTCGAGCGGTTGATGGAATTGTCATCCCGCATGCGCGTGGACCATCCGGCTGCCACGATGGTGTCGGCCGGGATGAGCGCAGACCTGGAACAGGCCGTATCGGCCGGTGCGACACATGTACGCGTCGGCACTGCGGTACTCGGCGCGAGACCCCGGCTCGGGTAACGTCGCGAAGAAAGTCGGACCACAGCAGAAAATATGGTCATTCCCGCTGATGGGCGGGCAGACCACGTGGATCGCGGGCAGTTGGTGACATTCGTGACACGGCGGCACCTGCGACAGGGCGATCCACCACAGAGCGGAGGACTCGGAGAATGGCCGGCGCGATGCGCAAGATGGCGGTCTACCTCGGCCTCGTGGAGGACGACCGGTACGACAACCCGGGGTACGACCCCGACGACGAGTTCGAGCCCGAGCCGGAGATGGAGCGGGCTCGGGAACGGGATCGCCGACAGCAGCCCGTGCACCAATCGCCCGTATCGGACGAACCGGTACGAGCCGTACAGCCTCCGGCGCAGCGTGAGCCCATCCCAATTCCGGTGGAAAACGGACGTCCTCCGCGAATCGCCCCCGTGGCATCCATCACACCTGATCGCACGAACCTGGAGAAGAACGCCCCCGTGATCATGCCCAAGGTCGTCTCCGAGCGGGAGCCGTACCGCATCACGACGCTGCACCCCCGGACCTACAACGAGGCCCGTACCATCGGGGAACACTTCCGTGAGGGCACTCCGGTGATCATGAATCTCACGGAGATGGACGACACGGATGCGAAGCGTCTCGTGGACTTCGCCGCCGGACTCGTGTTCGGTCTGCACGGCAGCATTGAACGCGTGACACAGAAGGTGTTCCTGCTGTCGCCTGCTAACGTCGATGTCACGGCGGAGGACAAGGCCCGCATCGCGGAGGGCGGGTTCTTCAACCAAAGCTAGACCGATCCGTCAGACACGGGGCCGGGGACACAGCGGAGAACGGGGAGAGGGAAGCGCGGGATGGGCGTCGCACTGCAAGTGGTCTACATCGCGCTGATGTGCTTCCTCATCGTGCTGATCTTCCGACTGGTCATGGACTACGTGTTCCAGTTCGCACGTTCATGGACACCCGGCAAGGCGATGGTGGTCGTTCTGGAGGCCACCTACACTGTCACCGATCCACCGCTCAAGCTTCTTCGGCGGGCCATTCCGCCGTTGCGTCTCGGGGGCGTGGCACTCGACCTGTCCTTCTTTGTTCTGATGATCATCGTTTACATCCTCATCAGTTTCGTGAGCACCGCTGCGAGAAGCGTGTGAACGATGAGCTTCCCCGCACGCGCGGGGACAGTCCCGATACGGTCCTGCCGACTGCCGACGACTACGTAGAGGTGAAGAAGACATGCCGCTGACTCCTGAGGACGTGCGGAACAAGCAGTTCACGACCGTCCGCCTCCGAGAAGGCTATGACGAGGATGAGGTCGATGCCTTCCTCGACGAGGTCGAGTCCGAACTGACGCGCCTGCTGCGCGAGAACGAGGACCTGCGCGCGAAGCTGGCCGCCGCCACGCGTGCCGCCGCGCAGAACCAGCAGCAGCAGGGCATGCGCAAGCCTGAGCCCCAGGACCAGCGCGGCCCCGGCGCCCCCGTGCCCGCGGCCATATCCGGCCCGCCGCAGCAGCAGCAGCCGCAGATGGGCCCGCCGCAGCTCCCGGCCGGCCCCGGCGGAAACGGACCGCAGGGTCCGGGCCCGATGGGCGGCCCCATGCAGCAGCACCCCATGGGCGGACCGCAGGGCATGGGCCAGCAGCCCATGCAGCAGCAGTCGATGGGCGGCCAGAACCCGATGGGCCAGCAGATGCAGCCGATGGGCCAGCAGATGCAGCAGATGCAGCCGATGGGCCAGCAGATGCAGCAGATGCAGCCCATGGGTCAGCAGATGCACCAGCAGCAGCCGCAGCTTCCGCAGCAGAGCCCCGGTGGCGACAGCGCCGCCCGCGTCCTGTCGCTGGCGCAGCAGACCGCCGACCAGGCGATCGCGGAGGCCCGCTCCGAGGCCAACAAGATCGTCGGCGAGGCCCGGTCGCGCGCCGAGGGCCTGGAGCGGGACGCCCGCGCCAAGGCCGACGCGCTGGAGCGGGACGCGCAGGAGAAGCACCGCGTCGCGATGGGCTCCCTGGAGTCCGCCCGCGCCACGCTGGAGCGCAAGGTCGAGGACCTGCGGGGCTTCGAGCGTGAGTACCGTACGCGTCTGAAGTCCTACCTGGAGTCGCAGCTGCGCCAGCTGGAGACCCAGGCCGACGACTCCCTGGCCCCGCCGCGCAACCCGGCCGGTCCCGCGCTTCCGCCGTCGCCCTCGATGGCTCCGGCCGGTGCGATGGGCCACTCCATGGGCGGCCCCTCGATGGGCGGACCCTCGATGGGTGGCCCGTCCCCCATGGGCGGTCCCTCGATGGGTGCCCCGTCCTACGGCGGCAACCAGCAGCAGATGTCCCCGGCGATGACCCAGCCGATGGCTCCGGTGCGGCCGAACGCTCCGCAGCCGATGCAGGCGCCGTCGCCGATGCGGGGCTTTCTGATCGACGAGGACGACAACTAGGCGCCGCCGCCGTTCTGCGGTCGGCAGCCGCGCTGTACGGGCCGGGCCCGGTTCCCCTTCGGGGGCACCGGGCCCGGCCCGTTCCCGTACCCGGGTGCGGCGCCGTCACGGGGGCCCTGCCCCGAGCCCCCGCGCCTCAATCGCCGGCGGGGCTCAAGATCGGGGCTCCGCCCCGGACCCCGGTCCTCAAACGCCGGGCGGGCTGAAGTACGTCCGGGCGGAGCGCGGGTAGGGGGAGACGAAAGCGGCCCGCCCCGGGAAGGGGCGGGCCGCTCGCGGGGTGGGTTACGCCTTGCGGAGGCGGAAGGTCAGGCCCAGGGGCTCGTCCGTGAACGGGTCGCCGTAGGCGGCGTCGGCCTCGCCGGACGCGAAGTCCGTCGCCAGGACCTCGTCCGCGATCAGGGCCGCGTGGTCCGTCAGGGCCGTGACGACCTCCGGGTCCGCGGAGGACCAGCGGAGCGCGATGCGGTCCGCGACGTTCAGGCCGGAGTTCTTCCGGGCCTCCTGGATCAGGCGGATCGCGTCACGGGCCAGGCCCGCCAGCCGCAGCTCCGGGGTGATCTCCAGGTCCAGGGCGACCGTCGCGCCCGAGTCGGACGCCACCGACCAGCCCTCGCGGGGGGTCTCCGTGATGATGACCTCCTCCGGGGTGAGGGCGACCTGCTCGCCGTTCACCTCGACGGATGCGGTGCCGGACCGCAGGGCCAGCGACAGCGCCGCCGCGTCGGCCGCGGCCACCGCCTTCGCGACGTCCTGCACGCCCTTGCCGAAGCGCTTGCCCAGCGCCCGGAAGTTCGCCTTCGCCGTCGTGTCCACCAGGGATCCGCCGACCTCCGACAGGGAGGCCAGGGAGGAGACGTTCAGCTCCTCCGTGATCTGGGAGTGCAGCTCGGGGGAGAGGGACTCGAAGCCCGAGACCGCGACCAGCGCCCGGGAGAGCGGCTGGCGGGTCTTGACGCCCGACTCGGCGCGCGTCGCACGGCCCAGCTCCACCAGGCGGCGGACCAGCAGCATCTGCCGGGACAGGGTCGGGTCGATCGCCGCGCGGTCCGCCACCGGCCACGACGACAGGTGCACCGACTCCGGGGCGTCCGGGACCACCGGCACGACCATGTCCTGCCAGACCCGCTCCGTGATGAAGGGGGTGAGGGGGGCGAGGAGCCGGGTGACCGTCTCGACCACGTCGTGGAGGGTGCGCAGCGCGGCCGCGTCGCCCTGCCAGAAGCGGCGGCGCGACCGGCGGACGTACCAGTTCGACAGGTCGTCCACGAAGGCGGACAGCAGCTTGCCCGCGCGCTGGGTGTCGTACGACTCCATCGCGTCGGTGACCTCGGCGACGAGCGTGTGGAGCTCCGAGAGCAGCCACCGGTCCAGGACCGTGCGGTCGGCCGGGGCCGGGTCGGAGGCGGACGGCGCCCAATTCGACGTACGGGCGTACAGGGCCTGGAAGGCGACCGTGTTCCAGTACGTGAGGAGGGTCTTGCGGACGACCTCCTGGATCGTGCCGTGGCCCACGCGGCGGGCGGCCCACGGGGAGCCGCCGGCCGCCATGAACCAGCGCACCGCGTCCGCGCCGTGCTGGTCCATGAGCGGGATCGGCTGGAGGATGTTGCCCAGGTGCTTGGACATCTTGCGGCCGTCCTCGGCGAGGATGTGGCCCAGGCAGACCACGTTCTCGTAGGAGGACTTGTCGAAGACGAGGGTGCCGACCGCCATCAGCGTGTAGAACCAGCCGCGCGTCTGGTCGATGGCCTCCGAGATGAACTGCGCCGGGTAGCGCTTCTCGAAGATCTCCTTGTTCTTGTACGGGTAGCCCCACTGCGCGAACGGCATCGAGCCCGAGTCGTACCAGGCGTCGATGACCTCCGGGACCCGGACGGCCTCCAGCGAGCAGCCGTCCGCCGTGCAGGGGAAGGTGACCTCGTCGATGTACGGGCGGTGCGGGTCCAGGTTCGAGTGGTCCTGGCCGGAGAGCTCGCTCAGCTCGGCGCGCGAGCCGACGCAGGTGAGGTGGTCCTCCTCGCAGCGCCAGATCGGCAGCGGGGTGCCCCAGTAGCGGTTGCGGGACAGCGCCCAGTCGATGTTGTTGTTGAGCCAGTCGCCGAAGCGGCCCTGCTTGACGGAGTCCGGGAACCAGTTGGTCTTCTCGTTCTCCCGCAGCATCGCGTCCTTGACGGCGGTGGTGCGGACGTACCAGGACGGCTGCGCGTAGTACAGCAGGGCCGTGTGGCAGCGCCAGCAGTGCGGGTAGCTGTGCTCGTAGGCGATGTGCTTGAAGAGCAGGCCGCGCGCGTCGAGGTCGGCGGTCAGCCTCTCGTCGGCCTTCTTGAAGAAGACGCCGCCGACGAGCGGGACCTCCTCCTCGAAGGTGCCGTCGGGGCGGACCGGGTTCACGACGGGCAGGCCGTACGCGCGGCAGACCGCGAGGTCGTCGGCGCCGAAGGCGGGGGACTGGTGGACCAGACCGGTGCCGTCCTCGGTCGTGACGTACTCGGCGTTCACGACGTAGTGGGCGGGCTCGGGGAACTCGACGAGGTCGAAGGGACGCTCGTACGTCCAGCGCTCCATCTCCTTGCCCGTGAAGCTCTGGCCGGTGGCCTCCCAGCCCTCGCCCAGGGACTTCTCCAGCAGCGGCTGGGCGACGACCAGCTTCTCCTCCCCGTTGCTCGCGACGACGTACGTGACGTCGGGGTGCGCGGCCACGGCGGTGTTGGACACCAGGGTCCAGGGCGTCGTCGTCCAGACCAGCAGGGCGGCCTCGCCCGCGAGGGGGCCGGAGGTCAGCGGGAAGCGGACGTAGACCGAGGGGTCGACGACCGTCTCGTAGCCCTGGGCCAGCTCGTGGTCGGAGAGGCCGGTGCCGCAGCGGGGGCACCAGGGGGCGACGCGGTGGTCCTGGGTGAGCAGACCCTTGTTGAAGATCTCCTTCAGCGACCACCACACGGACTCGACGTACTCGGGGTCCATGGTCCGGTAGGCGTCGTCCAGGTCGACCCAGTAGCCCATCCGGGTCGTGAGCTCGGTGAAGGCGTCGGTGTGGCGGGTCACGGACTCGCGGCACTTGGCGTTGAACTCGGCGATGCCGTACGCCTCGATGTCCTGCTTGCCGTTGAAGCCGAGCTCCTTCTCGACGGCGAGCTCGACGGGGAGGCCGTGGCAGTCCCAGCCGGCCTTGCGGGCCACGTGGTAGCCGCGCATGGTGCGGAACCGGGGGAAGACGTCCTTGAAGACGCGGGCCTCGATGTGGTGCGCGCCGGGCATGCCGTTCGCGGTGGGCGGGCCCTCGTAGAAGACCCACTCGGGGCGGCCCTCGGACTGCTCCAGGGTCTTGGCGAAGGTCTTGCTCTCGCGCCAGAAGTCGAGGACGGCATGCTCGAGGGCAGGCAGATCGACCTGGGCGGGTACCGGGCGGTACTGAGGCGGTGTGGTCATGAGGCTGAACTCTTCCTCCGGCGGGATGTCACTTCCGTCCGGAGGGACGAGAGCCACTCCTGAGAATCCAGGACGCCTGCTCCCGCGGTACCACCCTCCTTGGCCGCCGGACGGATCCGATGGCCCCCTCATTGGGGTGCGAAGCCGGTTCTACTCGCCGTACGGGGATGCCGTGCGGCTTTCTTCCGGCGGCTCAGGGGTGATCCTTCACATCGCGCTCGCCCCCGGGCTCTCACCGTCCCCGGGTCGCTCGTGGCTGCGTACGACGCTACTCGTCCCCGTCCATGCCTTTCGCTCGGCCCAGTGTACGGGCCCGGGAGGTGCGGGGCAGACCGGTTTACGGGGGCCCGTACGGGGGGCCCGCGGCCCGGCGTGGCGGGGCCGCGGGGAGGGTTTGGGCGGGGCCCCGGCGCGGCCCCCGCGCGAGCCCGGCGTGACCCGAATGGGCCCGGGGCGCCGGTTACGACTCGGGTGGGGCGGGAGTGGCGGATTACCGGGGCTCCTGCTGGGCACAACGGATGCAGGTTGACCTCGATGGATGCGTGCCCCGTTGCCGCGGGGCCGGTGTCGATTTATCGTTCCGGCACGATTCGCGAGCAAAGATCACAGTATGTGAAGGGGCCGCGGCCATGGTGGCGAAGAAGACCGCCGGGAGTACTGCCAAGAAGGCTGTCGGGAAGGCCGCCGCGAAGGCGGAGGGCTCCGAGGACGCGGTTCCCGCCAAGAAGGCGGCCGCTGCCCGGAAGACCGCCGCCGGCGCGCACGCACCGGACGGGAAGGCGACCGCCGTCAAGAAGACGACCGCCGTCGAGAAGCGGACGGCCACGGCCAAGAGGGCCGCGGCCGAGGGGGCGGCGCACGCCGCGAAGAAGACGGGAGTCCGGAAAGTGGTTGCCAAGAAGAGCGCCGGTACGGCGAGGAAGACGGCCGCGGCCGCGACCAGCGGGCTCCCCAAAGCACGGGCCACGGCGGCCCTGGCCCCCGGTGAGCTCGCCGTACGGCCCGGGGAGGACCCCTGGACCCCCAAGGAG
Organism: Streptomyces sp. NPDC097617; assembly: GCF_044761485.1. Taxonomy (NCBI): domain Bacteria; kingdom Bacillati; phylum Actinomycetota; class Actinomycetes; order Kitasatosporales; family Streptomycetaceae; genus Streptomyces; species Streptomyces sp. NPDC097617. Next base: position 363,901 of record NZ_JBIWCL010000001.1, read on the forward strand.
GTCGAGGACGCCCGTACGGAGCTCCTGTCGGAGGTGCTGCGGCTGCGGGCCGAGCTGGAGGCCTCCGAGGTGGCCATCTCCGGCCTGATGCGGGATTCGGGAGACGGTGCGGGCGACGACCAGGCCGACACGGGCACCAAGAACATCACCCGGGAGTCCGAGCTCGCCCTCGCGGCGAACGCCAGCTCGATGCTGGAGCAGACCGAGCGGGCCCTGGAACGGCTGGAGGCGGGCACGTACGGACTCTGCGAGAACTGCGGGCAGCCCATCGGCAAGGCCAGGATGCAGGCCTTCCCGCGGGCCACGCTGTGCGTGGACTGCAAGCAGAAGCAGGAGCGGCGGCACTAGGCGCCGCGACCCGGTGCGCGGTCCGGCGAGGTGGGGCAGGCGGTCCTCGGGGACCCTGACGTACCCTCGTGTCCGTCAGGGTCCAGGAGGAGCCTGGTTCGAGCTAGTTCGAGGGACTCACGTGGCAGAGGCGGAGCGCATCATCGGTACGCCGGAGGTCGGGGACGACACCCAGCCGGAGTCCGCCGGGTCCAGGGGGCGCCGTCGGATCACGGCCCTGCTCGTCGTGGCGCTGCTCGCCTACCTGCTCGACCTCGGCACGAAGATGCTGGTCGTGGCGAAGCTGGAGCACCAGCCGCCGATCGAGATCATCGGTGACCTGCTGAAGTTCGAGGCGGTCCGCAACCCGGGCGCGGCCTTCGGCTTCGGCGAGGCCTTCACCATCATCTTCACCTGCATCGCGGCCTCCGTGATCGTCGTGATCGTGCGGCTGGCGCGCAAGCTCTACAGCCTGCCGTGGGCGATCGCGCTGGGCCTGCTGCTGGGCGGTGCGCTGGGCAACCTGACCGACCGGATCTTCCGTTCTCCGGGTGTGTTCCGCGGCGCGGTCGTCGACTTCATCGCGCCGGCCCATTTCGCCGTCTTCAACCTCGCCGACTCGGCGATCGTGTGCGGCGGCATCCTGATCGTCCTGCTGTCCTTCAAGGGTCTGGACCCCGACGGGACCGTCCACAAGGACTGATCGCGGGACGGCTCGTCCGCCCCGTCCTGCATACTCGACGGGTGAGTACGATTCCCGAGATCCGCACCCTGCCCGTTCCCGATGGCCTCGAGGGCGAGCGCGTCGACGCCGCCATCGCCCGTATGTTCGGTTTTTCCCGGACGAAGGCGGCCGATCTCGCGGCCGCGGGGAAGGTGTCGGTCGACGGCAGTGTCGTCGGGAAGTCCGAGCGTGTGCACGGTGGCGCCTGGCTCGAGGTCGAGATGCCCGAGCCGGCCCGGCCGGTCGAGCTCGTCGCCGAGCCCGTCCCCGGCATGGAGATCATCCATGACGACGACGACATCGTCGTGATCATGAAGCCGGTGGGCGTCGCCGCCCACCCCAGCCCCGGCTGGACCGGCACCACCGTCATCGGCGGTCTCGCCGCGGCCGGCTACCGCATCTCCACCTCCGGCGCCTCCGAGCGCCAGGGCATCGTGCACCGCCTCGATGTCGGCACCTCCGGCCTGATGGCCGTGGCGAAGTCGGAGCGCGCGTACACCTCGCTCAAGAACCAGTTCCGCGAGCGCATCGTGGACAAGCGCTACCACGCTCTGGTGCAGGGCCACCCGGACCCGATGAGCGGCACGATCGACGCGCCCATCGGCCGCCACCCCAGCGCGGACTACAAGTGGGCGGTGATCCAGGACGGCAAGGCGTCCGTCACCCACTACGACCTGATCGAGGCCTTCCGGGCCGCCTCGCTGCTGGACATCAAGCTGGAGACCGGGCGCACGCACCAGATCCGCGTGCACATGTCCGCGCACCGCCACCCCTGCGTCGGCGACCTGACCTACGGCGCCGACCCGACGGTCGCCAAGCGGCTCGGCCTCACCCGCCAGTGGCTGCACGCGGTGCGCCTCGGCTTCGAGCACCCGTCGGACGGCCGGTGGGTCGAGTTCGAGAGCACCTACCCGGCCGACCTCCAGCACGCGCTGGACGTGATCCGGGCGGAGAGCGAGTGACCTCGCAGGTCGAGGTGCGGGTCGCCGTCTCCGAGGAGGACCTGAAGTCCTGCTTCGCGGTGCGGTCCGAGGTCTTCGTGATCGAGCAGTCGGTGCCGGAGTCGATCGAGTACGACGCGTACGACGCGGACGCGGTGCACGTCCTGGCCGTGGCCGCGGACGGTGCGCCGCTGGGCACGGGCCGACTGCTCCACGGGCCGGCGGCCCTCGGCAAGACGGGCGACCCGGCGGTCGGCTCGCTGGGCCGGCTGGCCGTCGCCCAGTCCGCGCGCGGACTGGGCGTGGGTGTGGCGCTGGTCCGCGCGATCGAGGCGGAGGCGGCCCGGAGGGGGCTGACAGCGGTCGATCTCGGCGCGCAGACGCATGCGCTGGGCTTCTACGAGCGGCTCGGGTACGTGGCCTACGGCCCGGAGTTCCAGGACGCGGGCATCCCCCACCGCGCCATGCGCCGCCCCCTGCCGTAGCCCTCCCGGGCGGGGCTGGACGGTCGCCTCAAACGCCGGCGGGGCTTGAAAGATCGATTGAGGCGCGGGCGCGGAGCGCCGTAGGGGTTCGGGCGGAGCCCGACACGGAGCCGCGTCACCACACAAGCCAAGCGCAGCGGACTGGCAGGGTGGGGGAGTGGATCAGCTCGCTCTGCTCTTCGTGCTTCTCCTCGGGGCCGTGGTCACGGTGCCGCTCGGGGACCGGCTCAAACTGCCCGCACCCGTCCTCATGACCATCGGCGGGGTGATCCTCGCCCTGGTGCCGGCCGTGCCGAACGTCGAGATCCCGCCCGAGTTCATCCTGCCGCTGGTGCTGCCGCCCCTGCTGTACGCCTCCGTGCAGCGCACCTCCTGGCGGCAGTTCGCCGCCAACGTCCGGCCGATCCTGCTGCTGGCCGTGGCCCTGGTGTTCGTCACCACCGCCGCCGTCGCCGCCGTGGCGAACGCGGTCGTGCCCGGCCTGCCGCTCGCCGCCGCCGTCGCGCTCGGCGCGCTCGTCGCCCCGCCCGACCCCGTGGCCGCCACGGCCGTCGCCGGATCGCTGGGCCTCCCGCGCCGCATGGTGTCGATCCTGGAGGGCGAGGGGCTCTTCAACGACGTGACGGCCATCGTGCTCTACCACGTGGCCGTCGCCGCCGTCGTCAGCGGCAGCTTCTCCTGGCCCGACGCGCTCGGGGAGTTCGTGCTCTCCGCCGTGGTGGCCGTGGCCGTCGGGCTGGCGCTCGGCTGGGCCACCAGCCAGCTCATGGGCCGGCTCGGCGACGCCACCCTGCAGATCGGGCTGACGCTGCTGGTGCCCTTCGTCGCGTACGTGGTCGCGGAGGAGCTCCAGGGCTCGGGGGTGCTGGCCGTGCTGACGGCGGCCCTGTTCCTCGCCGAGTACGCGAGTGATGCCGACGACGTGCTGGGGCGGCTCGCCGGGCACACGTTCTGGGAGGTCGTCGACATGCTGGTCACCGGCGTGGCCTTCGGACTGATCGGGCTGGAGCTGCACAACGTCTTCGGCACGGCGAAGGACCGCGCGTGGGAGATGACCGGGTGGGCGGTGGTCGTGGTCGCGGTGGCGATCGGCGTCCGGCTGGTGTGGCTGCTGCCGGCCGGCTGGCTCGCGCAGAAGCTGCACCAGCGGCGCGACTACGACGAGGAGATCCCGCTGAGCTGGCGGGAGAGCGTGGTGATGTGGTGGGCGGGGATGCGCGGGGTGGCCTCGGTGGCCCTGGCCCTGGCCATTCCGCTGGAGACGGACGCCGGTGAGCCCTTCCCCGGGCGGGACCAGATCATCTTCATCGCGTTCGCGGTGATCATGACGACCCTGGTGTGCCAGGGGCTGACCCTGCCGTGGCTGGTGCGGCGGCTGGGGGTGGAGGCCGACACGGACGCGGACCGGGACGCGGAGCGCCGGCTGGCGATCCGCGCCGCGAAGGCGGCCAAGCAGCGGCTGAGGGAGATCCAGGAGGTGGAGGACCTGCCGGAGGACCTGACCGAGCAGCTGTACCGGCGCGCGTACGACGTGGGGGCGAGGATCAGTCCCGACATGGTGGACGAGGAACGGCGCGAGGCGTACGCGAAGCGGGTGGAGCGGCTGCACGACATCCAGCGGATCCAGCGCGAGATGATGTCGGCCGCCCGCCACGAGATCCTGGCCGCCCGCAGCGAACCCGGCTCCGACCCGGAGATCGTGGACCGGGTACTCCGGCACCTGGACGTCCGGAGCCTGCGCACGCCCTGAGCCTGCGTGCGCCCTGAGCGGCCGCCCGGACGCCCCGGTCTCCCGGCCACCCCGGTCAGCCGGCCAGGCGTTCCAGCCCGCGCAGGAAGCGGACGTACGGGGACCAGCGGGCCGGGTGGGCGATCGTGCCCGTGCACGCCAGTTCGGCGCGGTCCAGGCTGTCCTCCAGGACGGCGTCGTGCCCCGAGCGGAAGGCCAGTGGCCAGGTGATGCGGGCGAGGCCGCTGAGCCGCATCGCGATGGTGTGCCGCAGCACCGTCCGCTCGGCGTCGACGGGCAGTACGGCGAACTCGTGGAAGCCGTGGAATCCGCGGGGGCCGGTGAAGGTGAAGCGGACCCAGGTCCCCGGCACGTACGCGGCCACCGTGTAGCGCACCGGTCCGTGTCCGCCGACCGCCCCGACCCCCAGGGGGCGGTCGAGCTCCATCTCCTCCCAGAGCCGGCCGGGCCACAGCCGGTCGTCCTCCCCGCCGGCGAGCGTGTCGACGAGTGCGCCGACCTCGCTCTCCTTCGCCGCGATCAGACGCTCGTGCACGTTGTAGACGCCCATGAGTGGACCCTCCCCTTCGCATTATTAGAGAGCAGTCTCTAATAATCTGGAGAGTACTCTCTGATTCATGGCGAGACCACCCCGCTTCGACACCGACCAGATCCTCGACGCCGCCGTGCGGCTGGCCGCCTCCGCCGGCCCCGGCGGCGTGAGCATGTCCGCCGTCGCGCAGGCGATCGGCGCGCCCAGCGGCTCCATGTACCACCGCTTCGCCGGGCGCGGCGCCCTGCTCGCCGAGGTGTGGCTGCGCACCGTCGAGCGGTTCCAGGAGGGCTACTTCGCCTGCCTGCACAGCGATCCCGACCCCCGCCGGGCCGCCCGCGCCGCCGCCCGGCACGTCGTGGGGTGGAGCCGCGCGCACCCCGAGGAGGCCGCGCTGCTGCTCCACGGCCCGTGGGAGTTCGGCCGGGCCGACTGGTCCGAGGAGCACACCGGGCGAGCCGACTCGGGCAACCAGCGTGTGTACGCCGCCCTCGGCGCGCTCGCCGCGTCCCTCGGCGCGACCGGCCTCCAGGACCGGGACCGCGTCACCCTGGCCCTGATCGACCTGCCGCTCTCGGTCGTCCGCCGGCACCTGCGCGCGGGCGATGCGCTGCCGCCGCACGCCGAGGACCTCGCCGAGGAGTGCGCGGCCGCGCTCCTGCCCGGCTAGTCGCCCGCCGGGGCCTGCGCGGCCGGGGCGGTGGCGATGCGGGGGAGCGCGTACGGGTGCTCGGCGACCAGCCAGGTGATCAGGCGTTCGCGCACCGCGCAGCGCAGCGTCCAGAGGTCGTCGGCGTCCTTCGCCGTGACGACCGCGCGGACCTGGACCGTGTGCGGTGTGGTGTCCGTCACGGTCAGGCCGCCGCCTCGGCCGTCCCACTCCGGGATCTCCTTCAGGATGTCCTGGAGCCGCTCGCGCATCAGGTCGAGCGGAGCGCTGTGGTCCAGGTGCCAGAAGACCGTGCCGGTCATCTGCGCGCCGCCGCGCGACCAGTTCTCGTAGGGCTTGCTCGTGAAGTACGAGACCGGCATCGTGATGCGCCGCTCGTCCCAGGTGCGGACCGTCAGGAAGGTCAGGGTGATCTCCTCGACCCGGCCCCACTCCTTGTCGACCACCACCGTGTCGCCGATGCGGACGGTGTCGCCGAAGGCGATCTGGAGACCGGCGAAGAGATTGCTCAGCGTGGCCTGCGCGGCGATGCCGGCCACGATCCCGAGGACTCCGGCGGAGGCCAGCAGGGAGGCGCCGAGCGCTCGCATCGGCGGGAAGGTCAGCAGCATCGCCGCCGCGGCCACCACGACCACCACCGCGATGACCACCCGCTGGATCAGCGTGACCTGGGTGCGGACCCGGCGCACCCGGGCCTCGTCCTCGGTCACCGCCGCGTAGCGCGCGTACGTCGAGTCGACCGCGGCCGCCGCGATGCGCACCGCCAGCCAGGCCGCCGAGGCGATCAGGACCAGGGTGAGGAACCGGCCGACGCCGAAGGCGTGGTCGGGCAGGATTCCCGCCCACCGGTAGGAGGCTCTGAGCAGCGAGGCGCACAGGACGACCTGGAACGGCAGCCGGCAGCGGCGCAGCAGTCCCCACAGGGGGGTCTCGGGGTGCCGGGTGTCGGCCCGGCGCAGCAGCAGGTCGAGCAGCCATCCCGCGATCAGGGTGGCGACCAGTGCGCCGCCGATGACCGTCACGGGGCGCAGGACGTTCTCCATCTCCATGGGGATGAACGTAGCTGGCACGATGGAGGCATGAACATCATGCTTTTCCATTCGACGTACGGGCTGCGGCCCGCGGTGCACGCGGCGGCCGACCGGCTGCGCGCGGCCGGGCACCAGGTCCAGGTGCCGGATCTCTTCGAGGGACGCACTTTCGGGACCGTCGAGGAGGGCATGGCCCACCGGGACGAGATCGGCCGTGACGAGCTGCTGAAGCGCGCGGTGCTGGCCTCCGCCCCCCACTCGGACCAGGGACTGGTCTACGCGGGCTTCTCCTTCGGCGGTTCCGTCGCCCAGCACCTGGCGCTGGCCGACGAGAAGGCGCGCGGGCTGCTGCTCCTGCACGGGACGGCGGACCTGGAGGACGGCGCCTCGGTCGACGAACTGCCCGTGCAGCTGCACATCGCGGACCCGGATCCCTTCGAGCCGCACGACTGGCTGACCGCCTGGTACCTGAGGATGCAGCGGGCGGGGGCCGACGTGGAGGTCCACAGCTACCCGGGTGCCGGGCACCTGTTCACCGACCCGGAGCTGGACGACTACGACGCCGAGGCCGCCGAGCGGCTCTGGAAGGTCTCCATCGGCTTCCTCGACAGTCTGTAGGCGCGGGAATGCGGAGGGCCCGGCCCGGCGGATGCCGGACCGGGCTTTTGCCGCAGGGGGTCAGCCCGCCCGGTAGGCGGTCCAGCTGCTCGACATGCGAGCGACCTGGCCGGCGGTGAACTGGTACATGCAGGAGTCGTACGTGTAGTCCATGAAGTTGCGGATCGGGTCCACGCCGGGCTTGCTCGCGCAACTGTCGCGCCCGGTCGGGCACTCGTACGCGGCGCTCTTCTCGGCCGGGGTGTCGGAGACGTAGTCGCCGTTGCCGTTACAGCCGCCCTGGAAGGTGTGGTAGAGCCCCAGCCAGTGGCCGACCTCGTGGGTGGCGGTGTCACCCTCGTTGTAGTTGGCCGCGGAGCCGCCCGGCAGCGAGCTGTCGAGCACGACCACGCCGTCCATCTTGGGGCTGGAGGCGTAGGAGGTCGGGAAGGTCGCCCAGCCCAGCAGGCCGCCGGAGAGCTTGGCGGTGTAGAAGTTGAGCGCGCCGGGGCCGCCCTTGCGCAGGGTGTTCTTCATGTCCTTCTCGGCCTGGGAGCCGGAAGCCAGGTTGTACCAGGACGCGTTGTCCGTGTAGTCGGTGGCCGTCAGGGTGAACTGGAAGTTCGTGTTGACGTTGCCGGTGCCCTGGCCGCCGTAGGCCGCGTTGAGGACCGCGAGCTGCCTGCTGACATCGGTGGCCGTCAGCTTGCCGGTGGTGCCGGAGTGCACGACGTGGAAGTACACGGGGATGTTCACGACGGCCTCGGCGGCGGTGAGGCTGCGCTGCGGCTGGTTCTTGAGCGCCTTGTCGAGCTTCGCCCTGAGGTCGGCGTCCATGGCCTTCGCCTGCGTGTCGCTGATCGCGTTGGGCTCGTCCGCGTGCTCGTCGTGGGCACGGGCGACGCGGGCGTTCGCGGCGCCGGAGGCGGCGGGCTGGTCGGCGCAGACCTCGGCGGGGGACTTGGCGGCCGCGAGTGTGGTGGGGGCAGCGAGCGGGGTGAAGGCCAAGGTTCCGGCCAGGACCGCCGTGCCCATGAGGCGGCGGCGGAGAAGGGGGGATATGCGGGCAAATGCGCGCACGTGTGCTCCTCGCGTGGGGGGTTGCGGGGGGTGGTGGCCTGAAGGATCTTCTTCAGCTGGCGGGAAGTTTATGTGTGCATGACATATTCAGGTCAAGTGGCTTACGTAAAAGATTTGTTGCTTCTGATGCGCATGGGGCGCCCGGTATGTACCGGACGCCCCATGCGGCAGGAGAATTGACGGTGGATCAGCGAACGGGCTGGTGGACCCGCTCCACCTTCTGGGTCCCGTTCAGCGTCCGGTACGACCGGGTCCATGCCGATGTGGCGCCCTGCTGCCGCTTGTCGGAGACGACGTAGTAGTCCATCTGCGAGCGCTCCGCCGTCACGTCCAGCACGCCGTAGCCGTGCGAGTCCATGTCGAGCCACTTCACGTGCCAGTTGGCGGCCTTGACGGCGGTCTCGGCGACCAGGGAGAGGGTGTCCGGCAGGACGTGCAGGATGTCGTCGAGGTTGTCGGAGGTCACCGACGTGACGACGAACTCGGTCGCCGCCGTCCCCGAGCCCGGGTACGTGGCCATGTTCACCGGGACCTCGTTCGCCCAGGCCATGTGGATGTCGCCGGTCAGGAACACCGTGTTCTTGACGCCCCGGTCCTTGAGGTGGCCCAGCAGCTCCTTGCGGTCGTCCGTGTACCCGTCCCACTGGTCCACATTGATCGCGATGCCGCCCTCGGGCAGGCCGAGCAGCTTGGCCAGCGGCTTCAGCAGGTGCGCGGGCAGCGAACCGAAGGCGACCGGCGAGATCATCACCGAGGTGCCGACGAGCTTCCACGTCGCGGGCGAGCCCGCGAGGCCCGCCTTGAGCCAGTCCAGCTGGGCGCGCCCGGTGATGGTGCGCTCCGGGTCGTCCACCGAGCCGCTGCCCACCTTGGCCTGCTGCGACCGGAAGGAGCGCAGGTCCAGCAGGTGCAGGTCGGCCAGGGTGCCGAAGCGCAGCCTGCGGTAGCAGGTCCCCGCGATGGACGCGCGTACGGGCATCCACTCGAAGTACGCCTGCTTGGCGGCGGCCGCGCGGGCCGCCCACTCGCCCTCCGCCCCCGGGGTGTGGTTCTCGGCGCCGCCGGCCCAGGTGTCGTTGGCGAACTCGTGGTCGTCCCATATGGCGATGACCGGGTGGGCGTGGTGCAGGGCCTGGAGGTCGGCGTCCGTCCGGTACTTGCCGTGGCGGGTGCGGTAGTCGGCGAGCGAGACGATCTCGTGCTTCGGCTCGTGCTGGCGCACGACGTACTTCGCCTCCGGGTACCCCCCGGACTGGTACTCGTAGATGTAGTCGCCCAGGTGCAGGATCGCGTGCAGATCCGTACGGGCGGCCAGGTGGCGGTAGGCGGAGAAGTAGCCGGCCTCCCAGTTGGCGCAGGAGACCACGCCGAAGCGGACCCCCGCCGTCGTCGCCTCGTGGGCCGGGGTGGTCAGGGTGCGCCCGACGGGGGAGGTGGAGCCGCCGGCGGTGAACCGGTACCAGTACGGGGTCTGCGGCTGGAGCCCGCGCACGTCCACCTTGACCGTGTGGTCGCTCGCGGCGCCCGCGGTGACGGCGCCGGAGGCCACCACGCGGGAGAAGGCCTTGTCGGAGGCCACCTCCCAGCCCACCTGGGTGGCCGGGCCGAGCCCGGAACCGGGCACCGCCTCGGGGGTCGGGGTGACGCGGGTCCACAGCAGGACCCCGTCGGGCAGCGGGTCGCCCGAGGCGACGCCGTGCAGGAAGGCGGGCGCGGTGCCCGCGGCATGGGCGGCCGAGGCGGCCAGCGAGGTGAGGGGCGCCAGCGCGGCCGTGGCCGCCGCGGCGAGAACGACCGTACGGCGAGCGGGCTTTGCCGTGGTCAGGGAGATGGGGAGTTGACTGGTCACGGACCATCACATTACCCACGGGTACACCCCTGGGAACAGGTGTCGGAATGCAACGGGCGGGCGAACTCTGTGAGTCCGCCCGCCCGTTGAAGCGGTCTGTCCGGCCTGTCCTGAAATGGCCGGGATCAGCCCTGCAGGGCCTTGTCGATCGCCGCCGTGAACTGCTCCGCCGTCTGCGGAGTCTCGATCTTCTTGCCGTCCATCTTCAGGGTCGGAGTGCCCTTCGTCCCGGACTTGTCGAAGGCCTTCGACATCTCCAGCGCCCACCGGTCGTAGGTACCGTCCTCGACGGCCTTCTTGAACTCGGCGTTGCCCTTGAGCGCCGGGACCGTGTCCGCGACCTTCAGCAGGTAGTCGTCCTTGGCGAAGCTGTCGACGGTCTCCTCGGGGTGCAGCTCCTTGGAGTAGAGCGCTCCCTTGTACTCCAGGAAGGCCTCCGGGCTGACGTTCAGCGCCGCGCCCAGGGCGCTCAGCGCGTTCTTCGAACCCTCGCCCTTGACGGCGTTGTCGATGAAGGTGGCGCCGAAGTACTGGAGCTTGTACTTGCCCTCGTCCACGTCCTTCTTGACCTGCGATCCGGCCGCCTGCTCGAAGGAGGCGCAGGCCGGGCAGCGCGAGTCCTCGTACAGCTCCAGGGTCTTCTTCGCGTCGGCCTTGCCGACGACGACCGTGGTGCCGTCCTCGCCCGTGGTGTTCTTCGGCTTGACCAGCTCGGCCTTGGCGGCCTTCTCCCAGTAGTCGGGCTGGTTGGACTGCACGACCCCGTAGGCGACGGCGCCGATCAGGCCGAGCGCGACCACGACGCCGCCCGCCACGATCACCTGGCGGCGCATTTTGTCCTTCTTGGCCTGGGCCTCGCGCTCGGCGCGCAGCCGCTCGCGGGCCGCTGCCTTGTTCGCGTGGCTGTTGCGTGAACTCATGATGATCTCCGTGGGGTGTGACATGCGAAAGGGACTGCCGTACGTGCGTCAGGCGCGGGCGAGCGCGCCGAGCGGTACGGGAGGTCCCCGCCGTCCCACGGAGTGTGCGGGGAACCGCGTACGCGCCCCGGTGCCCGGGCCGGCCGACCCCAGCAGGGCTCGGGCGGGCGCGCAGGCCACCGCCACCGAAGCCACGGCCAGCAGCAGCGGCCGGAACGCGAAGGCGGCCACCGCCCGCAGCAGCCGGCCCAGCGCCCGCTCGCCGTGGCGCAGCCAGGCCGCGGCCAGCAGTCCGACCGAGACATGGGCGCCGAGCAGCAGCCAGGGCGTGTACGGGCCGGGCGAGGACAGCAGCGCGGCCGCGCCGACCGGCCCGGCCACCTCGCTCAGCGGCCCGCCGACGGGCGTGCCGCCGCACAGGGCGTCCAGGCCCATGGCGCGCAGCGGGCCCGCGACGGGGCCCCCGGCCGGGCCGTAGCAGAGGTGCTGCCCGGCGGTGAAGACGGTGTCGGCGGCCAGCTCCAGCGGTACGAGCAGCCCGGCGATGGGGGCGAATCCGCGTTCGCGGCCGGCGAGCGCGTAGGCGATCGCGAACACACCCGCGAAGGCCCCGATCACCAGCGCGGGCGGCAGCGGGACCTGGGACATCAGGACGTGCGAGCCGGACGAGAGCAGCACGACGAGCACGCTGAACAGCGCGGCCCGCAGCCCTCTGAGTCCGGTCCCGGAAACGTCCATCGTCGCGAGTCTGCCATGCGTTCCTGTGGAACAGGCGTTCAGGGAGTGAGACGCCCGTTACGGAAGAGGTCCACGAAGATCTGGTGGTCCGCGCGCGCCCGGGCCCCGTACGCGTGCGCGAAGTCCACGAGCAGCTCGGCGAAGCCCTCCTCGTCGGCCGCGATCGCCGCGTCGATGGCCCGCTCGGTGGAGAACGGGACCAGCGTCTGCCCGCTCTCGTCCGCGTCGGCGGCCCCGTGCATGGTCGCGGTCGCCCGGCCGAGGTCCGCGACCACGGCCGCGATCTCCTCCGGGTCGTCCAGGTCCGACCAGTCCAGGTCCACCGCGTACGGGGAGACCTCCGCCACCAGCTGCCCGGCCCCGTCCAGCTCGGTCCAGCCCAGCCACGGGTCGGCGTGCGCCTGCAGGGCGCGCTGGGAGATGACCGTGCGGTGCCCCTCGTGCTGGAAGTACTCGCGCACCGCCCGGTCCGTGATGTGCCGGGAGGCCGCCGGGGTCTGCGCCTGCTTGAGGTAGATCACGACGTCGTTCTCCAGGGCGTCGCTGTGCCCCTCCAGCAGGATGTTGTAGGAGGGCAGGCCGGCCGAGCCGATCCCGACGCCCCGGCGTCCCACCACGTCCTTGACCCGGTAGGAGTCCGGCCGTACGAGGGACTCGTCGGGGAGGGTCTCCAGGTACCCGTCGAAGGCGGCCAGCACCTTGTAGCGGGTGGCGGCGTCCAGCTCGATCGAGCCCCCGCCGGCCGTGAAGCGGCGCTCGTAGTCGCGGATCTCCGTCATGGAGTCCAGCAGGGAGAAGCGGGTCCGGGAGCGGGCCGAGCGCAGCGCGGCCAGCAGGGGGCCATCGGCGGTGTCCAGCGTGAAGGAGGGCACCTCCTCATGCTTCGCCCCGGCCGCCAGCCGGTGGATGCGCTCCCGGTACGCGCCGGCGTAGATCCGCACCAGCTCGCTTATCTGGTCGTCGCTGAGCGCCTTGGTGTAGCCGATCAGGGCGACCGAGGCCGCGAACCGCTTCAGGTCCCAGGTGAAGGGGCCGACGTAGGCCTCGTCGAAGTCGTTGACGTTGAAGATCAGCCGGCCGTTGGAGTCCATGTACGTGCCGAAGTTCTCGGCGTGCAGGTCGCCGTGGATCCACACCCGGCCCGTCCGCTCGTCCAGGTACGGGCCGCCGTGCCGGTCCCGCTCCAGGTCGGAGTAGAAGAGGCTGGCCGTGCCCCGGTAGAAGGCGAAGGCCGAGGCCGCCATCTTGCGGAATTTGACCTGGAACGCAGCGGGGTCGGCGGCGAGCAACTCACCGAACGCGGTGTCGAACACGTCGAGGATCTGCTCGGCGCGCTGCTCGTCGGTCGTCTCGGGGACCGCCATGGCGGGTGCCTCCTGGTGCACGTGCTGTTTCAGGTTCCGACCGACTGGACGCCGGATCGGCCCTCCTGGTTCTGCAACGCCCGACCGTACCCCGCAGTGCCCGTGATCTGTCACCCGGCCGACGTAGGATTCGAAGCTGCCCCCTCACCTCGCCCCCCGGAGGACCCGCGCCGTGACAAAGCCGCCGTTCACGCACCTGCACGTCCACACCCAGTACTCGCTGCTGGACGGTGCCGCGCGGCTGAAGGACATGTTCAACGCGTGCAACGAGATGGGCATGACGCACATCGCCATGTCCGACCACGGCAACCTGCACGGCGCGTACGACTTCTTCCACACCGCGCAGAAGGCCGGCATCACGCCGATCATCGGCATCGAGGCGTACGTCGCCCCCGAGTCCCGGCGCAACAAGCGGCGCATCCAGTGGGGCCAGCCGCACCAGAAGCGGGACGACGTCTCCGGTTCCGGTGGTTACACCCACAAGACCATCTGGGCGTCGAACGCCACCGGCCTGCACAACATCTTCCGGCTGTCCTCCGACGCGTACGCCGAGGGCTGGCTCACGAAGTGGCCGCGGATGGACAAGGAGACCATCTCCAAGTGGTCCGAGGGCCTGATCGCCTCCACCGGCTGCCCGTCCGGCGAGGTGCAGACCAGGCTGCGCCTCGGCCAGTTCGACGAGGCCGTGCAGGCCGCCTCCGACTACAAGGACATCTTCGGCGAGGGGCGCTACTTCCTGGAGCTGATGGACCACGGCATCGAGATCGAGCGCCGGGTCCGCGACGGGCTCCTGGAGATCGGCAAGAAGCTCGGCATCCCGCCGCTGGTGACGAACGACTCCCACTACACCTACGCGAGCGAGTCCGTCGCCCACGACGCCCTGCTCTGCATCCAGACCGGCAAGAACCTCTCGGATCCGGACCGCTTCCGCTTCGACGGCACCGGCTACTACCTGAAGTCCGCGGAGGAGATGTACGCCATCGACTCCTCGGACGCCTGGCAGGAGGGCTGCGCCAACACCCGGCTGGTCGCGGAGCAGGTCGAGACCGAGGGCATGTTCCAGTTCCGGAACCTGATGCCGAAGTTCGACATCCCGGACGGCTACACCGAGGTCACCTGGTTCCGGGAGGAGACCATGCGCGGCATGGACCGCCGCTACCCCGGAGGCATTCCGCAGGACCGGATGCAGCAGGCCGAGTACGAGATGGACACGATCATCTCGATGGGCTTCCCCGGCTACTTCCTCGTGGTCGCCGACTTCATCATGTGGGCCAAGAACCAGGGCATCGCGGTGGGTCCGGGCCGAGGCTCCGCGGCCGGCTCGATCGTCGCCTACGCCATGGGCATCACCGACCTCGACCCGATCACCCACGGCCTGATCTTCGAGCGCTTCCTGAACCCCGAGCGCGTCTCCATGCCCGATGTCGACATCGACTTCGACGAGCGCAGGCGCGTCGAGGTCATCCGGTACGTTACCGACAAGTACGGCGCCGACAAGGTCGCCATGATCGGCACCTACGGCACCATCAAGGCCAAGAACGCGATCAAGGACTCGGCCCGCGTGCTGGGCTACCCGTACGCGATGGGCGACCGCCTCACCAAGGCCATGCCCGCCGACGTCCTCGGCAAGGGCATCCCGCTCTCCGGCATCCTCGACCCGACGCACCCCCGCTACGGCGAGGCCGGCGAGATCCGGGGGATGTACGAGAACGAGCCGGACGTGAAGAAGGTCATCGACACCGCCCGCGGCGTGGAGGGCCTGGTCCGCCAGATGGGCGTGCACGCCGCCGGCGTGATCATGTCCAGCGAGACCATCACCGACCACGTGCCGGTCTGGGTCCGCCACTCCGACGGCGTCACCATCACCCAGTGGGACTACCCGAGCTGCGAGTCGCTCGGCCTGCTGAAGATGGACTTCCTCGGCCTGCGCAACCTCACGATCATGGACGACGCCGTCAAGATGGTGAAGGCCAACAAGGGGATCGACATCGATCTCCTGGGCCTGCCGCTCGACGACCCCAAGACCTTCGAACTGCTCGGCCGCGGTGACACCCTCGGCGTCTTCCAGTTCGACGGCGGGCCCATGCGCTCCCTGCTGCGCCTGATGAAGCCCGACAACTTCGAGGACATCTCCGCCGTCTCGGCCCTGTACCGGCCGGGCCCGATGGGCATGAACTCGCACACGAACTACGCACTGCGCAAGAACAAGCAGCAGGAGATCACCCCGATCCACCCGGAGCTGGAGGGACCGCTCGAAGAGGTGCTCGCGGTCACCTACGGCCTGATCGTCTACCAGGAGCAGGTACAGAAGGCCGCCCAGATCATCGCCGGGTACTCGCTCGGCGAGGCCGACATCCTGCGCCGCGTGATGGGCAAGAAGAAGCCCGAGGAGCTGGCGAAGAACTTCGTCATCTTCGAGGCGGGCGCCAAGGAGAAGGGCTTCAGCGACCAGGCGATCAAGGCGCTGTGGGACGTCCTGGTCCCCTTCGCCGGCTACGCCTTCAACAAGGCCCACTCGGCCGCGTACGGCCTGGTCTCCTACTGGACCGCCTACCTCAAGGCGAACTTCCCGGCCGAGTACATGGCCGGCCTGCTCACCTCGGTCAAGGACGACAAGGACAAGTCCGCGATCTACTTGAACGAGTGCCGGCGCATGGGCATCAAGGTCCTGCCGCCGAACGTGAACGAGTCCGAGCCGAACTTCGCGGCCCAGGGCGACGACGTGATCCTCTTCGGCCTCACCGCGGTGCGCAACGTCGGTACGAACGTCGTGGAGTCGATCATCAGGACCAGGAAGGCGAAGGGGAAGTTCTCCTCCTTCCCCGACTTCCTGGACAAGGTCGAGGCCGTGGTCTGCAACAAGCGGACCGTCGAGTCGCTGATCAAGGCCGGCGCCTACGACGAGATGGGCCACACCCGCAAGGGCCTGGTCGCGCACCACGAACCGATGATCGACAACGTGGTCGCGGTCAAGCGCAAGGAGGCCGAGGGACAGTTCGACCTCTTCGGCGGAATGGGTGACGAGAACGCGAGCGACGAGCCCGGCTTCGGTCTCGACGTGGAGTTCTCCGACATCGAGTGGGAGAAGTCCTACCTGCTCGCCCAGGAGCGCGAGATGCTCGGCCTCTACGTCTCCGACCACCCGCTCTTCGGCCTGGAGCACGTGCTCTCCGACAAGACGGACGCCGGTATCTCCCAGCTGACCGGCGGCGAGCACTCCGACGGCGCGGTCGTCACCATCGGCGGCATCATCTCGGGCCTCCAGCGCAAGATGACCAAGCAGGGCAACGCCTGGGCCATCGCCACCGTCGAGGACCTGGCCGGCTCCATCGAATGCATGTTCTTCCCGGCGACCTACCAGCTCGTCTCCACCCAGCTCGTCGAGGACACCGTGGTCTTCGTCAAGGGCCGGCTCGACAAGCGCGAGGACATCCCCCGCCTGGTCGCCATGGAGATGATGGTCCCCGACCTCTCCTCGGCCGGCACCAACGCCCCCGTGGTGCTCACCATCCCCACGGTCAAGGTCACACCGCCGATGGTGACCCGGCTGGGCGAGATCCTGCGCCACCACCAGGGCAACAGCGAGGTCCGCATCAAGCTCCAGGGGCCCCGCACCACCACCGTGCTGCGCCTCGACAAGCACCGGGTCAAGCCCGACCCCGCCCTCTTCGGCGACCTCAAGGTGCTGCTCGGACCGTCCTGCCTGGCCGGATAGCGATCGGGCGCGACCTCGGCGGTACATGCGGAAGGGCCCGCCCGATGACACCGGGCGGGCCCTTCCGCATGCGAGTACGGCCGTCAGTTGTGGCCGAACTTCTTCTCCTTGCGCTTGTGCGCCATGTCCATCGGGCTCGGGGCCGAGGAGGGCATCGACTCGGTCTCCGACGTGCCCTTGGTCGGATCCTGTGCCGACCGGGGCTGCTGCTTGGCGGGCTGCTTCTGATTCTTGTTCTTGGCCATGGTGGAACCTCCGTGAGGGTCTAGGGGCCAGGACCGCCTTCACACTCACACAGGGCCAGAAACCGCGCATTTTGGATCATTACTGCGCGTAGCCGATGCCTCTCGCCCTGCTCGGAGTGAGATCCGCCACGCCGATGATCGAGTTCCGGCCTTCAACACCCTTGGGGTCGGGCAGACTCGGGGAACCCGCCGAAAGCTACAGAGGACCCCCAGGGAAGAGGGTGGAACGCGTGGACCGCTGCGTCGTCCTGGTGGACGCCGGCTACCTGCTGGGTGCCGCCGCCAGCCTTCTCGCCGGGGAGCCCTCCCGTTCCCGGATCACCATCGACCATGCCGCCCTCATCCAGGGCCTGCGCGAGCGGGCCGAGGCGGACACCGAGCAGCCCCTGCTGCGCATCTACTGGTTCGACGGCGCACCCGACCGGGTGCCCCAGCCCGAGCACCGGCGGCTGCGCGTCATGCCCCGCGTCACCGTCCGCCTGGGAGCCCTGACCCGCAGCGACGGCCGCTGGGCGCAGAAGGGCGTCGACGCAGCCATGCACGCCGAGCTCACCGAGCTCGCCCGCAACCGCGCCTGCTCCGACGTGGTCCTCGTGACCGGCGACGGAGACCTGCTGCCCGGCCTGATGTCCGCCAAGGAGCACGGGGTCGCCGTCCACCTGTGGGCCGTCCAGGCCGCCGACGGGGACTACAACCAGTCCGAGGACCTCGTCGCCGAGGCCGACGAACGCCGCGTCCTGGACCGGGCCTGGATCACCCGGGCCGTCCGCGCCAAGGACCTCGCCGGACTGTGCTCCCCGCCGCCCGCGCCGCGCCCGGACATCGCAGCCATCCTCTCGGCCCCGCTGCCCGAGGCCGCGCTCGCCGAGGCCGCCCGCAACGGCAGCGCCGCCGCCCGGGAGCAGGAGCCGGGCGGGGTCCCCGTACCGGCGCCCACCGCCCCCGGGGGCAAGCCGGTTCCCACTCCCAAGGACCTGGCCGGAGCCCTGCGCGCGCCCGGCCAGCAGAGCGGCCCGCAGGCCGGGCCGAGCAGCGCCCACGCCCCCGCCAGCGCCCTGCGCTGGTCCTCCGACAAGGGCTGGATCGACCGGGCCGGACCGCTCGGCGAGCCCGCCGAGACCGCCTCGCTGCCCACCCTCGCCCAGCTCACCAGCGCCGAACAGCGCTGGGCGGACCGGGAGGAGGACATCACCACCGTCGGCGGGGACCCGTTCGAGGTGGGACAGGTGTTCGCCCGGCGCTGGATGGAACGGCTCCCGGAGACCGTGCACCTGCAGAAGCTGGCCACGATGTACCCGCGGATCCCGCACCGGATCGACGGCGAACTGCTGCGCTACGCCGCCCGGTTCGGGCTGCTCGCGCACAAGGACGACCAGATCGACGAGCACGACCGGTACGCCATCCGCGCCGGGTTCTGGCGGGAGATCGACGTCCGCGCCGCCGCCGAACACGTGGCCGCCGTACCGGCCTCGGCACCCGGAGCCGACCCCGGCGAGCTCGGCGCCCCGCTGACCCCGACGGCCGAGTAGGGCCGGGAACCCCGTAGGCTGCTCCCTCGTGAGTACGGGCACAGCACAGGCGCGAGAAGGCACGGCGGCGGCCGCGGGAGCAGCGCCGGACGTCATCTGCGCGGTGCGTGACCTGGTCAAGACCTATCCCGCGGTACGCGGCCGGCGCGGGGCTCCCGCCCTGCCCGAGACCCGCGCCAACGACGGGATCTCCCTGGACGTCCGGCGCGGCGAGATCTTCGGCCTGCTCGGCCCCAACGGCGCCGGCAAGTCCACGCTGGTCCGCCAGCTCACCGGCCTGATGCGGCCGGACTCCGGCTCGGTGACCCTGCTCGGCCACGACCTCGTGGGCCACCCCGAGCGCGCCTCCCGGCTGCTCGCCTACCTGGGGCAGGAATCCACCGCCCTGGACGAGCTCACGGTGGCGCTGGCCGCCGAGACCACCGGGCGACTGCGCGGGCTCGACGTCCGGGCGGCCCGGGCCGCGCGCGACTCCGTCCTGGAGGAACTCGGGCTGACCCCGATCGCCGGACGGCCCCTGAAGAAACTCTCCGGCGGCCAGCGCCGCCTCGCCTGCTTCGCCACCGCGCTGGTGGGGGAGCGGCCCGTCCTGGTCCTCGACGAGCCCACCACCGGCATGGACCCGGTGGCGCGGCGGGCGGTCTGGTCCGCGGTCGACCGGCGGCGCGCGCAGCACGGCGCCACGGTCCTGCTCGTCACCCACAACGTCATCGAGGCCGAGACCGTCCTGGACCGGGTCGCCGTCATCGACCAGGGCAAGGTCATCGCCTGCGACACCCCGTCCGGTCTGAAGGCCACCGTCTCGGGCGAGGTCCGGCTGGAGCTGGTGTGGCGCGAGGGCGCTCCGCTGGAGGTCCCGGAGGTCGCCGCGCTCGCGCCGCGGGCCGCCGAGTCCGGGCGGCGCTGGGTGCTCCGGCTGGCGCCGGACGAGGCGAGGGCGGCGGTGGCCTCGGTCATCGGGAGCCCGGCCTTCGCCGCGCTCGACGACTTCACCCTGGCCACCCCCAGCCTCGAAGACGTGTATCTGGCCCTCGGCGGCAGGACGAAAGGGCTGGTGAAGTCGTGAGCGACCTTTCGACGGGGGCCGCGAGGGCCTTGCTCGCGCCCGGCGCCGTGCCGTCACCCGCTGCGGGCGCCGCGCCGGCGGGCGCCGTCGACGGCCGTGCACAGGCGCCGCAGCCCGCGCCGCTGGCGCCCCGCGCGCGGTTCTTCCCCGCGCTGGCCGCCGTGTACCGGGCCCAGCTCTCCCGGGCCCGGGTGGCGCGGATCCCGCTGCTGTTCGTCGCCACCTTCCAGTCCGTCGGGATCATGATCCTGATGCGGGGGGTGGTCGACGGGGGCTCCGAGGCCCGCGCCGTCGTCGCCGGGTCCTCGGTGCTGGTCGTCGCCTTCGTCGCGCTGAACCTGCTCGCCCAGTACTTCGGGCAGCTGCGGGCCGGCGGCGGGCTCGACCACTACGCCACCCTGCCGGTGCCGCCCGCGTCGGTGGTGCTGGGCGCGGCCGCCGCGTACGCCTCCTTCACGCTGCCGGGGACCCTGGTCACCGCGGTCTTCGGCTGCCTGCTGTTCGGGCTGCCGCTGAGCGGGCTGTGGATCCTGGCCGCCGTCGTACCGCTGGCCGGCGCCGCGCTGGCCGGGCTGGGTGCGGCCCTCGGACTGCTCGCACCCCGGCAGGAGCTGGCCACCCTCGCGGGACAGCTCGGCATGTCGGCGGCGCTGCTGCTCGGGGTGCTGCCGCCCGAGCGGATGCCGGACGTGATCGTGTGGGCCCGGGACCTGCTCCCGTCCACGTACGGGGTCGAGGCGTTCGCCCGTACCTTCGCCCCCGATCCCGACTGGGCGGCCGTCGCCCTGGACCTGGGCGTGTGCGGGGCCGTCGGGGTCCTCTCGCTGGCCGTCGCGACCTGGGCGTACCGCCGGGCGGCCGTCCGCTGACACGGTCCGCCGACGCCGCTGCCGGGCACACCTGGCACGATGTGGGGGTGACCGAAGCCGTGACCCCGCCGTCCCCCCTCGACCCGCCGTCGCTCCCGCCCGAGAAGCCGGGTGCCGCCTCCGGGGCGATCACCCCGGAAGACATCCGGGACGGGGCCTTCGTGGCCCTGCTCGTCGGGGCGGCCGGACTGCTCCTCGGCCTGCTGTGGGTGTGGCTGGCCCCCCGGGTGCAGTACGTGTCCAACGGCGAGGCCGTCTTCCTGAGCAACAGCGAGAGCGAGGCGCGGATCGCCTCCGACGGGACCTTCTTCCTGCTGTCGCTCGGGCTGGGCGTGCTCAGTGCCGTCGGCACCTTCCTGTGGCGCCGGTCCGGTGGTGTGCCGCTGGTGATCGGGCTCGCGGTCGGGTCCGTCTTCGCCGCGCTGGTGGGGTGGCGGTTCGGGCTGTGGCTGGGGCCCTCCTCGGACCTCGTCGCCGCCGCGAAGGCCGCGGGCAAGGGGGTTCCGTTCGACGCGCCGCTGGAGCTGCTCGCGCACGGGGCGTTGCTGGGGTGGCCGATGATCGCGGTGCTGGTGCACCTGGGGCTGACCGCGCTGTGGACTCCGCGGGATCCGGATCCCGACCCCGTGGAGGGCTGGACGGGCTACTACCAGGCTCCGCCGCCCGCGGCTCCGCACGACTGAAGCATCGGGGCTCCGCCCGGGGCCGGATTCGGCTACGCGCGGGCGATCGGGGCCAGGGTGGCCGAGGTGAGGGTGGTCAGGTCCGACGGGGCGAGTTCGACCTCCAGGCCGCGCCGGCCCGCCGAGCAGCAGATCGTGGCGTGCGCCACGGCCGAGGCGTCGATCACCGTACGGAGACGCTTGCGCTGGCCGAGCGGGGAGATGCCGCCGCGGACGTAGCCCGTCGTGCGCTCCGCCAGGGCCGGGTCGGCCATCGCCGCCCGCTTGCCGCCGACCGCCGTCGCCAGGGCCTTGAGGTCCAGTGACCCCGAGACCGGGACCACCGCCACCGTCAGGACGCCGTCCACGTCCGCGACCAGGGTCTTGAAGACCTGGGCGGGCGAGACGCCGAGCGCCTGCGCCGCCTCCTCCCCGTAGGAGGAGTGGGCCGGGTCGTGCTCGTAGGCGTGCGTGGTGAACGTGACGCCCGCCGCCGTCAGGGCGACGATCGCCGGGGTGCCCGCCGCCTGCTTGGGCTTCTTCGCCATCGGTGTCCGCTCAGTTCGGGCTCGTCGGGGCACGGGTCAGGTCCACCGCCGGCAGCGACGGCAGGTGGCGGATCACCGCCGTCTCCGTACGCAGCAGCTTCAGCTCCTCCGCCAGCCGCGTCGCGGTGTCCGGGGCCTGGAGCAGCCGCTGCTTCGCCGGGATGTCCAGCACCGCCGCCGCTGCCACCAGGTAGGAGACCACCGAGGGCTCGTCGGGGAGCTCCGCGCCGGTCAGGGAGCGCTCGCGGGCGCCGGCCAGCCGCTTCTGGTAGTTGCGGAAGGCCCGCAGCACCCCTTCGGCCAGCACGCCCGCGCCGTCGCCCGCGTCCTCCGGGAGCTCTTCCAGCTCCGCCGTCAGGAAGGGGCCCGAGGCGTCGACCGAGATCAGGCGGACCCGTGTCGTGCCGGTCGCCAGCACCTCGAAGCTGCCGTCCTCCCGCTCCCGGACGGTCGCCGCGTCGGCGATGCAGCCCACCCGGTGGAAGGCCTGGATCGGATCGGGGCCGAAGCCCGCCGCCGGGCCCCGCTCGGGCACGGCCGTCTGGTCCGGCAGGCCGGGCGCGGTCGGCGCGACCTCCCGGCCGTCGCGGATCGCGACAACCGCGAAACGGCGGGGCTCGTCCTCGCCCGTCTTCAGCAGCTCGCGCATCATGGCGCGATAACGCTCCTCGAAGATGTTCAGCGGGATGACGAGTCCCGGGAACAGCACCGAGTTCAGCGGGAAGAGGGGCAGGCGAACGGTGGTCACCTGGCACAGGGTAATCGCCCGGGACCCGGAGGGTGTCCGGCGTTTGAGGGGCGGACAGCGGCACGTGCGCGCCCGGCCGGACGACCCCCGCCGCCGTCAGCCCCGACGCAGCAGCCGGGAGGCCCCCGCCGCCACCGTCGTGGCCAGGATCCAGCCCATGATGACGAGACCCGCGGCCCCCCACTGCCAGCTGCCCTCCAGCTTCCACTGCCCCTGCTGACCGAGGTCGATCACCGGGAGCAGCAGGTCCAGCGCGTACAGGGCGGCGCTCCACTGCGGGTGCTCGTCCTCCTTGAGCGCCGGCGGGTCGAGCTGGGCGAACAGCAGCGCCCCGGCCGCCCACAGCACCGCCATCCACAGGGCGGCACGGCCCGGCCGGTATCCGTAGACCACCGTCCAGTCCTGGAGGTAACCCCACGCCTTCGGCCAGGGCGGCAGCGTGTCCCGGCGCCTCCGCTGCTTGGCCAGCAGCACCGCGCGGGCGTCCGCGTCCTCGCCGCTGGCGCGCAGTACGGCGGCCAGCCGCTCGTACGGCTCCGGCGAGTACTCGGGAGTGGCCGCCTCCACCCATTCCAGGCGGCGGGAGAGCGGGAAATGGCCCCGGGGCGCGAGGTTCTCGTAGACGAACCCCTCGATGGACAGCCCGCCCGGGCCCGGCCAGCTCGTGGAGGTGTCGACGAGCTTGACCACCTTGGCCCCGGACACCACCACCCGCCCGCGCTCCGGTCGCTCGCCGACGAAGCGGAACTCCGGGGTCTGTATCCGGCGCAGGGAGATCTCCTGCTCGTCGGTGAGCGTGAACCGCGCCCCGTAGAAGTCGATGGCGTCCCCGAACCGGCCGTCGTCCAGCCGCAGCCCTCCGCGGCACTCGAAGTGCTGCGACCGCCGGCCGCGGGTGGGCGTCGGCCCCAGCCCGTACGGGGGAGTGGATGAGCCCCCGTACGCCGCGTAGTCCAGCGCGATGGAGGTCAGGTACAGGGTCCGCTCGACGGTCAGCTGCGGGGCGTTGAGCGCGAACCGCCCGGACGGATTGCGCAGGCGGGCCCCGCGCAGGTTCATCGACACGCCGACCTTCGCGCCGCGCAGGCTCACCTCCCCGTACGTCTCCAGCAGCTCGCCCTGTAAGTCCTGCGCGACGGACAGCCCGTCGGCGGAGATGGCCCGGCCCTTGTTGTCCCGTTGCACCACGGCCTGGCTGACCAGCAGGTCGGTGCCGATCTGCGCGTCGGTCAGCCGGATCCCGCGCGCCACCCGGCAGCGCGGCAGGTGCAGATCGCCCTCGGTGTGCAGCCGGGAGGCCTCCAGCCGCGGTATCGCGCAGTTGACCATCCGCAGCGTGCCGACCCGGGCCTCGGACAGCTGGATCTCGCTGTCGAAGCGGCAGGACTGGAGCTCCACGTACGGGGCCACCGCGGCGCCGGACAGTTCCAGCCGCCCGCTGATCCGCACCCCGCGCAGCTTGAGCGAGGCCACCCGGCCCGGCACCGGCGGCGGCCCGTGCAGCAGCAGCCGGGCGACCACCCGGGCGCGGACGCTGCGCTCGGGGCCCCAGACGTGCTCCGCGTGCGGATCGTCCCGGTCGGCGGCGCGGGTGCTGAGATCGCAGACGCTGCCGGTGCGGAAGGCCTCCCACATGCGGCGTTCGGCGGCGGTGAGATCCGCCGGTTCCTCGTCCGTGCGCGCCTCGGTCACGGCGGCCCCCCTCCGCTGTCGTCCACGTGTACGGGAACGCTATCGGGCGCCTGTGACACCCGGGACCTGTATCAGCCAGTGATACGGGCGAACGGTGGCGCGAAGCGGTCTGAGAGAATTGTGAGGTGATCTCTCGTATCGACCTGCGCGGTGACGCCCTCCCCGAGGGCGGCGCCCTGCGCGATCTGCTGCCCCGTGCCGAGTTCGACGTAGAAGCTGCCCTGGAGAAGGTGCGGCCCATCTGCGAGGACGTCCATCATCGTGGCACGGCGGCGCTGATCGAGTACGCGCAGAAGTTCGACGGGGTCGAGCTCTCGCAGGTCCGGGTACCCACGGAGGCCATCGAGGCCGCCCTGGAGCAGCTGGACCCGGCCGTCCGCGCCGCCCTGGAGGAGTCGATCCGGCGCGCCCGGATCGTGCACCGGAATCAGCGCCGCACCGAGCACACCACTCAGGTGGTCCCCGGCGGCACCGTGACCGAGAAGTGGGTTCCGGTGGAGCGCGTGGGGCTGTACGCCCCGGGCGGCCGTTCGGTCTACCCGTCCTCCGTCGTCATGAACGTGGTGCCCGCCCAGGAGGCGGGCGTCGAGTCGATCGCGCTCGCGTCCCCGCCGCAGAAGCCCGCTTTTGACGGAGACCCCGCCGGGGGCCTGCCGCACCCGACGATCCTCGCCGCATGCGCACTGCTCGGCGTGGACGAGGTGTACGCGGTGGGCGGTGCGCAGGCCGTCGCGATGTTCGCGTACGGGACCGAGGACTGCCTTCCCTCCAACATGGTGACCGGCCCCGGCAACATCTGGGTCGCCGCCGCCAAGCGCTACTTCACCGGGAAGATCGGCATCGACACCGAGGCCGGCCCGACCGAGATCGCCGTCCTCGCCGACTCCACCGCCGACCCGGTGCACGTCGCCGCCGACCTGATCAGCCAGGCCGAGCACGACCCGCTGGCCGCGGCCGTGCTCGTCACGGACTCCGCGGAGCTCGCGGACGCCGTCGAGAAGGAGCTGGAGCCGCAGGTCGCCGCGACCAAGCACGTCGAGGACCGGATCAAGCCGGCCCTGGCGGGCAGGCAGTCCGCGATCGTGCTGGTCGACAGCCTGGAGGACGGCCTGAAGGTCGTCGACGCGTACGGCGCCGAGCACCTGGAGATCCAGACCGCCGACGCCGCCGCCTGGGCCGCCCGCGTACGCAACGCCGGCGCGATCTTCGTCGGCCCGTGGGCCCCGGTCTCGCTCGGCGACTACTGCGCCGGGTCGAACCACGTGCTGCCCACCGGCGGCTGCGCCTGCCACTCCTCCGGCCTGTCCGTGCAGTCCTTCCTGCGCGGCATCCACATCGTCGACTACACGCGGGACGCCCTCGCCGAGGTCACCCACCACGTGGTGACGCTGGCCGAGGCCGAGGACCTGCCCGCGCACGGCGCCGCCCTGAAGGCGCGCTTCGGATGGAAGGTGCCCACCGTATGACCGCCGCCGGCATCGGCATCGACGACCTGCCCATCCGGGACGAGCTGCGCGGCAAGACCCCGTACGGCGCTCCGCAGCTCGACGTGCCCGTCCAGCTGAACACGAACGAAAACCCGTACGAGCTGCCCGACGAGCTCGTCCGGCGCATCGCCGAGCGCGTCGCCGAGGCGGCCCGCACCCTCAACCGCTACCCCGACCGGGACGCGGTCGAGCTGCGCACCGAGCTGGCCGCCTACCTCACCCGTACGGGCAAGCACCCGGTCGCGCGCGAGAACGTATGGGCTGCCAACGGCTCCAACGAGGTCATCCAGCAGCTGCTGCAGACCTTCGGCGGGCCCGGCCGCACCGCGCTCGGCTTCGAGCCCTCCTACTCGATGCACGCGCTGATCTCCCGCGGCACCGGCACCGGGTGGATCTCCGGCCCGCGCCGCGAGGACTTCACGATCGACGTGGAGGCGGCGGAGCGGGCGATCACGGAGCACGCCCCCGACGTCGTCTTCATCACCTCGCCCAACAACCCCACGGGCACCGCGGTCGAGGCCGAGACGGTCCTCGCCCTCTACGAGGCCGCGCAGGCCGCCAAGCCGTCTCTGGTGATCGTGGACGAGGCGTACGTGGAGTTCAGCCACCGGGACTCGCTGCTGCCCCTCATCGAGGGCCGCCCGAACATGGTGGTCTCCCGGACCATGTCCAAGGCCTTCGGCGCGGCCGGCCTGCGCCTGGGTTACCTGGCCGCCCACCCCGCCGTCGTCGACGCCGTCCAGCTGGTGCGCCTGCCGTACCACCTGTCGGCCGTCACGCAGGCCACCGCACTGGCCGCCCTGGAGCACACCGACACCTTGCTCGGCTACGTCGAGCAGCTCAAGGCCGAGCGCGACCGCCTGGTCGTGGAACTGCGGGCCATCGGCTTCGAGGTCACCGATTCCGACGCGAACTTCATCCAGTTCGGGAAGTTCGAGGACTCGCACACCGCCTGGCAGAAGATCCTCGACCGGGGCGTCCTGGTCCGGGACAACGGCGTACCGGGATGGCTGCGGGTCACCGCCGGCACCCCGGCGGAGAACGACGCGTTCCTGGAAGCGGTTCGCGCACTGAAGAAGGAGCAGCACGCATGAGCCGCATCGGACGGGTCGAACGGACCACCAAGGAGACCTCGGTCGTCGTCGAGATAAACCTCGACGGCAAGGGCGACGTCTCAGTGTCAACGGGTGTGGGCTTCTACGACCACATGCTCGACCAGCTCGGCCGCCACGGCCTCTTCGACCTCACCGTCAAGACCGAGGGCGACCTGCACATCGACAGCCACCACACCATCGAGGACAGCGCGCTCGCGCTGGGCGCCGCCTTCAAGCAGGCCCTCGGCGACAAGGTCGGCATCTACCGCTTCGGCAACTGCACCGTGCCGCTCGACGAGTCCCTCGCCCAGGTGACCGTCGACCTGTCCGGCCGCCCCTACCTCGTGCACACCGAGCCCGAGAACATGGCGCCGATGATCGGCACGTACGACACGACGATGACCCGGCACATCTTCGAGTCCTTCGTCGCGCAGGCCCAGATCGCCCTGCACATCCACGTCCCGTACGGCCGCAACGCCCACCACATCGTGGAGTGCCAGTTCAAGGCCCTGGCCCGGGCCCTGCGCTACGCCGCCGAGTTCGATCCGCGCGCGGCCGGCATCCTGCCCTCCACGAAGGGCGCCCTCTAGCCGTGAACGGCCTGAACACGATCCTGATCGTCCTCGGCCTGTTCCTGGCCGGGGGCGTCTACTCCTTCCAGAAGCAGAAGATGCCCAAGTCGGTCATCATCCTGCTGGCCCTCGCCTCCGCGATGTGTCTCGCCGCAGGAGTCCTGCGAATCCAGGGAATTTGGGAATGAGCGCAGTCCGCCCCACCAAGAACGTCGTCGTCTTCGACTACGGCTTCGGAAACGTACGCTCCGCCGAGCGGGCCCTCGCCCGCGTCGGGGCGAACGTCGAAATCACCCGCGACTACGACAAGGCCATGGACGCCGACGGACTCCTCGTCCCCGGCGTGGGCGCCTTCTCCGCCTGCATGCAGGGACTCAAGGACGTCCGCGGCGACTGGATCATCGGCCGCCGGCTCTCCGGCGGCCGCCCCGTCATGGGCATCTGCGTCGGCATGCAGATCCTCTTCGAGCGCGGTATCGAGCACGGCGTCGAGACCGAGGGCCTGGACGAGTGGCCCGGCACGGTCGGCCCGCTCCGGGCCCCGATCGTCCCCCACATGGGCTGGAACACCGTCGAGTCCCCGGCCGACAGTCAGGCCTTCAAGGGCCTGGACGCCGACGCCCGGTTCTACTTCGTGCACTCCTACGCGGCGCGCGACTGGACCCTCGAGGTGACCAACCCGCTGATCCGCGCCCCCAAGGTCACCTGGGCCACCCACGGCGAGCGATTCGTGGCGGCGGTGGAGAACCGGGCCCTGTGGGCCACGCAGTTCCACCCCGAGAAGTCCGGTGACGCCGGCGCCCAGCTCCTCACCAACTGGATCGAGACCCTGTGATGACCGCACCCACGCTCGAACTCCTGCCCGCGGTCGACGTCCGCGACGGACAGGCCGTCCGCCTCGTGCACGGGGTGTCCGGCAGCGAGACGTCCTACGGGTCCCCGCTGGAGGCGGCCCTCGCCTGGCAGCGCTCCGGCGCCGAATGGCTGCACCTGGTCGACCTGGACGCCGCCTTCGGCACCGGCGACAACCGCGCCCTGGTCGCCGAGATCACCCGCGCCATGGACATCAAGGTCGAGCTGTCCGGCGGCATCCGCGACGACGTCTCGCTGGCCGCGGCCCTCGCCACCGGCTGCACCCGCGTCAACCTGGGCACCGCCGCCCTGGAGACCCCGGAGTGGGCCGCCCGGGCCATCGCCGAGCACGGCGACCGGATCGCGGTCGGCCTCGACGTCCGCGGCACCACCCTCAAGGGCCGCGGCTGGACCAGCGAGGGCGGGGACCTCTACGAGACCCTCGCGCGCCTGGACTCCGAGGGCTGCGCCCGGTACGTCGTCACCGACATCGGCAAGGACGGCACGCTGACCGGCCCCAACCTGGAGCTGCTGAAGAACGTCTGCGCCGCCACCGACCGGCCCGTCGTCGCCTCCGGGGGCATCTCCTCGCTCGACGACCTGCGGGCCCTGTCCGAACTGGTCCCGCAGGGCGTCGAGGGCGCGATCGTCGGCAAGGCCCTGTACGCCAAGGCCTTCACCCTGGAAGAAGCCCTGAAGGTGGTCTCCGCATGAGCAGCTCCCCCGACTCCACGGCCGACGTACGGCGCATCTCCTCCGGCGGTGCCTACGAGGACGTCATCGGCTACTCGCGCGCCGTGGCCCTCTCCAACGGCCTGGTCCTGGTCTCCGGCTGCACCGCGGGCGACGCGGGCGGCCCGTACGACCAGACGGTCAAGGCCTTCGAGGTCGCCTTCAAGGCCCTCGCCGAGGCCGGCATGGGCGCCGAGGACGTGGTCCGCACCCGGATGTACCTCACCCACGCCCGGGACGTGGAAGAGGTGGGCCGCGCCCACAAGCAGCTCTTCGACGCGGTCCGGCCCGCCGCGACCATGCTCATCGTCTCCGGCTTCGTCGACCCCAGCATGGTCGTCGAGGTGGAGGTCGAGGCGTTCAAGGCGGTGACCGCATGACCCTCGCCGTACGCGTGATCCCCTGCCTGGACGTGGACAACGGCCGGGTCGTCAAGGGCGTCAACTTCCAGAACCTGCGCGACGCGGGCGACCCGGTGGAGATGGCCAAGCTGTACGACGCCGAGGGCGCCGACGAGCTGACCTTCCTCGACATCACCGCGTCCTCCGGGAACCGCGAGACCACCTACGACGTGGTGCGCCGCACCGCGGAGCAGGTCTTCATCCCGCTGACCGTGGGCGGCGGCGTCCGTACCGCGGACGACGTGGACAAGCTGCTGCGGGCCGGTGCGGACAAGGTGGGCGTGAACACCGCGGCCATCGCCCGCCCCGAGCTCATCCAGGAGATCGCGGAGCGCTTCGGGCGGCAGGTGCTCGTGCTGTCCGTGGACGCGCGCCGCACCGCCGCAGGGACCTTCGAGGTCACCACGCACGGCGGCCGGCAGGGCACCGGCATCGACGCGGTCGAGTGGGCGCACCGGGCCGCGGAACTGGGCGCGGGCGAGATCCTGCTCAACTCGATGGACGCCGACGGCACCAAGGACGGCTACGACACCGAGATGATCGCGGCGGTCCGCAAGCACGTCACGGTCCCGGTGATCGCCTCCGGCGGCGCGGGCAGGCTGGCGGACTTCGCCCCCGCGATCGAGGCGGGCGCGGACGCGGTGCTCGCGGCGTCGGTCTTCCACTTCGGTGACCTGCGCATCGCGGAGGTCAAGTCGGCCCTCCAGCAAGCGGGCCACCCCGTCCGCTGAACCCGTCCCCGGGGGGTGCGGCCCGGCGCCGCACCCCATCGCCGGCGGGGCTCGAGGATCGGGGCCCCGCCCCGGGTCAGATGCCCAGTGCGGCCACCGTCAGCTTCGCGATGGCCTCCTTGTCGCCGTCGAGCGTCACCGCGGCAGCGTCCTGGCGGCCGAAGCAGAACAGCGTCAGCTCCCCCGGTTCCCCCGTCACCGTGACCACCGGCGCGCCCTTGTGGGCCACCACCGTCCGTCCGTCCGGGCGCCGCAGGACCAGGCCCACCGGCGAGCGGCGGCCCGTCAGGCGGGCCAGCTTCTCCAGCCGGGACCACAGGGCGTCCGAGAAGACCGGGTCCAGTTCCCGCGGGGACCAGTCCGGCTGGGCGCGCCGGACGTCCTCCGCGTGCACGTAGAACTCGACGGCGTTCGCCGCCTCGTCGATCTGCTTCAGCGCGTACACCGACAGCCTCGGCGGGCCGGTCCTGATCAACGCGATCAGTTCCTCGAACGGCTTGGCCGTGTACTCCTCCATCGCCCTGTCCAGGCGCGCCTTCAGCACGTTCAGCAGCAGACCGCCCGCCGCGTCCGGCCGCCGCTCCCGCACCACCACGTGCGCGGCCAGATCGCGGCCGGTCCAGCCGCCGCACAGCGTGGGGGCTTCCGGCCCGGCCGCCTCCAACAGGTCCGCCAGCAGCAGGCGTTCACGCTTCGCATGGGTAGACATGCGGGCCAGCCTACGGCCGGAACACGCCGAGCGCCCGCTCATCTGTCGGACAGGGATCATCAGCCCCCGCCGCGGCCCGGCACAATGTCCACATGAGTACGTCCCCCCGCCCCGGCAACCTCGACCCCGCCATCGCCGCGCGCCTCAAGCGCTCCGCGGACGGCCTGGTCCCGGCCATCGCCCAGCAGTACGACACCGGTGAGGTGCTCATGCTCGGCTGGATGGACGACGAGGCCCTGCACCGCACCCTGACCACCGGCCGCTGCACCTACTGGTCCCGCAGCCGCCAGGAGTACTGGGTGAAGGGGGACACTTCCGGCCACTTCCAGCACGTGAAATCCGTCGCGCTCGACTGCGATGCCGACACTGTGCTCGTCCGCGTCGACCAGGTCGGAGCGGCCTGCCACACCGGGGCACGCACCTGCTTCGACGACGATGTCCTCCTCCGCGCAGCCGACTAGGTAGGGTCCCCCGAAATGGATCTTGAGACGTTCCGCAAGCTCGCGGCCGACCGCCGCGTCATCCCCGTGAGCCGCAAGCTGCTGGCCGACGGGGACACCCCCGTCGGGCTCTACCGCAAGCTGGCAGCCGAACGCCCCGGCACCTTCCTCCTGGAGTCCGCCGAGAACGGCCGCTCCTGGTCCCGGTACTCCTTCATCGGGGTCCGCAGCGACGCCACCCTGACCGCCCGGGACGGCCGGGCGCACTGGATCGGCACCCCGCCCGTCGGCGTCCCCACCGACGGCGACCCGCTCGACGCCCTGCGCGCCACGGTCGAGGCCCTGCACACCCCCCGCGACCTCGCGGGCGCCATGCCCCCCTTCACCGGCGGCATGGTCGGCTACCTCGGCTACGACATCGTGCGCCGCCTCGAGCGCATCGGCGAGCACACCGGCGACGACCTGAAGCTGCCCGAGCTGAC
Organism: Streptomyces sp. NPDC097617; assembly: GCF_044761485.1. Classification (NCBI taxonomy): domain Bacteria; kingdom Bacillati; phylum Actinomycetota; class Actinomycetes; order Kitasatosporales; family Streptomycetaceae; genus Streptomyces; species Streptomyces sp. NPDC097617. The sequence goes on from NZ_JBIWCL010000001.1 coordinate 395,483, forward strand.
CATGCTGCTCACCTCCGACCTGGCGGTCATGGACCACTGGGACGGCACCGTCCAGCTCATCGCCAACGCCATCAACCACAACGACCTGGACTCCGGGGTCGACGAGGCGTACGCGGACGCCGTGGCCCGCCTCGACGCGATGGAGGCGGACCTCGCCCGGCCCGCCCCCTACGTGCCGGCCGCGCTGCCCGCCTCCGAGCTGCCCGAGTTCTCCGCCCTGTGGGGCGGCGAGAAGTACCAGGCGGCCGTCGAGGACATCAAGGAGCGCATCCGGGCCGGCGAGGCCTTCCAGGTGGTGCCCTCGCAGCGGTTCGAGACCCCCTGCCACGCCTCCGCGCTGGACGTCTACCGGGTGCTGCGGGCCACCAACCCGTCCCCGTACATGTACCTCTTCCGCTTCGAGAACGGCTTCGACGTGGTCGGCTCCAGCCCCGAGGCGCTGGTCAAGGTCGAGGACGGGCGGGCCATGGTCCACCCGATCGCCGGGACCCGCCACCGCGGCGCGACCCCGCAGGAGGACCACGAGCTCGCCGAGGAGCTGATGGCCGACCCCAAGGAGCGCGCCGAGCACCTGATGCTCGTCGACCTGGGCCGCAACGACCTCGGCCGGGTCTGCGAGCCGGGCTCTGTCGAGGTCGTCGACTTCATGAAGATCGAGCGGTACTCGCACGTCATGCACATCGTGTCCACCGTCACGGGGCGGGTCGCCGAGGGCCGGACCGCCTTCGACGTGCTCACCGCCTGCTTCCCGGCCGGCACCCTCTCCGGCGCGCCCAAGCCCCGCGCCATGCAGATCATCGAGGAGCTGGAGCCCTCCCGCCGCGGCCTGTACGGCGGCTGCGTGGGCTACCTGGACTTCGCCGGCGACTCCGACACGGCCATCGCCATCCGCACCGCGCTGCTGCGCGACGGGACGGCGTACGTACAGGCCGGAGCCGGTGTCGTCGCCGACTCGGTTCCCGAGCTGGAGGACAAGGAGTGCCGCAACAAGGCCGCCGCGGTGCTGCGCGCGGTGGGAGCGGCGAACCGCCTCCACAGCTCCTGAGGGCGTAGGGGATAGTGGGGTACGTGAGTGCCGTACCCCCACCCCGAACCGATGCCGACGCCGAGCCCGAGGCTCCGGACAGCAGAGGCGGCCGCCGCAGCGTGGCCATCGCCCTGCTGCTCGGCGCGCTCGGCGCCACCGTCGTCCTGCTCGCCTCCGGCCGGACCTGGGCCCGGGGCACCACCGCCCTCGGCAGTGACTCGCTCCAGCTGACCGCCGACGGGCGGGCCGTCACCGGCCTGCCCGCCGCGCTGGCCATCGTGGCCCTCGCCGCGCTGGTCGCCGTCTTCGCCGTACGCGGCAAGAGCCGGCTGCTGGTGTCGGGGCTGCTGGCGCTCAGCGGCCTGGGCGCGGCCCTGTCGGCCGTTCTCGGCGCCGACGGCCGCCGGGCCCTGGACGCGCAGGCCGCCCGTACGACCGCCGACAGTGCGGCGCACGTGGCCGGGCTGACCCAGACCACCTGGCCGTACGTCACGGCGGCGGGCGCGGCCCTGATCCTGGTCGCCGGGCTGCTGGCCCTGCGCTACGGCCGGAGCTGGCCCACGATGGGGGGCCGCTACGAGCGTGACGGCAGCCCCCGTCCGCGGACTGTCGCGGCGGTGGATCCGGACCGGCCGGAAGATCTGTGGAAGGCTCTGGACCGCGGCGAGGACCCGACCACGGACCCGGGCGCCGACCGGGCCCCCTGACCCGACCCCCCTGGACGGCGAGGCCGCCCGGTACGGGACAATGGTCGCCGAGCGTCCGACACAGGCCGCACGTTCGACACAGCAGCGCGACAGAGCAACGAGGAGCAACTCATGGCGGGCACGAGCCACGGACACACCCCGGCCGCCTGGACCGGTGTCATCATCGCCTTCATCGGTTTCTGCATCTCCGGCGCCTTCATGGTGATCGCGAACCCGCTCGGCTTCTGGGCCGGCCTCGTCGTCGTCGCGCTCGGCGGTGTCGTCGGACTCGGGATGCGGGCCGCGGGCATGGGCGCGCCGAAGCCCGCCCACAAGGACCTCGCCGAGGTCATCGCCGCCTCCAAGGTTCCCGCCAAGGTCTGAGCGCGCGAGGGGCGCGGTCGGCGGCGGCGCGGTCCGCGGCGACCGCGTCCGAAGTGATGCAGCCGAAAGGCGCGGCCCCGCCGGGCTGCGCCTTTTGCCATGAGCGGAGAGAATCAGCAGGTGGACGCCTCTCGTACCCCCGATGCCCCGCCATCACCGGCGCCCGTGCCCGCGATGCCCGCGGAGCCCGTGCGGCCGGCCGAGCGGTCGTCCCGGACCCGGCGGCTCGCCGCCCCGGCGCTCTACCTGGCCGGCGCCGTCGGTGCCTTCGCGTACGTGGGCGCCGTGGACCCCAACGAGCCCGGCCACTACCCGGTGTGCCCGCTGTTCCGGCTGACAGGGGTCCTGTGCCCGGGCTGCGGGGGCCTGCGCAGCGCGCACGCCTTCGCGCACGGCGATCTGATCGCTGCTTTCGGGGCGAATGCGCTCGCGGTCGCGGGCTATTTCGTCTTCGCGGGTTTCATGGCCCTGTGGCTGGTTCGCGCGTTCCGTGGCGGGCCGACCCCGAGGATCGTGCTGCGTCCGAAGTACTGGTGGGCGCTCGGGGCACTGGCACTGGTTTTCGTCATTGTCCGAAATCTCTCTTTCGGCTCCGCACTGGCGCCCTGAGCCCCTTGGGCAGGCCCTATGAAGCACGGATTCCGAATGTCCAGTTACTGGGACGCCGTCAACCGCGTGCGGAGGGCAACGCCTCCTGCGGATACCATTTGAATGCCGACCTTGTTGTTGTACGTGTCTGCAAGGCGGCCGACCGTCATCGACCCGGAAGGGGGCCGCTCGCGTGAGTGTGCTCGACGAGATCATCGAAGGGGTCCGCGAAGACCTTGCCGAACGGCAGGCCCGCGTGAGCCTCGACGAGCTCAAGGAGCGTGCCGCCAAGGCGCCCCAGGCCAAGGACGGCGTCGCTGCCCTGCGCGGCGACAGCGTCAAGGTGATCTGCGAGGTCAAGCGTTCCAGCCCCTCCAAGGGGGCGCTGGCCGCCATCGCCGATCCGGCCGCGCTCGCCGCTGACTACGAGGCTGGCGGTGCGGCGGTCATTTCCGTCCTCACCGAGCAGCGCCGATTCGGCGGCTCGCTGGCCGACCTGGAGGCCGTCCGCGCCCGCGTGGACATCCCGATCCTGCGCAAGGACTTCATCGTCACGGCGTACCAGCTCTGGGAGGCCCGCGCCTACGGCGCCGACCTCGCCCTGCTGATCGTCGCCGCCCTGGAGCAGGAGGCCCTCGTCTCCCTCATCGAGCGGGCCGAGTCCATCGGTCTCACCCCGCTCGTCGAGGTCCACGACGAGGAGGAAGTGGAGCGCGCGGTCGCCGCCGGCGCCAAGATCATCGGCGTCAACGCCCGCAACCTCAAGGACCTCAAGGTCGACCGCTCCACCTTCGAGCGCGTCGTCCCCGAGATCCCGGACCACATCGTCAAGATCGCCGAGTCCGGCATCCGTGGCCCGCACGACCTGATCGCCTACGCCAACGAGGGCGCCGACGCCGTCCTCGTCGGGGAGTCCCTGGTCACCGGCCGCGACCCGAAGTCGGCCGTGGCCGACCTCGTCGCCGCCGGCGCCCACCCCGCCCTGCGCCACGGGCGGAGCTGACCCGTACCCGTGACCCACGACCTCCCGTCCGTCCGCAAGCAGACCCCGCCGCCGGCAGCCCGCCGCGGCGCGGTCGGCGTGCCGACGGCGCACGCGCCCCTGGCGCGCGGCTGCCGCCCCCGCGGCTGCCGCGCCCCGGCCCGGCGCGTGCACGGGCGGCGGGTGCGGTACGTGATCGGCTCCGAGCCCGGTCAGGTCAACGGCATGCGATGGCGCCGCGGAGGCGCGCTGTAACGAGGGCCGCCGCCCGGTACGCGAGACGTACCGCGCGAGCGGTCCCGTACGGCCTGCTGTCCCGGGCCGCCGGCTCCGGACGCGGGCCGTCCCGCACCGTACGCGCACACATCCCCCAGCGGGGTGTGCGCGCGGCTTGCGGGCGGCGCAATACGGTGAAGACACCCGCCGCATCTCGCACCCGTAGGAGCACTGGCACATGTCCAGCGAGTTCTTCATTCCGGACCCGGAGGGTCACGTCCCCAACGCCGAGGGCTACTTCGGCGACTTCGGCGGCAAGTTCATCCCGGAGGCGCTCGTCGCCGCCGTGGACGAGGTCGCCGTCGAGTACGAGAAGGCCAAGGGCGACCCGGCCTTCGCGGCCGAGCTCAACGACCTCATGGTCAACTACACCGGCCGCCCGAGCGCCCTCACCGAGGTGCCCCGCTTCGCCGAGCACGCCGGCGGCGCCCGGATCTTCCTCAAGCGCGAGGACCTGAACCACACCGGCTCGCACAAGATCAACAACGTGCTGGGCCAGGCGCTGCTCACCAAGCGCATGGGCAAGACCCGCGTCATCGCCGAGACCGGCGCCGGGCAGCACGGTGTCGCCACCGCCACCGCCTGCGCGCTCTTCGGCCTCGACTGCACCATCTACATGGGCGAGGTCGACACCCAGCGCCAGGCCCTCAACGTGGCCCGCATGCGCATGCTGGGCGCCGAGGTCATCGCCGTGAAGTCCGGCTCCCGGACGCTGAAGGACGCCATCAACGAGGCGTTCCGCGACTGGGTCGCCAATGTGGACCGCACCCACTACCTCTTCGGCACGGTCGCGGGCCCCCACCCCTTCCCGGCCATGGTCCGCGACTTCCACCGGGTCATCGGGGTCGAGGCCCGCCGCCAGATCCTGGAGCGCGCCGGCCGGCTGCCCGACGCCGTCGCCGCGTGCGTCGGCGGCGGCTCCAACGCCATCGGCCTCTTCCACGCCTTCATCCCGGACGCCGACGTCCGCCTGGTCGGCTTCGAGCCCGCCGGGCACGGTATCGAGACCGGCGAGCACGCGGCCACGCTGACCGCCGGCGAGCCCGGGATCCTGCACGGCTCCCGTTCGTACGTCCTCCAGGACGAGGAGGGCCAGATCACCGAGCCGTACTCCATCTCGGCCGGTCTGGACTACCCGGGCATCGGCCCGGAGCACTCCTACCTCAAGGACTCGGGCCGCGGCGAGTACCGCGCGGTCACCGACGACGCGGCGATGCAGGCCCTGCGCCTGCTCTCGCGCACCGAGGGGATCATCCCGGCGATCGAGTCCGCCCACGCCCTCGCCGGAGCCCTGGACCTGGGCAAGGAGCTGGGCAAGGACGGCCTGCTGGTCGTCAACCTGTCCGGTCGCGGTGACAAGGACATGGACACCGCCGCCCGCTACTTCGACCTGTACGACACCGACGGTGAAGTGGCCGACAACGAGTTCTCCGAGGGGGACGACAAGTGAGCGCCACGCACGGGCACGGCAACATCGAGCTGCTGAGCGCCACCCTCGCCAAGGCGAAGTCCGAGGACCGTGCCGCCCTCGTCGCCTACCTCCCCGCCGGCTTCCCGACCGTCGACGGCGGCATCGAGGCGGTCAAGGCCGTCATCGCCGGTGGCGCGGACATCGTCGAGATCGGCCTGCCCCACAGTGACCCGGTCCTCGACGGGCCGGTCATCCAGACCGCCGACGACATCGCCCTGCGCGGCGGAGTCAGGATCGCCGATGTGATCCGCACGGTCCGCGAGGCGCACGAGGCCACCGGGGCCCCGGTCCTGGTGATGACCTACTGGAACCCCATCGACCGCTACGGCGTCGAGCGGTTCACCTCCGAGCTGGCGGCGGCGGGCGGCGCCGGCTGCATCCTGCCCGACCTGCCGGTGCAGGAGTCCGCGCTGTGGCGCGAGCACGCGGACAAGCACGGTCTGGCGACCGTCTTCGTCGTGGCTCCCAGCAGCAAGGACGCGCGCCTGGCCACCATCACGGCGGCCGGCTCCGGCTTCGTCTACGCCGCCTCCCTCATGGGGGTCACCGGCACCCGCGAGTCCGTCGGCAACCAGGCCGCCGACCTGGTGCGGCGCACCCGCGCCACCAGCGACCTGCCGGTCTGCGTCGGGCTCGGCGTCTCCAACGCCGTCCAGGCCAAGGAGGTCGCGGGCTTCGCCGACGGAGTGATCGTCGGCTCGGCCTTCGTGAAGCTGCTGCTGGACGCGCCGGACCTGCCGAGCGGGCTGGAGGCCGTACGGGCGCTGGCGGGCGAGCTCGCGCAGGGCGTACGCCGCAGTTGACGCGCGTTCGATCGCGTGCGCGAACCTCTGATCGGGTTCTGTAGCCCGATCGGGTGGAAGTACGGGCAGGGAGGCACGCGAGTGCCTCCCTGCTTCGTTTGGCGGAACGTGAGCGAGAAGAACGACGGTGCGAACCGCGATGCGACGAAACGATCGGCCCGGGAACGGCTCCAAGCGGAGCGAGAGCGGCAGAAGACCCGGGACAAGCGCCGGCGGACCCTGATCGTGGCGTCGGCGGTGGTCGGCGTCCTCGGCCTGGCGACCGTCGTCGGCGTGATCGCGGCCAACACCGGCAAGGACAGCAGCGCCAAGGGCGGCCCGGTCGTCGCGCCCTCCGGGGCCACCGGCAAGGACGCCCTCGCCATCCAGACGGGCAGGCCGGAGGCCAAGTCCACCCTCACCGTCTGGGAGGACTTCCGCTGCCCCGCCTGCAAGGCGTTCGAGGACAACTATCGGGACACCGTCCACGAGCTGGAGGCCAAGGGCCTGCTCAAGGTGGACTACCACCTGGTCACCCTCATCGACGGCAACATGGGCGGCAGCGGCTCCCTGAAGGGGGCGAACGCGGCGGCCTGCGCGCAGGACGCCGGCAAGTTCTCCGAGTACCACGACGTCCTGTTCCAGAACCAGCCGCAGGAGGTCGACGACGCCTACGGCAAGAACGCCAGGCTGCTGGAGCTCGCCGGCAAGGTCAACGGGCTGGACACCCCCGAGTTCCGCGCCTGCGTCGAGGGCGGCACCCACAACAGCTGGGTGGGCAAGTCGCAGGAGGCCTTCCGGGCCGGAAAGTTCCGGGGCACGCCCACCGTGCTGCTGAACGGCAAGGACATCTTCTCCGACCAGGCCAACCAGGTGACCCCGCAGAAGCTGAAGGAGCAGGTGGAAGCCGCCGGCGGGGTCGTGAAGCCGTCACCGTCGGCCGGCGCCACGTCCGGATCCGGAGGGAAGAACGGGGCCAAGGCCTCGCCGTCCGCCTCGCGGACCGGCTCCGGAGGATCGTCCGGCACGGCCTCCAACCGGTCCGCCGGCGGGTCGTCGAACGGCTCCTCGCAGAACTGACCGACACCTGTTCCATGTCTGGATTTGGTTTCTTCTTGCCGGGCGGGTTGCGGTTCGTACCGCCCGGCAAGGTAGCGTCATGTCTGCCATGGACCTTGCTTACATCCCCAGTCCGTCGACCGGCGTGATCCATCTCGGACCGATCCCGCTCCGCGGCTACGCGTTCTGCATCATCATCGGCGTCTTCGTCGCCGTCTGGCTCGGCAACAAGCGGTGGATCGCGCGCGGCGGAAAGCCGGGCACGGTCGCGGACATCGCCGTGTGGGCCGTGCCCTTCGGCCTGGTCGGTGGTCGCCTCTACCACGTGATCACCGACTACCAGCTCTACTTCGGCGAGGGCCGCAACTGGGTCGACGCCTTCAAGATCTGGGAGGGCGGACTCGGCATCTGGGGCGCCATCGCGCTCGGCGCGGTCGGTGCCTGGATCGGCTGCCGCCTGCGCGGTATCCCGCTGCCGGCCTGGGCCGACGCCCTGGCCCCCGGTATCGCGCTGGCCCAGGCCTGCGGGCGCTGGGGCAACTGGTTCAACCAGGAGCTCTACGGCCGGGCCACCGACCTGCCGTGGGCGGTGGAGATCACCGCGGGCCCGAACCGGGACGCCGGCACCTACCACCCGACCTTCCTGTACGAGTCGCTGTGGTGCGTCGGTGTCGCGTTCCTGGTGATCTGGGCCGACCGCCGCTTCAAGCTCGGCCACGGACGGGCCTTCGCCCTGTACGTCGCCGCGTACTGCGTCGGCCGCGGCTGGATCGAGTACATGCGCGTCGACGAGGCGCACCACATCCTGGGCCTTCGCCTGAACGTCTGGACCTCGATCGTCGTCTTCGTGCTGGCGGTCGTCTACCTGGTGCTGTCGGCGAAGCTGCGACCCGGTCGCGAGGAGATCGTCGAACCGGACCGGGACGCCTCGGGCACCAAGGGCGGCGGCAAGGACGGTGACAAGGCGGGTGACAAGGCGGCTTCGGCCGACGCGGACGCCATCGCCGGGGACAAGCCCTCGGACACCGACGGATCCGCCGCCGACGAGGCCGGGGCCAAGGTGAAGGCGGCCGTCCTGACCAAGGGCGAACGCGAGCCCGAGCCCGCCAAGGCCGATCCCGGCACGGCGCAGCCGGCCGAAGGCGCAACCCCCTAGCGGGAACGCGCCGACCCGAACGGTTCGAGAAGGGGTGCCGCCACGCGGCACCCCTTTTTCGGATTCTCGGATCAGCGGGCGGCCATGCGCGCGGCGAGCGCGAGGGTGCGGTGCGCCGCGGCCACGACCGCCGGGTCCACGAACCGGCCGTCGGGCAGGGCCAGCGCCCCAGGGGTGGCCCGGGCCGCGCTCAGCACCTCCGAGGCCGCGCTGACCTCCTCGGGCGCCGGCAGATAGGCCCGTTCGATCACCGGGAGCTGGCGTGGGTGGATCGCCGCCCGGCCGAGGAAGCCCAGGGAGCGGCCGCGGGCGCAGGAGACGGCCAGCGACTCCAGATCCCGGATGTCGGGGAACACCGACTGCGCCGGGGGCGCCAGCCCCGCGGCCCGGGCCGCGACCACGACCCGGGAACGGCACCAGTCCAGGCCGGTCTCCGCGCTGACGGCCAGATCGGCCCGAAGGTCCGCCTCTCCGAGGGAGAGCCCGCGCAGGGCGGGGTGCGCGCGGGCGATGTCGTAGGCGCGCTCCACGCCCACCGCCGATTCCAGCAGGGCGTGCAGGCTCACCCCGCCCGTGCGGTCCGCGACGGCGCTGATCTGGTCCGGGGCGTTGATCTTCGGCAGCCGCAGCCCCGCCAGGCCGTGCAGCCCGCCCAGAGCGGTGAGGTCGGCGCCGCCCCAGGGGGAGTCCAGGGCGTTCACGCGGACGTGCACGGGCAGCGGAGGCCGATCGGCCAGCAGCTCGGCGGTCGCCGCGCGGGCGTACTCCTTGCGCGAGGCCGGAACCGCGTCCTCCAGGTCGACGATGACGGCGTCCGCCCCGCAGCCGAGGGCCTTGGCGACGACCTCCGGACGATCGCCGGGCGCGTACAGCCAGGTCAGGATCACAGGGCTCCCTCGGTCCGCAGTGCGCTGATCTCGTCCCCGCTCAGGCCCAGCTCGGTCAGGACCTCCTCGGTGTCCGCGCCGTGCGGGCGGCCCGCCCAGCGGATCCCGCCGGGGGTCCCGGAGAGCCGGAAGAGGATGTTCTGCATGCGCAGCGGGCCCAGCTCCGGATCCTCGACCTCGGTGACCGTGTCGAGGGCCGCGAACTGCGGGTCGGCCATCACGTCCCGGACGTCGTAGACCTGCGCGACGGCCGCCTCGGCCTCCTCGAACGCGGCGACCACCTCCTCGGCCTTGTGCCGGGCGATCCAGCCGCCGACCGCCTCGTCCAGCACGTCCGCGTGCCGGGCCCGCCCGGCGCCGGTCGCGAACCAGGGCTCGGAGATCAGCTCGGGCCGGCCGACCAGCCGCACGACCCGCTCGGCGATGGACTGCGCGGAGGCGGAGACCGCCAGCCAGCGCCCGTCGGCACTGCGGTAGGTGTTGCGGGGGGCGTTGTTGGTGGAGCGGTTGCCGGTGCGGGGCTGGACGTAGCCGAGCTGGTCGTACCAGAGCGGGTGCGGGCCGAGCACGGTGAGCATCGGCTCGACGATCGCCAGGTCCACGACCTGTCCGTGCCCGGTACGGTCGCGGCCGGCGAGGGCGGTCATCACCGCGTACGCGCAGGTCAGCGCGGCGATCGAGTCGGCGAGGCCGAAGGGCGGCAGGGTCGGCGGCCCGTCCGGCTCCCCGGTCATCGCGGCGAAACCGCTCATCGCCTCGGCGAGCGTGCCGAAGCCCGGACGGTGCGCGTACGGGCCGTGCTGGCCGAAGGCCGTGACGCGGGCCAGGACCAGCCGCGGGTTGGCGGCGGACAGCTCGGGCCAGCCCAGCCCCCATTTCTCCAGGGTGCCGGGGCGGAAGTTCTCGATGACCACGTCGGCGGTGGCGGCGAGCCGCAGCAGGGTGTCCCGGCCGCCCGGAGCGGACAGATCGAGGGTCATCGTCCGCTTGTTCCGGCCGAGCAGCTTCCACCACAGGCCGATGCCGTCCTTGGCGGGGCCGTGGCCGCGCGAGGGGTCGGGGCGGCCGGGGTGCTCGACCTTGACGACCTCGGCCCCGAAGTCCCCGAGCAGGGTGGCGGCCAGCGGCCCGGCGAAGAGGGTGGCGAGGTCGAGCACCCGGAGCCCTTCCAGCGGTCCGTTGCTCGTCACGAGGTGGCCCCGGACCGCGCCGCGGCGAAGGCGTCGGTCTCGGCGCGGGTCGGCATCGAGGCCTGGGCGCCGTGGCGCTGGACGGACAGCGCCGCCGCCGCCGAGGCCCAGCGCAGCGCCCCGGGCATCGGCCGGCCCTCGCCCAGGGCCACGGCGAGGGCGCCGACGAAGGTGTCCCCGGCGGCGGTGGTGTCCACCGCCCGGACCCGGGGCGCGGGCACGGTCAGCGGATGCCGGCCGCGGGCGGCGTACAGGACCCCGGCCGCGCCGAGGGTGATCACCACCTCGGGCACGTCGGCCAGCAGGGCCTCGGCCGCCTGGAGGGGGTCGGTCAGCCCGGTCAGGGCGGCGGCCTCGTGCTCGTTCGGGACGAGGAGGTCGGTGGCGGCGAGCAGATCGGGCGGCAGAGGCTGAACGGGGGCCGGGGTGAGCACCGTACGGACGCCGCGGGCGCGGGCGGCGCGGGCTCCGGCGAGGACGGCGGAGAGGGGGAGTTCGAGTTGGAGGAGCAGGGAGCCGGCGGCGGCGATCCGGGCCTCGTCCCCCGCCTCCAGGCCGGTGACGGAGGCGTTCGCGCCGGGGATGACGATGATGCTGTTGCCGCCCTCGTCGTCCACCGTGATGTGGGCGGTGCCGCTGGCGCCCTCGACGGTGCGCAGGGGGGCGGTGTCGACCCCGGCCGCGGTGAGCGCGGAGCGCAGCCGTACGCCGAACTCGTCGGCCCCGACCGCGCCGATCATCACCACCTGTCCGCCGCACCGGGCGGCGGCGACGGCTTGGTTGGCGCCCTTGCCGCCGGGGAGCGTGCGGAAGGCGCGGCCGGTGACGGTCTCCCCGAGGCGGGGGGCCTTGGGGACGTAGGCGACGAGGTCCATGTTCGTACTGCCGAGCACGGCGATGGCCGTCATGAGCGTGCTGCCTCCTGTGCGGTGAGGTGGGCGAGGGCGTCGAAGCCGATGCCGTCGAAGCCGGGGACGCTGCTCGCCAGCCGGTTCTTGAGCGGGGCGGTCCAACGGTGCGGGACGGCGTCCGGGGAGCCGGCGAGCAGTCCGGCGAGGGCTCCGGCGGTGGCCCCGTTGGAGTCGGTGTCCCAGCCGCCGGACACGGCGCGGCAGACGGAGCGGGTGAAGTCCCCGTCGGCGTGGGTGAGGGCGGCGGCGATCAGGGCCGTGTTGGGGACGGAGTGGACCCAGTGGTAGTGGCCGTAGCGGGCGTGCAGCCGGTCGACGACGAGGTCGAAGTCCGCCTCCTGGCCGGCCGTGCGGATCCCGAAGCGGACGGCCTCGGCGAGGCGGGAGCGGGGCGGTACGACGGCCAGGCCGGCGCGCAGCGCAGTGTGGACGTCCGCCCGGCCGGTGGCGGCCTCGGCGGTGGCGGCGGCGACGAACAGGGCGGCGTAGACGCCGTTGCCGGTGTGGGTCAGGGCGGCGTCCCGGTAGGCCTGGGCCGCTGCGGCGGCCGGGTCGCCGGGGTTGGTCCAGCCGTGGACGTCGGCGCGGATGAGGGCGCCGATCCACTCCCGGAAGGGGTTGTGGTGGGTGGCGGTGGCGGGGGGCTCCAGCCCGAGGAGGAGGTTGCGGTAGGCGATGCGCTCGGCGGTGAAGGTCCGCCCGGCCGGCAGCTCGTCGAGCCAGAGGCGGGCCACGTCGGCGGTGGTGAAGGCCTTGCCGTGCCGCTGGAGCAGGAGCAGGCCGAGGAGCGGGTAGTTGAGGTCGTCGTCCTCGGGCATGCCGTCGATGTTCTCGGCGAGGGAGGTGGGGGCGGAACGACGGTTCCAGGGGTGGGCGGCCAGTACCTCCGGGGGGACGCCGCGGGCGGTGAACCAGTCGTCCAGCGGCCAGTTGCCGGCGGCGCGGGCGAGGGCGCGGATCCCGGCGAGCGGCAGCTTCTCGACGGGCTTCCCGAGCAGGCACCCGACGGCCCGCCCCAACCATGCGGCCTCCAGCCGTGCCGCCGGCCGGGGGCCCGGCCCCGGGGGCTCCGCCGTGCGGTCCGGCCCGGCGGCGAGGACGGCGGCCAGCCGGGACCCCTGTCCTGCGGCCGGCGGCCCGGACGCGCCCTGCGGACTGCCTTCTGCTGCGCCGGGCGGGGCGTGGCCGGGGGCGGGTGCGGCGAGCCGCGGGGGTGCCTGCCCTGCGGGCGGTGGCGCGGGCGGTCCCTGCGGGCTGACCGCGGGCGGGGGAGCGGCGTCCGCCGGGGGCCAGGTGGCTCGGATGGCTTCCCAGGTCTGCGGGTCGTCGGCTCCCGAGGGGGCCGGGAGGTTTGCGAGGGCGTCGAGGAGGCGGGAGGCCAGGGCGCGCAGTTCCGGCGGGGCCGGGGCGCAGGAGGACCCGGCGCGGTCGGGGGCGGGGTGGCCGCCCGCCGCGAGCCAGGCGCGGAGGGCGGGGGCCGGGTCCCGGCCGTCCTCGGCCGCCTGGCGCAGCTCGTGCCCGACGAGGTCCTCGGGCTGGGCCCAGGTGAGCCGCAGGAGCCCGCACGCCGGGCCCGGCCCCGGGGCCGGTACGCCGCGGGACTCCGGCGCTCGGACGGGGGCGGCCGGAGAGGGCCCGGCGGTGCCCGTCACCGGTCTGCCGCGATCGCGGCGAAGGCCGACTCGTGGGAGCGGCGGCGGGAGCGGTCCAGGGCGAAGACCTCCCGGGCCACCGCGGCCAGTGCCACGGCCGGTGCGCGCAGGTCGAGCCGGCTGGCCTCGGAGACCTGCTTGGCCCAGGCGGCCGGGACCACCGCCTCGCCGCCCAGGGCCCCGGCGATCGCCCCCGCCATGGTGGCGATGGAGTCGCAGTCCCGGCCGTAGTTGACCGCGCCGAGCACGGCCGTCTCGTACCGTCCGTCGGCGACGAGCAGCATGCCCAGCGCGATCGGGAGTTCCTCGATCGAGTGGAGGCGGGACGGGCGGCGGGCGTCGAGCGAGGGGCTGCGGTAGTCCGGGCCGACCGAGTCGTACGGGGTCACCGCGGCCCGCAGCGGGGCCAGCGCCGATTCGAAGTCCCGGTGCCCGGAGGCCACTTCGCGCACGGCCTCGATCGCCGCCCGCGTACCGTCCTTCGCCAGGGACAGGGCCGTGTCCACCACCGAGGCGGCCGTCGCCCCCGGCACGCACGCGGCCGCCACCGCCGCCGCGAACACCCCCGCCGCCTCCCGCCCGTACGAGGACTGGTGCGTACCGGCGATGTCCAGCGCCTCCGCGTACGCGCCCGCCGGATTGCCCGCGTTGGCGATGCCCACCGGAGCCATGTACATCGCCGCGCCGCAGTTGACGATGTTGCCGCTGCCGGCCTCGCGGGGGTCGACGTGCGCGTAGTGCAGCCGGGTCACGATCCACTTCTCGGCGAGGAAGATCCGCTGCAACGGCAGTGCCTCGGCCTCCAGTTCCGGGATCCAGCGGGGGGTGGACATCAGGTCGGGGACAAGGTGCTCGGCGATCGCGTAGGCGTCGAGGTGGTCGCGTACGGCCTCGTAGACGCGCACCAGCGCGTGCGTCATCAGGGTGTCGTCGGTGACGTGCCCGTCGCCCTTGTGGTACGGCGCGATGGGGCGGGCCGTGCGCCAGTTCTCGTGCCAGGGGCCGACGATGCCGTGCACCCGGCCGCCGTGCCGTTCCACGATCTGGTCCGGGGTCCAGCCCTCCACCGGGCCGCCCAGCGCGTCGCCGACGGCGGCTCCGAGGAGAGCTCCCAGTGCCCGGTCCTCCAACGTGAGCGTCATGTCCGAATCATCCCTTGGGTGAGGTGAGTTCCGTGGCCGCGAGGAGTGCGGCGAGTTCCACGAGATCGGTACCCGCGAGGCGGGGGAGGGCGCAGCCGGAGAGGGTGCGGCAGGCCTCGCGCCAGGCGGCGGGGATCGAGTCGCCGCCGCCGAGCACGCCGGTCAGCGCGCCGGCCAGGGCGGGGGCGGAGTCCGCGACGCGGGACAGGCAGGCGGCGGCCGGGACGGCCTCGGTCATCCTGCCGCGGGCGGCGGTGGCGAGGGCGAGGGCCACGGGGACGGTCTCGGCGGCGGCGATCCCGTAGCTGTAGACGTGGTCCACGATCTCGTGTTCGAGGGTGGGGACGATGGCGAAGGCGCCGCCGTCCTTGTGGGTGCGGGCGAGCCGGACGGCGTGCCGGGCGTTGCGGCCGATCTCGGTGCCCTCGGGGAGCTGGGCGAGGGCGGAGTCCACGGCGGCGTCCACGTCCGCGGTGGCGAGGGCGGTGGCGATGGCGGCGGCCATGGCGCGGGCGCCGTGCACCCCGTCGCCGTCCTGGGTGTAGCGGGCGTCGAACTCGGCGAGGTCCGCGGCGGCGCGGGCGTCGCCGGGGTGCACGACGGCGAGGACGCAGGCGCGGACGCAGGCGGCGTCGTCGAAGTAGTGCGGGTTGTCGTGACCGGTGGCGGGCGGGCGCAGGCCGGTGGCCAGGTTGCCGAGGCCGGCGCGGACGGAGATCCGGGCGCGGAGGGGGAGTACGGCGGACTCCACCTCGGGCGCGCGGTCCGCCGCCGCGGCGACCTCGGAGGCCAGGGCGTTCCACGCGAGGTCGATGGCGGCGCGCATGCGGCGGGACCGGGAGAGGTCGCTGAGCAGCACCCCGGCGGCGGTGAGCACGGACTCGGCGACGAAGGCCGCCCATTCGGCGTCGTCGGACGGGCCGAGGCGGAGCGGTTCGGGGGGCTGGTTGAGGGCGATGGGGACGGGGAGGGTGGTGGTGGCATTCTGCTCGGCGAAGGTGTCGAGCTCGCGGGTGAGGCGGCGGGTCCACTCGGGCATCCGGCTGGCGCGGTGGCGGGCGGCGGGCCACCCGGCCGCGTCGCCCGCGGCGAGCCCGAGGAGGAGGCCCTCGATCCGCCGGGCCCCTGCGGGGGGCTCGGCGGACACCTCCCGGGGCCGGATCCCGGTCCCGGTCT
>NZ_JBIWCL010000001.1:410949-662686 GCF_044761485.1 Streptomyces sp. NPDC097617
CTCGGTCCCGACCTCGGTCCCGGTCTCGGTCCCGACCTCGGTCCCGGTCTCGGTCCCGACCTCGGTCCCGGTCTCGGTCCCGACCTCGGTCCCGGTCTCGGTCCCGACCTCGGTCCCGGGCCCGACCTCGGTCCGGGTCCCGGTCTCGCTCGCGGCCCGGGGTGCGGCGGCTTGGCCGGTACGGATCACGATGCGGGATCTCTGGCCGGCCGCCGGGGTCAGGGCGGCGATGTCCACAGCCGTGCCCCGACGCGTAGCCGGGGTCAGGCCCCGGGGCCGCGGTTCCGCCGTATCCGGCACCGGCACCGGCACCGGCACCGGACCCGGGATCGGGATCGGGTTCGTCGGCAGGGTGCGCGGCGGCGCCTCGGCGGGGGTCTGCCCGGCCGGGGCCAGGTCTGCGGCCCTCGGCTCCGCCGTACCCGTACCCGTACCCGTACTCGTACTCGTACTCGTACTGGTCAGGGCCTGCCCGGCCGGGGCCGGTTCCCGGGTGCTCGGGGCAGTCGTGGTCAGGTCGTCCGGGGAGAGGCTCATCGGGAGGCCTCGTATTCGGGGGTGAGGAGGTCCGCGATGTCCAGGACGTGGTAGCCCCGCATCGAGGGGAGGCAGCTGCCGCGGACCGGGCCGATGGCCGAGGACCAGGCGGTGGGGATCGCGGCGGCGCCCGACATGGCGCCGGCCAGGGCGCCCGCCACGGCCGCCGTGGTGTCCGCGTCGCGGCCCATGTTCACCGCGGTGAGGACGGAGGACGGGAAGTCGCCCCGGCACGCGGCGAAGGCGCCGAACGCCAGGCTCACCGCCTCGGGGGCCAGGTCGGTCCACGGGTAGCCGCCGATGACCACCGCCGAGCGCACCGCCCGTTCGCCGCGCGGGGCGGCGGTGACCGCCCGGCGCAGGGAGCGGGCGGTCCAGGAGTCGGACGGGATGACGGACAGGGCCGCCGAGACCACCGAGGCCGGGGAGCCGCCCGCCATCGCCGCGGCGACGCCTGCCGCGACCGCCTGGCCGCCGTAGATGCCCTCGCCGTCGTGGCTGACCGAGCCGTCGATGGCGACCAGCCGGGCCGCCTCCGCCGGCCGCCCCGCGGCGAAGACGCCGAACGGCGCCGCCCGCATGGCGAGGCCGTCCGACCACGCGTGCCGGTGCTGGGCCGAGATGGGGGCCGCGAGACCCCGGCGGAGGTTCTCCAGGGTGCCGCGCTCGGAGAACCCGGCGCCCCGGAACGGCCCTTCGTCCAGGTCGGCGATCCAGTGGTGCCAGGCCCGCTCCACATGGGAGACGGTGAGCGCCGAGCCGTGGCGGGCCAGCAGCAGCCCCGAGAAGATCGCGTACTCGGTGTCGTCCGTGCCCGCCGGGTCGTCCGACACGAAACCCTCGATGCGGCCCCACTTGGCCCGGATCTCCGACGGCTTCATGTTCTCCGCGGGGGCGCCCAGCGCATCGCCCACGGCGAGTCCGAGAAGAGCGCCCCTGGCCCGTTCGAGGAGGACCTGCGGATTGCATGCAATCTGCTTCATCGGCTCCATGGCGCGCCTCTCCCACATTGGATGGGGCTCATCATGAGCCCTTGGGGGATTTGTGCCATGGCAAGTGGTTTGTCGCTCGTCGCGAAACACCCCGCGAACACCCCCGTCACCCGGTCGCCGACCCACAAAAGCCCAGGTAAGTACGGCCTTCCTTGCTGGCGGGCGACAGAAATCGTGCGTAGTTTCGAGGTGTTCAGGGGGAGCGGGGCGCGTCCTGGCGTCCGTTCGCACATTTGGGGAGATACGACGCATGTCCATCATCGACACCGAAGCACCACTACACACCGCCCACCGCGACAACCACACCCATCGCGACGTCAACGGTGGATGGCTGCGGCCGGCCGTCTTCGGTGCCATGGACGGGCTCGTCTCCAACCTCGCCCTGATGACCGGTGTGGCCGGCGGCGCCGTCGCCCCGCAGACCGTCGTCATCACCGGATTGGCGGGTCTCGCGGCCGGCGCCTTCTCGATGGCGGCCGGTGAATACACTTCCGTCGCCTCGCAGCGCGAACTGGTCCTCGCCGAACTCGACGTGGAGCGTCAGCAGTTGCGCAAGCACCCGGTCGACGAGATGGAGGAGCTCGCCGAGCTCTACGTCTCCCGCGGCGTCGAGCCGCCGCTCGCCCGCGAGGTCGCCATGCAGCTGTCGCGCGATCCCGAGCAGGCGCTGGAGATCCATGCCCGCGAGGAGCTCGGCATCGACCCTGACGACCTGCCTTCGCCGCTGGTCGCGGCGGTGTCGTCCTTCGGTTCCTTCGCGCTGGGCGCGCTGCTCCCCGTCCTGCCGTACCTGCTCGGCGCCACGGCCCTGTGGCCCGCGGTGCTGCTCGCGCTGGTCGGACTCTTCGCCTGCGGGGCGGTCGTCTCCCGGGTCACCGCACGGTCCTGGTGGTACAGCGGAGTACGCCAGCTGGCGCTGGGTGGCGCGGCCGCGGGTGTGACGTACATCCTGGGAACCTGGATCGGTGGAGCCATAGGCTGACCGCGGCTGGAGTGAGACACTATGCAGAGCGCCACATAAATAGTTCATTACTCGGCGGTTTCGATCCTGTGTCCGCCGGGCATCAGACCAGGACTCCGGGCAACGATGCCCGTCCTCATCGGGACCTCCGCCCCGCGATACATCTCGTAGCGCGCCGCGAAAGTCCCCTCTTTCTGCCTCGTGCAGTGTCCGCATGCTGGAATGGCGTATCCGCTTCTCGGGATTGTCGTCATCATGTAATCTGCACGAAATTTCGCAGAGGGCCAACGTCGTCCCTCGGCTATGCACATATGCCACGACGACGACGGGAGAGCCGATGCGTTCCGCATCCACGCACTCCGCGACCGGCCCCAGCACCACCGCCTGGTCGCCCATGGACGGTCGCCCCGCCCAGCAGGGCATGTACGACCCGCGCAACGAGAAGGACGCCTGTGGCGTCGGATTCGTGGCGAACCTCACCGGCGAGGCCACCCACACGCTCGTTGAGCAGGCCCTGACCGTATTGCGGAACCTCGAGCACCGCGGCGCGACCGGCTCCGAGCCGGACTCGGGCGACGGCGCCGGAATCCTCAGCCAGGTCCCCGACGCGTTCCTGCGCGACGTGGCCGGCTTCGAGCTCCCCGAGGCCGGCGGCTACGCCGTCGGTATCGCCTTCCTCCCCGCCGACGGCTCCGCACAGGCCGCCGCCACGGAGCAGATCGAGGCCATCGCCGCCGAGGAGAACCTCACGGTCCTCGGCTGGCGCGAGGTCCCGGTCACCCCGGACCTGCTCGGCAACGGCGCCCGCGCCACCATGCCCGCCTTCTCCCAGCTCTTCGTGACCGGGGGCAGCGCGAGCGGCATCGAGCTGGACCGCAAGGCGTTCGTGCTGCGCAAGCGCGCCGAGCGCGAGGCCGGCGTGTACTTCCCGTCGCTCTCCGCCCGCACCATCGTCTACAAGGGCATGCTGACCACCGGCCAGCTGGAGCCCTTCTTCCCCGACCTCTCCGACCGCCGCTTCGCCTCGGCCGTCGCCCTGGTCCACTCGCGCTTCTCCACGAACACCTTCCCGTCGTGGCCGCTCGCCCACCCGTACCGCTTCGTCGCGCACAACGGCGAGATCAACACGGTCAAGGGCAACCGCAACTGGATGAAGGCCCGCGAGTCCCAGCTGGCCTCCGCCGCCTTCGGCGAGGGCGCACTGGACCGGATCTTCCCGATCTGCACCCCGGACGCCTCCGACTCGGCCTCCTTCGACGAGGTCCTGGAGCTGCTCCACCTCGGCGGCCGCTCGCTCCCGCACAGCGTGCTGATGATGATCCCGGAGGCGTGGGAGAACCACGCCTCGATGGACCCGGCCCGCCGCGCGTTCTACAAGTACCACTCCACCCAGATGGAGCCCTGGGACGGCCCGGCCTGCGTCACCTTCACCGACGGCACCCAGGTCGGCGCGGTCCTCGACCGCAACGGTCTGCGCCCCGGTCGCTACTGGGTCACCGACGACGGCCTCGTCGTCCTCGGCTCCGAGGTCGGCGTGCTCGACATCGACCCCGCCAAGGTCGTCCGCAAGGGCCGCCTGCAGCCCGGCAAGATGTTCCTCGTCGACACCGCCCAGAAGCGGATCATCGAGGACGACGAGATCAAGAACGAGCTGGCCGCCGCCGCCCCGTACGCGGAGTGGCTGGAGACCGGCGAGATCGAGCTGTCGGACCTGCCCGAGCGCGAGCACATCGTGCACACCCACGCCTCGGTCACCCGCCGCCAGCAGACCTTCGGCTACACCGAGGAAGAGCTGCGCGTCATCCTCGCGCCGATGGCCACTACCGCCGGCGAGCCGCTCGGCTCCATGGGTACGGACTCCCCGATCGCGGCCCTGTCCGAGCGCCCCCGGCTGCTCTTCGACTACTTCACCCAGCTCTTCGCGCAGGTCACCAACCCGCCGCTGGACGCCATCCGCGAGGAGCTCGTCACCTCGCTGCTGTCCTCGCTCGGCCCGGCGGGCAACCTGCTGGAGTCGACCGCCGCGACCTGCCGCAGCGTCACGCTGCCCTTCCCGGTGATCGACAACGACGAGCTGGCCAAGCTCATCCACATCAACGCCGACGGCGACATGCCCGGGATGAAGGCCGCCACGCTCTCCGGCCTCTACCGGGTCTCCGGCGGCGGCGAGGCCCTGGCCGCCCGTATCGAGCAGATCCGCGCCGAGGCCGACGCGGCGATCGAGGGCGGCGCCCGCCTCATCGTCCTCTCGGACCGCCACTCGGACGCCGAGCACGCGCCGATCCCGTCGCTGCTGCTCACCTCCGCCGTGCACCACCACCTCATCGCCACCAAGCAGCGCACCCAGGTGGGTCTGCTGGTCGAGGCCGGCGACGTCCGCGAGGTCCACCACGTCGCCCTGCTCATCGGCTACGGCGCGGCCGCGGTCAACCCGTACCTCGCCATGGAGTCCGTCGAGGACCTGCTGCGCGCCGGTACCTTCCTGTCCGGCCTGGAGCCGGAGCAGGCCATCAAGAACCTGATCTACGCGCTCGGCAAGGGCGTCCTGAAGGTCATGTCCAAGATGGGCATCTCCACCGTCGCCTCCTACCGCGGCGCCCAGGTCTTCGAGGCCGTCGGCCTGAACGACGAGTTCGTCGAGACCTACTTCAACGGCACCGCCACCAAGATCGGCGGCGCCGGCCTGGACGTCATCGCCAAGGAGGTGGCCGCGCGCCACGCCAAGGCGTACCCCGTCTCCGGCATCGCGGCCACGCACCGCGCGCTGGAGATCGGCGGCGAGTACCAGTGGCGCCGCGAGGGCGAGCCGCACCTGTTCGATCCGGAGACGGTCTTCCGCCTCCAGCACGCCACCCGCAACCGCCGGTACGACATCTTCAAGCAGTACACGGCCCGGGTGAACGAGCAGTCCGAGCGCCTGATGACGCTCCGCGGCCTGTTCGGCTTCAAGGCGGACCGCGAGGCCATCTCCATCGACGAGGTCGAGTCGATCGAGGACATCGTCAAGCGCTTCTCCACCGGCGCCATGTCGTACGGCTCCATCTCCAAGGAGGCGCACGAGACCCTCGCCATCGCCATGAACCAGCTGGGCGCCAAGTCCAACACCGGTGAGGGCGGCGAGGACCCGGACCGCCTGTACGACCCGGCGCGCCGCTCGTCCATCAAGCAGGTCGCCTCCGGCCGCTTCGGTGTGACCTCGGAGTACCTGGTCAACGCGGACGACATCCAGATCAAGATGGCGCAGGGCGCCAAGCCCGGCGAGGGCGGCCAGCTGCCCGGCCACAAGGTCTACCCGTGGGTCGCCAAGACCCGGCACTCCACCCCGGGTGTCGGCCTGATCTCCCCGCCGCCGCACCACGACATCTACTCCATCGAGGACCTGGCTCAGCTGATCCACGACCTCAAGAACGCCAACCCGGTCGCCCGCATCCACGTGAAGCTGGTCTCCGAGGTCGGCGTGGGTACGGTCGCGGCCGGTGTCTCCAAGGCCCACGCGGACGTCGTCCTGATCTCCGGCCACGACGGCGGAACGGGCGCCTCCCCGCTCACCTCGCTCAAGCACGCGGGCGGCCCCTGGGAGCTCGGCCTCGCCGAGACCCAGCAGACCCTGCTGCTCAACGGGCTGCGCGACCGGATCGTCGTCCAGACGGACGGACAGCTCAAGACCGGCCGCGACGTGGTCATCGCCGCACTGCTCGGCGCCGAGGAGTTCGGTTTCGCGACCGCGCCGCTCGTCGTCTCCGGCTGCGTCATGATGCGCGTCTGCCACCTGGACACCTGCCCGGTCGGCATCGCCACCCAGAACCCGGTCCTGCGCAGTCGCTTCGCCGGCAAGCCCGAGTTCGTCGTCAACTTCTTCGAGTACATCGCGGAGGAGGTGCGCGAGATCCTCGCCGAGCTGGGCTTCCGCACGATCGAGGAGGCCGTCGGCCACGCCGAGCTGCTCGACACCACCAAGGCCGTCACGCACTGGAAGGCGCAGGGTCTCGACCTGGAGCCGCTCTTCTACGTGCCGGAGCTGCCCGAGGGCGCGGTCCGCCACGCCCTGATCGAGCAGGACCACGGTCTGGAGAAGGCCCTCGACAACGAGCTGATCGAACTCGCCTCCGAGGCCCTGAACGCCGACACCGCCGAAGCGGCCCAGCCGGTCCGCGCGCAGGTCGCGATCCGCAACATCAACCGGACCGTCGGCACCATGCTCGGCCACCGGGTCACCAAGAAGTTCGGCGGAGCGGGCCTGCCCGACAACACCATCGACCTGACCTTCACCGGCAGCGCCGGCCAGTCGTTCGGCGCCTTCGTGCCCAGGGGCATCACCCTGCGCCTGGAGGGCGACGCCAACGACTACGTCGGCAAGGGCCTCTCCGGCGGCCGCATCGTGGTCCGCCCGGACCGCGGCGCCGACCACCTCGCCGAGTACTCCACCATCGCCGGCAACACCATCGGCTACGGAGCCACCGGCGGCGAGATGTTCCTGCGCGGCCGCACCGGCGAGCGCTTCTGCGTCCGCAACTCGGGTGCGCTGGTCGTCTCGGAGGGCGTGGGCGACCACGGCTGCGAGTACATGACCGGTGGCCGGGCGGTCGTCCTGGGCGAGACGGGCCGCAACTTCGCGGCCGGCATGTCGGGCGGCGTCGCGTACGTCATCGACCTCGACCCGCACAACGTCAACGTCGGCAACGCGGGCGCCGTCGAGGCCCCGTCCGACACCGACAAGCAGTGGCTGCACGATGTGGTGCGCCGCCACGAGGAGGAGACCGGCTCGACCGTGGCCGCGAAGCTCCTGGCAGACTGGCCCGCCGCGGCGGACCGCTTCAGCAAGATCATCCCCACCACGTACAAGGCAGTGCTCGCCGCCAAGGACGCCGCTGAGCTCGCCGGACTCTCGGAATCCGAGACCACGGAGAAGATGATGGAGGCGGCGACCCATGGCTGACCCGAAGGGCTTCCTCACCACCGCGCGCGAGACCGCCTGCACCCGTCCCGTCGCCGAACGGCTGGGGGACTGGAACGAGGTCTACGTTCCGGGCTCGCTGCTCCCGATCATCAGCAAGCAGGCCGGCCGCTGCATGGACTGCGGCATCCCGTTCTGCCACAACGGGTGCCCGCTCGGGAACCTGATCCCGGAGTGGAACGACTTCTCGTACCGCGAGGACTGGACCGCCGCGTCGGAGCGCCTGCACGCGACGAACAACTTCCCGGAGTTCACCGGGCGGCTGTGCCCGGCCCCGTGCGAGTCGGCGTGCGTGCTCGGCATCAACCAGCCCGCCGTGACCATCAAGAACGTCGAAGTCTCGATCATCGACAAGGCGTGGGACAACGGCGACGTCACGCCGCAGCCGCCGGAGCGGCTGTCCGGCAAGACGGCCGCCGTCATCGGCTCCGGTCCGGCGGGCCTCGCCGCCGCCCAGCAGCTGACCCGGGCCGGCCACACCGTGGTCGTGTACGAGCGCGCGGACCGCATCGGCGGCCTGCTGCGCTACGGCATCCCCGAGTTCAAGATGGAGAAGGTGCACATCAACCGCCGCATCGAGCAGATGCGCGCGGAGGGCACCAAGTTCCGCACCGGCATCGAGGTCGGCCGCGACATCACCGCCACCGACCTGCGCAAGCGGTTCGACGCGGTGGTCATCGCGGCGGGCGCGACCGTCTCCCGCGACCTGCCGGCCCCGGGCCGCGAGCTGAACGGCATCCACTTCGCGATGGAGTACCTGCCGCTCGCCAACAAGGTCCAGGAGGGCGACTTCATGGCGCCCCCCATCACGGCCGAGGGCAAGCACGTGGTCGTCATCGGCGGCGGCGACACCGGCGCGGACTGCGTGGGCACCGCCCACCGCCAGGGCGCGGCCTCCGTCACGCAGCTGGAGATCATGCCCAAGCCGGGCGAGGAGCGGAACGCCAACCAGCCCTGGCCGACCTTCCCGATGCTGTACAAGGTCACCTCGGCCCACGAGGAGGGCGGCGAGCGGGTCTACTCCGTGTCCACCACCCACTTCGAGGGCGACGAGGACGGCAACGTCCAGGCCCTGCACCTGATCGAGGTCGCCTTCGAGGACGGCAAGCTCGTCCAGAAGCCCGGCACCGAGCGCGTCCTCCCGGCGCAGCTGGTCACCCTGGCGATGGGCTTCACGGGCACCGACCAGGAGAACGGCCTGGTCCAGCAGTTCGGCCTGGAGCTGGACCCCCGCGGCAACATCGACCGCGACGCCTCCTACACGACCAACGTGGACGGCGTCTTCGTCGCCGGCGACGCGGGCCGCGGCCAGTCGCTGATCGTCTGGGCCATCGCGGAAGGCCGCTCGGCCGCCCGCGGCGTGGACCGCTTCCTGACCGGCAGCAGCGCCCTCCCGTACCCGGTCAAGCCGACGGACCGCTCGCTGATGGTGTGACGTAGCAGTCCCCCTCCCCCCTCGGGGGAGGGACCCCTCAACGGTCCGTACAACGGTGTGCGGAACTCCGACACAGCGCCCGCCACGTCCCCGACCAGGGGTGGCGGGCGCTGTGGCGTCGGGTAGTCGTATCAATGCGTTCCGCCGTCCGTTGCGAGTGGCGGGGGCTACGCTTTTCGTGGAGCAAGGGCACTGCGGAAGCGGGGAGTTGGCTCGTGGCCAAGCAGAAGGACCTGGGTGGCGCGCAGACACCGGAGGAGTTCGCCCGGGAGGAACTGCGGCGCCACCGAGAAGCGGCCGGGCTGACCCAGGAGGGTCTGGGTGAGCGGATCTTCACGAGCGGCGCGTACGTCGGGCAGATGGAGTGCGGCACACGGAGGCTGCGGCCGGAGATCGCGGAGCAGATCGACAGGGTGTTCGGTACCGGGGACTACTTCACTCGTCTGGCCAGGGCGTTCAAGTCCAAGCACGTCGAGTACTTCGCCGTTGCGGCCGAGTTGGAACGTTTGGCGACGGCCGTCTACGACTACGCCCCGACGTTGGTCCCCGGCCTGCTCCAGACTGCGGACTATGCGCGTGCCGTCATTCGGGCCACCACTCCCACCTGTCTGGCGGAACGTGTCGATTCTCTGATTGCGGCTCGCATGGAGCGTGCCCGACTTCTTGATGACCCGGTTACCCCAGAATTGTGGGTCGTACTGCATGAGGCTGTCCTGCGGACGGCAGTCGGTGGGCATCCTGTGATGGCAGCTCAGCTGCGGCACATCTCCTCGTATGTCCGTGCGCATCGGGTCACCGTCCAGGTGGTGCCGTTCGCGGCGGGTGCCCATGGCGCTCTGGGGGCGTACGTGCGCATCATGCAGTTCGCTGACGCACCCGACGTGGCCTACACGGAGGGTCCCCACGCAGGGCAATTGCTCGACTATCCGGCCCTGGTCGGGCGTCACTGGAAGTCATACGATCTTGCCAGGGCTGCCGCGCTGTCGCCGGAGGCGTCCCTGGCCTTGATCGAGTCGGTGGCGGAGGAGCACGCGAAATGCGCGCAGACGTGAACGGCGTGTCCTGGCGAAAGTCCTCGCACAGCAACGGGGAGGGCGGCGAGTGCATCGAGGTCTCCGACGACCTCCCCGGCATCGTCCCGGTCCGCGACACCAAGCTCGCGGGCGTAGGCCCGGTCCTGGTCTTCCCGGCTGCCGCGTGGGCACCGTTCATCCAAGCCGTGAAGGGCCGAGCCTGATCTCGTATCGCAACTGCTGGCGTCCGGCCGGCATGAGCATCACGTCCGCCTGGATGGGGCGGTCCGTGGCGTCGTAGGTGGTGCGGGTCAGGTGGAGGACCGGTTCACCCGTCCCGAGGCGCAGTTGCTCGCGTTCCTCTTCGAGCGGCATCCGCGCCGTCACGTCCTCCACGACCCGTACGCCGACGTACCCCAGGGCGGCCAGCAGGGTCACGGCGCCACCGCGGATCTTCGCCATTCCGCCGTGCTGCACGGGCCCCGCCCGGACGTGAGTTCTCGGTGCGGCTGCCCCGGAAGCGGGAGGGACTGTGGATCGAGGTCGTCTGCAAGGGGCGCCGCAGTGCCCGGCATGTCCCCGACCAGGGGTGGCGGGCGCTGCGGCGTGTTCGGGGCTACTCGGGCTGGGTGACCGTGGCGCCCCAGCGGGTGGTCGGGGTCGAGGCCGTCACCCACGCGGTGAATCCGCCGTGGATGCCGGTGCCGAGGGGGAGTGTGACGACCGTCGGGTCCGTGCCGGGGCAGTCGACGGTGAAGGGGGCCGGGTCGCGGTCCGGGTGCTCCTGGAGCCGGAACGACACCTCGATGCTCCCGCCGTCGGCGCAGCCGAAGGTGATGAACGTGTCCAGCCGGGGTGAGAGTCCGCCCGAGACGAAGCCGCTGGAGCCGGCTTGGTCGGCGATCCAGATCAGCCCGTCGGGTCCCGGGTATCCGATGATCTCGTGCGTCGGCGCGGCCTGGGCCGGGGTCGCCGCCAGGGTCAGGGCGAGTGCCGGGGTCAGTACCGCCAGGGCGGTGTTGCGCTTCTTCATGTCGTCCCCCAGATTTCGTGTCGTCCGCATGTCGGACACCGTGACGCTATCCGGCGCTACTGACATGTGCCTGAGTACGCGTACTCACCTGTAGGGGACCTGACTTCCGCGACCTGCGAGTCCAATTCGGGCTGCTCGGGGCCATGTTGGCGCCCGCT
Organism: Streptomyces sp. NPDC097617; assembly: GCF_044761485.1. Lineage (NCBI taxonomy): Bacteria > Bacillati > Actinomycetota > Actinomycetes > Kitasatosporales > Streptomycetaceae > Streptomyces > Streptomyces sp. NPDC097617. The sequence goes on from NZ_JBIWCL010000001.1 coordinate 422,033, forward strand.
CGCTTGACAGCGATCGCAAGCCCATAGTCCTATAGTGCTAGGAAGCTAGATGAATAGAGGAGGACAGTGATCGAGTTTCACCTCGATGCCCGCTCCGGCGTCGCTCCGTACATGCAGCTCGTCCACCAGGTGCGTCAGGCCCTGCGGTTGGGGCTGCTGGTCGAGGGGGATCGGCTGCCGACGGTCAAGGACGTCGCCGCCGGTGTGGCGATCAATCCGAACACCGTGCTCAAGGCGTACCGGGAGCTGGAGTACGAGGGCCTCGTCGCGAAGAAGCCCGGCGTCGGCACGTTCATCTCCGGCACGCTCAGCGACGACTCGCTGTCAGAGCACGAGCCGCTGCGCCGGGAGTTGCAGCTGTGGCTCGACAGGGCCCGGACCGCCGGACTGGGCGAGGAGAGCATCGAAGCCCTGTTCCTGAGCACCTTCCGCGCCCGCACCGGCACGGACACGCACACCGAAGAGGAGAAATGACCGCCATATTGGAAGCCCGCGCGCTGGGCAAGCGGTACGGGCGCAAAGAGGCGCTGAGCGACTGCACCCTGAGCGTGCCGTCCGGGCGGGTCGTCGGCCTGGTCGGTCCCAACGGCGCCGGAAAGTCAACCCTGTTGCAACTGGCCTGCGGGCTGATCGACCCGACCTCGGGCACCATCGAGGTGCTCGGCGGCCGGCCCGCGTCCGGACCCGGGCAGCTGGCCAAGGTCGGCTTCGTCGCCCAGGACACCCCCACCTACGCGGGCCTGTCCATCGCCGACCACCTGCGCCTCGGCGCCCGGCTCAACCCGGGCTGGGACGCGCAGCTGGCGGAGGAGCGGATCCGGCAGCTCGGCCTGGACCCCGTCCAGAAGGCGGGCAAGCTCTCCGGCGGCCAGCGCGCCCAGGTGGCCCTGACCCTCGCCGTGGCCAAACGCCCCGAGCTGCTGATCCTCGACGAGCCCGTCGCCGCCCTGGACCCGCTGGCCCGCAGGGAATTCCTGCAGAGCCTGATGGAGGTCGTGGCCGAACACGGGACCACCGTCGTGCTCTCGTCGCACCTGGTGTCCGACCTGGAACGGGTCTGCGACCACCTGATCTCGCTGGTCGCCTCGCGGGTCCAGGTCGCCGGTGACGTCGACGACCTGCTCTCCACCCACTTCCGGCTGATCACCGCCCGCCGCGAGGCGGCCACCCTGCCCCCTGGCATGCAGGTCATCCTGGAGACCCACACCGAGCGGCAGAGCACCTTCATCGTGCGGTCCGGCAAGGCGGTCCAGGATCCCTCCTGGGTCCTGGAGCCGCTCAACCTGGAGGACCTCGTCCTCACCCACATGAGCCAGGCCAGGGCCGGGTCCGGCCTCCGACCCACCGGGGAGAACCAGCGATGATCTGGCTGACCTGGCGCCAGTACCGCGTCCAGACCCTTGCCGCGCTCGCCGTCCTGGCCGCGCTCGCGATATTCCTCGTGGTCACCGGCCTCCAGATGCGTGACCTCTACGACAGCACCGTCGCCGGCTGTCAGGGTGACTGCGAACGGGCTCGGAACGCGCTCGTCGTCGAGTACCGGACGCTGACCTACTACGTCACGAGCCTGCTGCTCGCCGCCCCCGGCCTCATCGGACTCTTCTGGGGCGCTCCGCTGATCGCCCGGGAACTGGAGACCGGTACCCACCGGCTCATCTGGAACCAGAGCGTCACCCGAGGCCACTGGCTCCTGGTCAAGCTCGGGGGCGTCGGCCTGGCCGCCGTCGCCGTCACCGGGCTGCTCAGCCTCCTGGTGACCTGGTGGGCGAGCCCCATCGACCTGGTCAACCTGGACCGGTTCACTGCCGTCATGTTCGGCGGACGGGCGATCGTCCCCCTCGGCTACGCGGCGTTCGCCTTCACCCTCGGCGCCTGCACCGGACTCCTGATCCGGCGCACCGTGCCCGCGATGGCCGCGACCCTCGTCGCCTTCGTCGCGGTCCAGATCCTCGTACCCTTCGCGATCCGCCCGCACTACATGACGCCGGAGCGTACCGATGTCGCGCTCAGCTCCCTCGTCATGGCGCCGATCGGCAGCGACGGATCATCCGGTGCGCCGGGGAAGGGCTGGAACGGGAACCACGTCCAGCTGATGGGCTCCGGAGACGACACCTATCTGCGGGTAGGGGTCCTCAAGCCCGGCGTCTGGGTCGTGTCCGACCCCGGTGCGGTGCTCGACCCCGCAGGTAACGAGGTCCGAGGGGTCAAGGGCTGCGCCGATCCCAAGGTGGACCCCTTCGGCTGCTTCGCCACGTCGGACCTCCACATTGAGGTCGAGTACCAGCCCGCCGACCGCTACTGGAACTTCCAGTGGATCGAGACGGGGGTCTTCCTCGCGCTCTCCGGGCTGCTGGCCGGGTTCTGCTCCTGGTGGCTGCGCCGCCGGGCTGTCTGACCGGGTCGGAGAAAAGGGGCGGCCGAAGCCAACGCAACTGGCTTCGGCCGCTCCCTCGACCCTACTCGCCCGCGGCAGCGGGCCCGTCGCCCCCGGTGACGGGCCCGGGCCCGCATCACTCGTGCAGGTGACCCGCGCCTACGGGCCGGGCTGGGCCGGGCTGGGCCGGACGGGTCAACTGCGCTCGAAGCATGCGAAGTTCACGGCGGCCGCAGTCTGGTACCCATCTGGATCATGGCTCCCGTCCGAACCCTGCTGAGCGGCCTGCTCGGCGCCGCCCTGCTGATTCCCGTCCAGCACTCCGCCGCCAACGACCACGACGCCGGCCGGACCCTCGACTACCGCGGCCTGCGCGTCACCCTCCCCGCCCACTGGCGGGTCGTCGACCTCGACGAGAACCCCGACGCGTGCGTGCGCCTCGACCTGCCCACCCTGTACCTCGGCCACGCCGGCACCCAGGCCGAATGCACCGGCCGGGCCGCCGCCGTCCGCGCCGACACCCTGCACCTCGAACCCCTCGACGGGGCCCCGGAGCGCGCCGACATCCCGACCGTCGCCGTCAACTCCTGGAGGGTCCCGCGCGAGGTACCGCCCCGCTCCGACAGCAACGAGCTGCGGTACGCCCTGCGCCGGTCCGGGGTCATGGCCACCCTCTCCTACGGGGCCACGCCCGAGGCCGTACGCCAGGTACTGGCGCGGGCGCGCGCCGTAGCACCCCCGCCCGCCCCGGCCCCCGTCGTCGCCGTGCCCGCCACCGGCGCCCCGAAGCCCCGTAGCGCCCAGGAGCCCTTCAAGGGCGAGGGCTTCGACACCTGCACCGCCCCCACCCAGAAGGCCATGGACACCTGGCGGGCCGATTCCCCCTTCGGCGCGATCGGCATCTACATCGGCGGGCGGGCCCGGGCCTGCGCCCAACCGCGGCTCACGGCCCGCTGGGTGGAGCGGCAGGCCGCCGCCGGCTGGCACCTGATGCCCCTCTGGGTGGGCCCGCAGCCCTGGCACAACGCCGGCACCGGCCTGTCCACCGACCCCTCCGAGGCCGACGGGCAGGGCCGGGAGGCCGCCGAGGGCGCGGTGGACGCGGCCCGGTCGCTGGGGCTCGCGGAGGGCACGGTGCTCTACAACGACCTGGAGAACTACTCCGACCGCACCACCTGGGACGCCCCGGTCGTCGCCTACCTGACCGCCTGGACGGTGCGGCTGCACGAGCTGCGCTACCGCTCCGCCGCCTACGTCTCCGTGAGCTCCGGGGTCAAGGCGCTCAGCGCCCACTACCACCAGGCCCCGCAGGCCATGCCCGACGTACTCTGGGCCGCCCGCTGGAATCTCTCGGCCACCGTCGGCGACGCCGACATGGGCCTGGCGAAGGGCACTGCCAAGTGGTCCGGCCCCCGCCGGGCCCACCAGTTCCGCGGCGACCACGACGCCACCTACGGCGGCATCACCCTCAACATCGACCGCAGCCGCGTCGACGTGAACCCGACCGTCCTCGCCCCGAAGGACAAGAAGCCCACGGCCTAGGCGTACTCGGCCCGGTCGTCGGCCTCCCCCGCTCAGAGTCGGGTCAGGCGTCCGGCGCCGGGTCCTCGCGGGGCGGTTCGTCGTCGTCGCCGCGGCGCAGGGTGTGCAGGCCGTGCTCCGGGGTCCAGGTGCGGATCACCAGGTCGTCACCCTCGATACCGACGTGGACGACCTCCGTCAGGTCGGCGTGGAAGAGGTGGAACGGATGCGCGGTCTCCGTCTCCTCCGCGTACCGGTGCAGTTCCGGCGGGTCCAGGAGTTCCACCGCCCGCCCGGAGATCCGTACGTCCCCGTCCGGCATGCTCTCGCCCTCGCCCGGATTGGTGTGCAGGGCGAAGCGCGGGTCGTGCTGGAGGTCCTTGGCCTTCATGGAGCCCGCCATCATGCCGAGCCACAGCTCCCCGCCCCGGATGCTGACGTTCAGCCCCGTCACCCGGGGGGAGCCGTCCTTGCGGAGGGTGGCCAGGACATGGTGGGGGTACTGCGCGAAGCGGGCCTGGACGGTCGCCGCGAACTCCGGCTCCGCCTGCTCGAACACTGCCCAGTTGGTCGTCGTCATGCGTCCCATCAAAGCGCGTGGCCCCGCGGGTCACCGGTCAGGCGCGCACTCGGGTACGCCCTCGGGTACGCCCTCGGGTACGCCCTCGGGTACGCCCTCGGGTACGCCCTCGGGTACGCCCTCGGGTACGCCCTCGGGTACGCACTCAGGTCCCGACTCAGGTCCCGACTCCGGCCCCCACTCGGGTCCCCGCTCAGGTGCGTACGATGCCCGCACCGCGCGCCGCCGCCAGCCACGCCGGGAAGTCCCCGACCAGGCGGTCGTACAGTTCGCCGTCCGGCACCGTGCGGGGATCCGCTCCCGCGTGGAAGTAGCCCGCGTTGTCCACGGCACGCGTCGCCGGCACGGGCAGCTCGTCCAGCCGGCGCAGGAAGTCGAACTGCGTGCTGCGCGTGTTGCCGAAGCCGATGAACTGCCAGAAGAGCGGCAGCCGGGCCGCCTTGCAGAGGTATCGCTCCGCCGCGAGTTTGTTGATCGGCCCGCCGTCGGTCTGGAAGACGACCAAGGCGGGCGCCGTCGCCCCCGAGTCCAGGTAGTGGTCGATGACCGCGTCCATCGCCGCGTGGTAGGCCGTCTTGCCCATGTGACCCAGCCGGGAGGCGATCTCGGTGACCCGTCCCTCGTGCCCGGCCAGGGAGATCTCCTCCACCGCGTCGACCTCGGTGGAGAAGAAGACCACCGGCACGCGGGCGTCGTCGTCCAGGTGCGCGGACAGCCCCAGCACCCGGTCGGCGAGGGCCTGCATACTGCCGTCCGCGTAGTACGGGCGCATCGACCCGGAGTAGTCCAGCACCAGGTAGACCGCGGCCCGGCCGCCCTCCAGGCCGTGCTTGCGCAGGGAGATTCCGGCACTCTTGTAGAGGCTCACGAGCGCTGGAGCCGTCTCCTCCACCTTGCGGAGGTTGATCGCACTGCCCGTCATGGGCCGAGCGTACGGCAGCGCGCCGGCCCGTCAGCCCGCCTCGGTGAAACCCGGATCGGCGGCCAGCCGGGCCCGGTGCGAGGCGGCCGGTCCGAGCAGCAGTGCGGAGCCGTGGGCCCGCTGGAAGAACGCGTGCGCCTGGTGCTCCCAGGTGATGCCGATCCCGCCGTGCAGCTGGATCATCTCCCCGGCCACGTACGAGAACGCCTGCGAGCAGGCCGACGCGGCCGCGGCCGCGAGTCGCGGCGGAGCCCCGGCGGCGGCCGCCGCGAGGGCAAGCGACCGGGCCGGCTCCACCGTCGTGTGCAGGTCGGCGAGCCGGTGCTTGACCGCCTGGAAGGAGCCGAGGACGCGGCCCCGCTGCTGTACTTCCGGCGGTCCTACGGGCGCTTGCCGCGCGTCTCGCGCTCGTCCCGCCCGGCGGCCATTGCGTCGATGTCCTCGAGCATGGCGGCCGCGAGGTCGCGCTCGGAGGCGTAGTAGCGCTCGGCCCACTTGAGGGTGAGCGTGGGGTAGGCCCAGGCGCTCTCGTCCTTCGAGCCCTCCACGTCGGCCACCGCGCGGCGGCGCATCATCTCCGCGAACTCCTGGTGCTGGACGAGGACTTCGCGCATCTGCTCCGGCTCCAGCAGGTGGCCCAGCCACAGCCGCAGCATGGGGCCGTGCTTGAGGACCGGCGGGTCGACGGGGGCCTCGCGGGCCCACTTCCGTACCGCCGTCATGCCGTCGTCCGTGATCCGGTACACCCGCTTGTCGCGCGTCCCGGTGTCCTGGGCCACCATCCGCGAGGAGGCGTAGCCGGCCTTCTCCAGCCGCTTGAGCTCGCTGTAGATCTGGCTGAAGGACGGGCTCCAGTAGAAGAACCGCAGCGACCGGTCCGACCACTTCTTCAGGTCGTAACCGGAGAGCTCCTCCCCGAAGGAGAGCAGCCCGAGCACCGCCCAGCTGGTCGCGGGGAGCGCGCGCTTGTTCGTCTCGTCTGCCACGCAGCGCAGTCTACGACCGCTCCCGGCGCCGCCCTTCCCCTCACAGAATATGCCTGCTAGAAGTATTCCTATTCGAAATATCGATTCGCATCCCGGATGGAGGGAACTCACCGTGAAGTTCTCGATGATCTTCGAGGCGCAGCTCGCCGACCCCACCCCCGAACGCGAACGCCAGGTCATCCACGACTGCGTCGAACAGGCCGTCTACGCCGAGGAGATGGGCTTCGACCGGATCTGGGCCGTCGAGCACCACTCCCTGACGCAGTACGCGCACATGAGCGCCTCCGAGATCTTCCTGGCCTGGGTGGCCGCCCGCACCCGCCGGATCCGGATCGGCCACGGCGTCGTCACCATGCCCTTCGGCTACCAGCACCCGGTACGCGTCGCCGAACGCGCGGCCATGCTCGACGTGCTCTCCGGCGGCCGCGTCGACATCGGCGCCGGGCGCGGCGCCACCCGCCAGGAGATGTCCATGTACGGGGTCAGGCCCGAGGACACCTACCCGCAGATGGAGGAGGCCCTGCGGATCTTCTCCTCGGCCTGGAAGGAGGAGACGTTCGAATGGCACGGCTCCCTCGACATCGGCCCCGGTGCGATCCTGCCCCGCCCGGTCCAAGGCCCGCACCCGCCGCTGTTCATGGCCTGCTCCAAGCACGACACCCTCAAGCTCGCCGCCGAACTCGGCATCGGGGCCCTGGTGATGGGCTTCGCGGGCGCCGACGACGTACGCGCCATGCGCAAGGCGTACGACGAGGCCATCGCGACCCGCAGCGGCGAGCGCCTGGTCTCCACCGAGGTCAACGACCACCTTTCCGCCCTCTGCCCGACCATCGTCCTCGACGACGCCGAACGGGCCCTGCGCCTCGGCACGCGCGGACAGCGCTTCTTCGCCGAGTCCATCGCCCACTGGTACGGCAACGGCCCCGAGCCGACCGGGTACGCGGACGAGGAGAGCGCCGACACCCACGTGGCGGCCCTGGCCCGGAGCCGGGAGGAGCTCGTCGCCAGGCTGCACGAGGCGAACATCCCCGCCCGCCCCGTCGACACCGGCACCTACCACGCGGAACACGCTTACGGCAGCGCCGAGACCGCCATCGCCTACGTCGAGCAGCTGCGCCGGATCGGCGTCGACGAGGTGATGTGCCTGATCCAGATGGGCACCGTCCCCCAGGAGGCGTGCATGGAGACCATCCGTCAATGGGGCGAGAAGGTCATCCCGCACTTCCGCGCGCTGGAGGGCTGAAGCATGGCAGATCGTCTCGAAGGAAAGGTCGTCGTGATCACCGGCGCCGGGCGCGGCCAGGGCGCCGCCGAGGCCCGGCTCTTCGCCCGGGCCGGAGCCCGGGTGGTCGTCACCGACGTACGGGAGGAGGAGGGCCGGGCGGTGGCCGCAGACCTCGGCGACCAGGGGCTGTACGTCCACCACGACGTGGTCGACCCGGCGGGCTGGGCGACGGTGGTCAAGGAGGCGGTCCGCGCCTTCGGGACGGTCTCGGCGCTGGTCAACAACGCCGCCCTGTGGCGCACCGCCCACGTGGAGAAACAGCGGATCGACGAGTTCGAGGCCCTCCTGCGCGTCAACCTGCTCGGGCCGTTCCTCGGCATCCAGGCCGTGGCGCCGGTGCTGCGCGCGGGCGGGGGTGGCTCGATCGTCAACATCTCCTCCACCGCCGGACTGGTCGGGATACCGGGCCACGCGGCCTACGGATCCACCAAGTTCGCACTGCGCGGACTGACCCGCTCGGCGGCGCTCGACCTCGCCCGGGACCGGATCCGGGTCAACTCGGTGCACCCGGGGGCCATCGACACCCCGATGGTGGCCGAGGCGGTCGCCGGCCGGAACTGGTCGCACGTACCGCTGGGGCGGATGGGCCTTGCGGAGGAGGTCGGCGAGCTCGTCCTCTTCCTCTGCTCGGACGCGTCCTCGTACATGACGGGCACCGAGTTCACGGTGGACGGGGGGATGACGGCCGGATGAGCGACTCCCCGACGACGGACCCGCTGTCCCCGGAGGCCAGGCGGCTGTGCGACGCGATGACGGCGGGCTTCCCGAGGCCGGGCGACGCCCGTGCCCTGCGGGCGGCGGCGGCGTCCGGATCCGGAGCCGTGGCCGGGTCCGGACCCGGCCACGGCCGTACGGGCCCGGCCGTGGCCTCGGTGTCCGACACGGTCGCGGGCGGGGTCCCGGTCCGGATCTACGATCCCGCGCCCGGCCCGGCCGACCGCCCCCTGGTGGTCTACCTGCACGGCGGCGGCTGGGTGATGTGCGGCCTGGACAGCCACGACGCGACCTGCCGCACCCTGGCGGCGGCCGCGGGCGCGGTGGTCGTCTCGGTGGACTACCGGCTCGCCCCGGAGCACCCCTGGCCGGCGGCGCCCGACGACGCGCTCACCGCCCTGCTCTGGGCCCGGGACCGGGCCGCGGCCCTCGGCTGCGACCCCGGCCGAGTGGTGCTGGCGGGGGACTCCAGCGGCGGCAACCTCGCGGCCGTGACCGCCCTGCGCGCACCCGGACTCGTCGCGGGGCAGCTGCTGTTCTATCCGCCGCTGGACGCCTCGATGGACTCCGCGTCCGTGGAGGCGTACGCGGAGGGCTACTTCCACACCGCCGCCCACATGGCCTGGTACTGGGACCAGTACGGCGGCGACCCGCGGCACCCGCACGTCTCGCCGCTGCGCGCCCCCGACCTGTCGGGCCTGCCGCCCGCCCTGATCGTCCTCGCCGACTGCGACGTGCTGCGCGACGAGGGCCTCGCCTACGCCCGCCGCCTGGCCGCGGCCGGGGTCGAGTGCACCCTCCAGCTCCACCCGGGGGTCTTCCACGGCTTCCTGGGCCTGCCGCTCCCGGCGGGCGCCGCCGCGCTGCGGGCCGCGGGAGCCTGGGTGGCGGGGGTCGAGGGGAGGCACCCGCCCGCCGCCCGGGCATGATGTGTCCATGGCTGAACTGATACGGAGGCTGCCGGGCGCCGCCTTGCGCAACTGCATCCTCCTGGCAGGGGAGTTCGCTGCGATCTGGCTGCTCCAGGGCCCCGAGGGCGCCTGGATCCCGGTCCTGCTGGGCGTCTTCGTCCTCGGCGCGGCCGTCCCGCACGGCACCGACGCGGAGTTCGTCGCCCGCACCTCCGTCGCGCTCCTCGCGGTCGCCGTCGCGGTGGCCGGAGGAATCACCTGGGACCGGCACACCCTCCACGACCGCGGCCGCGAGGAACAGGCCGTCGTCGTCGAGCGGACCATGGTGGAGGACGGCTCGACCTCGTCCCCGTCCCTGCGGCTGCGCACGGAGGCGGGCCGGGACCTGCCCGGCCCGGTGGAGAAGGACCTCCCGGTCGGCGCCCGGCTGAAGGTGACGGTGGACCCCGACGGACCGGCCTGGGCCGTGGGCGGGCGCCCGGACGGACCGCGCTGGCCGGCGGTCGGCACCGGGGCCCTGATCCTGCTCCAGACCGTCCTCGTCGTACGGATCTCCCTGCGCCGCCACCCGTCCTAGCAGATGCCCCCACCGGATCGTGCAGGAGCAGCCCTTGGTGCAAGTGCCTCGATCTTGTTGCCGATTGCGTGATCGAAAACAATGGACGCATGACGACACGTGCCCGTTCCTTCGACGCAGCAGCAGCTCTGTACGGGGCCCACCGCCCCGGCTACCCGCCGGCCCTCTTCGACGCCGTCGAGGCCCTCGCCGGACGGCCCCTCGCCGGGGCCAGGGTGGCCGACGTGGGAGCCGGGACCGGGATCGCCACCGCGCTCCTGCACGCGCGCGGAGCCGAGGTCCTCGCCGTGGAGCCCGGGGACGGGATGGCCGCCGAGTTCCGCCGGAGGCTCCCCGGGATCCCGATCGTGCGCGGGGACGGCGACCGGCTGCCGCTGGCCACCGGCTCCGTCGACCTGCTCACCTACGCCCAGGCCTGGCACTGGACGGACCCGGCCCGTTCCGTGCCCGAGGCCCGCCGGGTGCTGCGCCCCGGCGGCGCGCTCGCGATCTGGTGGAACGACACGGACACCGCCGTCCCGTGGATCGCCGAACAGGAGGCGCGGCTCCGGGCCTTCTTCGAGGTCGAGGGGGAGACCTACCGCACCCTGCCCCAGGGGCTCGGCGAGTTCGCCACCCGGTCCGTGCACTGGTCCCGGCGCATCGCGCTGGACGACCACCTCGCCAACCTCGCCAGCCACAGCGCCTTCCTGGTCCTGGGCGAGGCCCGCACCCGCGCCTACCTCGCGGGGGAGCGGGAGCTGCTGAACCCGCTCTTCCAGGACGGCACGGTCGAGGAGCAGTACGTCGTGAACATCAGCGTCGCGGTGGTGTGACGGACCGCAGGACCTCGGCCCGGCAGGCCGACGGCGTTCCCCAGGCGTCCCGCAGGGGCCGGGCCCTGCGCAGCCACAGGGACAGGTCCAGCTCCTCGGTGTAGCCGACCGCGCCGTGGAGCTGGAGCGCCGTCATCGCCGCCCGGTAGGACGCCTCGCCGGCCGACAGCTTCGCCGCGGCCACCGCTCCCGGGGCCGGGGACAGCGCCGCCGCCCACACCAGCGGGCGGGCGAACTCCAGGGCGAGCAGGGTGTCCGCCAGCCGGTGCTTGACCGCCTGGAAGGAGCCGATCGGCGTACCGAACTGCGTGCGCTGCCTGGCGTACTCCACCGTCCGGGCCAGCAGTGCCTCGCCGACGCCCAGGCACTGGGCGGCGGTCAGCAGCCGGGCCCAGCGTCCGGCCGCCTCCGCAGCCCGCAGCACCTCCGGGCCCGCCGCGAGCAGTTCACCCTCCTCGCCCGGCGGCAGGAACAGCCGACGGGCGGGGTCCGTCGACCGGAGCAGCTCACCGGGGCCGCCCGCCAGCCGCAGCTCGCCCGCCGGGGACACCGTGAAGCAGTACGTCGCCGCGTCCGCGTCGAGCGCGTACGGGCTCCCGCCCGGCAAGGTCAGCGTGGCCGAGGCCTCGCCCCGGGCCAGCCCCGGAAGGAACCGCTTGGCGAGCGCCTCGTCCGCCAGCTCCGACAGCAGCACCGACGCGGCGGCGCTCTCCACCAGTGGCCCCGCCGCCCCGGCCCGGCCCAGCTCCACGAAGCCGAGGGACAGCTCCAGCGGGAGCGGGCCCGCCCCCTCGTAGGCCTCCGGCACGGCCAGCGCGAACAGGCCCGTCCCCGCGAGCCGGGACCACAGCGTCCGTCCGGGCCCGGTATCGCCGTCCGCCCAGGCCCGTACCGCGGCGGGGACCTGCGCCGAGCCCAGCAGGGAGCGCAGCGTACGGGCGAAGTCCGACTGCTCGTCGGTCAGCAGGAAGCGCATCAGCGGCGGCCCTTCGGGAGGCCGAGCAGCCGCTCGGCGATGATGTCGCGCTGGATCTCGTTCGTCCCCGCGTAGATCGGCCCGGCCAGGGAGAACAGCCACGGCTCGGCCCACGCGCCCTCCGCGAGCTCCGCGTCCGCGCCCAGCAGGTCCAGTGCCGTCTCGTGCAGGGCGATGTCGTACTGCGACCAGAACACCTTGTTCAGGCTGGACTCGGCGCCGATCGTCTCGCCCGCCGCGAAGCGCGAGGCGTTGGACCAGGTGAACAGCTCGTACGCGCGCGCCCCGACCACCGCGTCCGCCACCCGGTCGCGCAGCGCCGTGTCGGACGGGTCCCCGTGCCCGTGCCACAGCCCGACGAGCCGGTCCGCCGCCGCCAGGAAGCGGCCGGGGGAGCGCAGGGTCAGGCCGCGCTCGTTTCCGGTCGTCGACATGGCGATCCGCCAGCCCTGCCCGGGCTCCCCGATGACGTCCTCGTCCGGTACGAAGACCCGGTCCAGGAAGAGCTCCGCGAAGGCCGGCTTGCCGTCGAGGCGGCCGATGGGCCGCACCGTCACGCCCGGCGCCCGCAGGTCGAACATCAGGTACGTCAGCCCCTGGTGGGGTTTCGGGGCGTCCGGGTCCGTGCGGAAGATCCCGAAGGCGCGGTCCGCGAAGGCCGCCCGCGAGGACCACGTCTTGTGCCCGGACAGCAGCCAGCCGCCCTCCGTCCGCACCGCCCGCGACCGCAGCGAGGCCAGGTCGGACCCGGACTCGGGCTCCGACCAGGCCTGCGCCCAGATCACCTCACCGCTCGCCATCGACGGCAGCACCCGCGCCCGCTGCTCCGCGCTCGCGTGGTCGAAGAGGGTGGGGGCCAGGAGGCTGATGCCGTTCTGGGAGACCCGGCCGGGCGCGCCCGCGGCCCAGTACTCCTCCTCGAACACCAGCCATTTGACGATGTCCACGCCCCGGCCCCCGTACTCCTGTGGCCACGAGGGCGCGGACCAGCGGTCCGCGTGCAGCGCCGCCTCCCACTCCCGGTGCGCCGCGAAGCCCTCCGCCGTCTCCAGGGAGGGCAGGGGCCGGGCCGGGACATGGGCGCGGAGCCAGTTGCGGGCCTCGGCCCGGAAGGCCTCCACGTCCGCCGTGTGCGTGAGTTCCATCAGATGGTCGCCTCCTTCAGGGCGGCGACAGTGACGCCGCCGAGCGAGTCCGCGGAGGTCTCCGCGTTGTGCGCGTGCGCCAGGTGGTGCAGGCCGAACACCGAGTCCATGCCGGTGTGCAGGCCCTGGAGGTCCTCGGCCTGGTTGACGGCCCGCTTGGTCAGCGCCAGTCCGAAGGCGGGCATCGCGGCGATCCGCAGCGCCGGCCGCTCGGTCTCGGCTTCCAACTCCGGGGCCTCCACGACCCGGTTGACCATGCCGACCTCGTACGCGCGCCGGGCGGGCATCCGGTCACCGGTGTAGAGGAACTCCTTCGCGATCCGCGGCGGCATCGCCCACGGGTGCGCGAAGTACTCGACCCCCGGGATGCCCATCCGTACGACCGGGTCCGCGAAGAAGGCGTCCTCGCTCGCCACGATCAGGTCGCAGACCCAGGCCGGCATCAGCCCGCCCGCCACACAGGCGCCCCGCACCGAGGCGATCACCGGCTTCGGCAGCTCCCGCCAGCGCCGGCACATCCCCAGGTACACCTCCGACTCGCGCGCGAAGCGGGACTCGGCGCCCGGCCGCCCGGTGTGGTCCCACCACAGGCCGGCCCGCCGCTCGAAGGGCAGGTGGGCGTCGCGCCCGGGGGTGTCGTCGGGCGTGCGGTCGTCGGGCATGCGGCGGCCATCCTTCACGAGCGAAGCTTCCCTAACAAGTGTTTGGTAGGTTAACGTACGGCCATGAGCAGCGTCGAGGAGTTCCGCACCGAGGTCCGGGGGTGGCTACGGGCCCACCTCGCCGGCGAGTTCGCCGCCCTCAAGGGCCGCGGCGGACCCGGCCGCAGGCGCGAGGCCTTCACCGAACGCCTCGCCTGGGAGCGCCACATGGCCGCCCACGGCTGGACCTGCATCGGCTGGCCCGTCGCATACGGCGGCCGCGGCGCGTCCACCGCCGAGCACGTCTGCGCCGCCCCCTCGCTCCTCGCCGACGGCGCGCACGGGGACCCGTACGACCTCGACGACTGGCAGCGGCTCTTCCTCTTCTCCCGCGCCGACACCATCTACGCGGGCTCGGACGAGATCCAGCGCACCCTCATCGCCGAGCGGATCCTCGGCCTTCCCCAGGAGGTACGGGCGTGAACACCCCCGACTATGTCCCCGGGCACGGACTGCTGAAGGACCGCACCGCCGTCGTCACCGCAGCCGCCGGAGCCGGGATCGGCGGGGCCACCGCCCGCCGCCTCCTGGAGGAGGGCGCCCGCATCGTCATCGGCGACGCCCACGCCCGCCGCCTGAAAGAGACCGAGGAGGCGCTCGCCGCCGAGTTCGGGGCGGACCGCGTCACCTCACTGCCCTGCGACGTCACCGACGAGGACCAGGTCCAGGCCCTCTTCGCGCTCGCCGAGCACACCCACGGCCACCTCGACATCGTCGTCAACAACGCCGGCCTCGGCGGCACCGCCGCCCTCATCGACATGACCGACACCCAGTGGTCCCGCGTCCTCGACGTCACCCTGAACGGAACCTTCCGCTGCACCCGCGCCGCCCTGCGCGCCCTCAAGGCCTCCGGCGGCGGCGGGGTGGTCGTCAACAACGCCTCCGTCATCGGCTGGCGCGCCCAGACCGGCCAGGCCCACTACGCCGCCGCCAAGGCCGGCGTGATGGCCCTGACCCGCTGCGCGGCCCTGGAGGCCGCCGAGTTCGGCGTACGCGTCAACGCGGTCGCCCCGAGCCTGGCCATGCACCCGCACCTGGTGAAGGTCACCAGCGAGGAGCTCCTGGCCGAACTCACCGCCCGCGAGGCCTTCGGCCGGTACGCCGAGCCCTGGGAGGTCGCCAACGTCATCGTCTTCCTGGCCAGCGACTACTCGTCGTACATGACCGGCGAGACGGTGTCGGTCAGCAGCCAGCACGCGTAGGCCGAGAATGGACGCGTGCCAACGAACAAGCCGACATCCCAGAAGAAGCCACAGGTGACGGCCTCCCCCGAACGGCGTCGTGAACTCCTCGACACCGCCGCCGAGGTCTTCGCCGCGCAGGGCTACAACGCCACCACCGTCCGCAAGATCGCCGACGCCGCCGGCATGCTCGCCGGCAGCCTCTACTACCACTTCGATTCCAAGGAATCGATGCTCGACGAGATCCTCTCGGCCTTCCTGACCGAACTGTGGGAGGGGTACGACACCGTCCTCGCCGCCGGGCTCGGCCCCAGGGAGACCATCGAGGCCCTCGTCACCGAGTCCTTCCGGGAGATCGACCGGCACCGCGCCGCCGTCGCCATCTACCAGAAGGAGTCCCGCACCCTCTCCGCCCAGCCCCGCTTCCACTACCTGTCCGACTCGCAGCAGAAATTCGAGAAGGCCTGGCTGGGGACGCTGGAGCGGGGCGTCGAGGCCGAGGTCTTCCGCGCCGACCTGGACATCCGCCTCACCTACCGCTTCGTGCGCGACACGGTGTGGGTGGCGGCGTCCTGGTACCGGCCGGGCGGACAGCACAGCCCCGAGGAGATCGCCCGCCAGTACCTGTCGATGGTGCTGGACGGGATCGCACTGCGCCCCACCTGACAGACCCGACCGTCTGAGGAGTCCCGATGCCCGAGGCCTACATAGTCGATGCGGTACGCACCCCCGTGGGGCGGCGGAAGGGCGGCTTGTCCGCCGTCCACCCGGCCGACCTGGGCGCCCACGTCCTGAAGGCACTGATCGAGCGGTCCGGGGTGGACCCGGCCGCCGTGGAGGACGTGGTGTTCGGCTGCCTCGACACGGTGGGGCCGCAGGCGGGGGACATCGCCAGGACCGCCTGGCTGGCGGCCGGCCTGCCCGAGGAGGTGCCCGGCGTCACCGTCGACCGCCAGTGCGGCTCCTCGCAGCAGGCGGTGCACTTCGCGGCGCAGGGCGTCCTGTCCGGCACCCAGGACCTGGTGGTCGCGGGCGGGACCCAGAACATGTCGATGATCCCGATCGCCTTCGCCTCGCGTCAGGCGGCGGAGCCGCTCGGCCTCACCGAGGGTCCGTTCGCGGGCTCGGCGGGCTGGCGGGCCCGGTACGGGGACGCCCCAGTGAACCAGTTCCACGGTGCCCAGCTCATCGCGCAGAAGTGGGGGATCAGCCGGCAGGACATGGAGGAGTTCGCGCTCCGCTCCCACCGGCGGGCGATCCGCGCCATCGACGAGGGCCGCTTCGCGCGCGAGACGGTGGCGTACGGGGACGTGAGCGTCGACGAGGGCCCGCGCCGGGACACGACCCTGGAGAAGATGGCCACCCTCAAGCCGGTGGTCGAGGGCGGCACCATCACGGCGGCCGTCTCCTCCCAGGTCTCGGACGGCGCGGCGGCCATGCTGATCGCCTCCGAGCGGGCGGTACGGGAACACGGCCTGCGGCCGCGCGCCCGCATCCACCACCTCTCGGTACGTGGCGAGGACCCGATCCGGATGCTGTCCGCGCCGATCCCGGCCACGGCGTACGCGCTGAAGAAGACCGGCATGTCGCTGGCCGACATCGACCTGGTGGAGATCAACGAGGCGTTCGCCCCGGTGGTGCTGGCCTGGCTGAAGGAGACCGGCGCCGACCCGGAGCGCGTCAACGTCAACGGCGGCGCGATCGCGCTGGGCCACCCGCTGGGCGCGACCGGGGTGAAGCTGATGACCACCCTCCTCCACGAGCTGGAACGCACCGGCGGCCGGTTCGGCCTCCAGACGATGTGCGAGGGCGGCGGCCAGGCCAACGTGACGATCATCGAACGGCTCTAGGCCCCGCCCCGGTCCCGGTCTCCGCCCGTGCGGAGGCCGTGGCTGTGGCCGCCCATCGACTCCGGATCGACGTCCTCGATGTGGATGACCGGCCCGAGCCGCACCCCGCACGCCTGCGCGCACACCGAGCCCCCAGGGGCCGACCCGAAGGGGTGAATCTTTTCGCCGAGGGCGAATCGGTCCACCGGCTCGGGGGGATAGCCCGCGCGGGACCGGACCGCCCACGACCCAAGCGGGACAGGGCCTCCGGCCCCGCCGGCCACCCCTGTCGCACCGGCCGGCACACCGCAGGCCGCCGACCGGAGGGCGCAGGTCACACCCTCGGTCCTGCGCTCCCCGACCGAGGGTGTGCTAGCTTAGAGCTCGTTGCAGTTGTGGTACCCATGAACTTTATGTGCGCCTGACGGGAATGCTCCGCAGGCGCTTTTATTGTTTTGCCGGAATCTCCGGATGGGGCCCTTTGCCGCCTATTCAGGAGATTTAAAATGGCACTTGGCACCGTGAAGTGGTTCAACTCGGAAAAGGGCTTCGGCTTCATCGAGCAGGACGGTGGCGGCCCGGACGTCTTCGCCCACTACTCGAACATCGCCACCCAGGGCTTCCGTGAGCTCCAGGAGGGCCAGCGCGTGTCCTTCGACGTCACCCAGGGCCAGAAGGGCCCCCAGGCGGAGAACATCCTCCCCGCCAACTAAGTACTTCAGCTCGCCGGGGTCCGCACCGTGAGGTGCGGGCCCCGGCTTGTCTGCTGTTTCGACCTTTGTTTTACCTGCCGGTTTCAGGAGGGCTTTCTCGCATGACCAGCTCCAGCTCCGCACGACCCAGCCGCCGCCCCACCCGGGGTCGAGGTGCGGCCCAGGGGCGTCCGAAGTCTGGCGCGGGACGGCAGAAGTCCGCGCCCGTTGCCCGGCCCCAGGAATTCACCATGCCCGAGCCGATCGCCCCGGCGCTGCCGCCGGTCGAGTCGTTCGGGGACATGGACATGCCCGAGGCGTTGCTGAAGACCCTCGCCGCCCAGGGTGTCACCGAGCCGTTCCCGATCCAGGCCGCGACGCTGCCGAACTCCCTCGTCGGCCGTGACCTGCTCGGCCGCGGCCGCACCGGCTCCGGCAAGACGCTGGCCTTCGGCCTGGCGCTGCTGGCCCGTACCGCCGGCCGCCGCGCGCAGCCGAAGGCGCCGCTCGCGCTGGTCCTCGTACCCACCCGTGAGCTCGCGCAGCAGGTCACCGACGCCCTGGCCCCGTACGCCACGGCCGTGAACCTGCGCATCGCGACCGTCGTCGGCGGCATGTCGATCAACCGGCAGTCGGGCGCCCTGCGCCGCGGCGCCGAGGTGCTCGTCGCCACCCCCGGCCGCCTGAAGGACCTCATCGACCGCGGTGACGCCGACCTCTCGCAGGTCTCGATCACCGTCCTCGACGAGGCCGACCAGATGACCGACATGGGCTTCATGCCGCAGGTCACTGCGCTGCTCAAGCAGGTCGAGGCCGGCGGCCAGCGGATGCTGTTCTCCGCGACGCTGGACAAGAACATCGACAAGCTCGTCAAGATGTTCCTGACCGACCCGGTCGGCCACTCCGTCGACCCGTCGGCCGGTGCGGTCACCACCATGGAGCACCACGTCCTGTACGTCATGGACGAGACCGACAAGAAGGCCGTGGCGACGCGTATAGCCGCTCGCGACGGCCGGGTGATCATGTTCGTCGACACCAAGCGCGCGGTCGACCGCATGGTCAAGAAGCTGCTCGCCGACGGCGTACGCGCCTCCGGCCTGCACGGCGGCCGCTCCCAGCCGCAGCGCAACCGCACCCTGGACTGGTTCAAGACGGGCGAGGTCACCGCGCTGGTCGCCACCAACGTCGCGGCGCGCGGCATCCACATCGACGACCTCGACCTCGTCGTCAACGTGGACCCGCCCACCGACCACAAGGACTACCTGCACCGCGGCGGCCGTACCGCCCGTGCCGGCGAGTCCGGCAGCGTGGTCACCCTGGTCCTGCCCGACCAGAAGCGGGACATGACCCGTCTGATGTCGGACGCCGGGATCTCCCCGCGCACCGCGCAGATCAAGTCCTCCGACGAGGAACTGGCCCGGCTGACCGGCGCCAAGGAGCCCTCGGGCATCCCGGTGGTGCTGGAGGTTCCGCAGGCCACCGCGCCCAAGCCGCGCTCCGGCTCCGGTACGGGCTCCGGCTCACGCCGTCGCTCGGGCGGCGGGGCACGCACCGGTGCCGCCACGGGCGGCGCTCCGGCGGCCGGCGGCCGCGCCCGCCGTTCCGGCGGGGGTGCCTCCGGGCAGGCCCCGGCGGCCTCCGGCTCGGGCCAGGCCCGTCGCGGCGGCCAGGGCGGCGGCGCCGGAGCCACCGGCTCCGGCGAGCGCGGCCGACGCGGGACCGGTGGCTCCGGCGGTGGCGGCGCCGCCGCGGCCTCCGCGCGCAGCCGGGTCGGCACCGGGGGCCAGGGCCGCCGCCGGGCGGTCTGACCCACCCCGTACACGAGCACCACGACGCCGGGCAGCGCGGGAAGCGCTGCCCGGCGTCGTGCTGTCCGCTACCGGACCATCCGGTCCTGCAGCTTCGCGAGCGTCCGCAGGTCCAGGCCGAGGCCCTGCGTCAGGTAGCCGTAGAAGCTGCCGTAGTCGGCCTCCATTTGCGCCGTCGCCGAGTCCAGGTAGTCCTGGCGGACCTCCTGGAGCGGGATCAGCAGGTCCGGGTTCTGCATCCGCCCCGACTGCCCCAGGCCCGCCCGCACCTGGGCGTCGTAGGCGGCGCGGAAGGTGTTCGACGCCAGGTAGTCGCGCTCCGCGGTGTCCTCGGGGACGGCCAGTGCGCGCAGCAGGACGTAACTCATCCAGCCGGTCCGGTCCTTGCCGGACGTGCAGTGGTACAGCACCGGGCCCTGCCGGCCGTCGGCGATCTCCCGCAGCGTCGCCGCGAACTGCGCCCGGTTCTCGGGGCTGCTCACGAAGGTGCGGTAGATGTCGCGCATGTAGGCCTCGGCGCGGCCGCCGCCGAGCATCTGCTCCTGGGTGACGGGATCGCCGCTGCCGATCGCGCCGACGAGGGTGCCGTAGAGGCCGAGGTCGCTGACCGGGCGCGAGGTGGGGGAGAGCCCAGCGGGCAGCCGGTCGGCGCCGTCGTACTGGAGCTCCATCGGAATGCGGAAATCGACGACCTTCTTGAGGCCCAGACCGGCGACGGTGGTGACGTCGGCCGCGGTCAGCTTGCTCAGTGCGTCGGAGCGGTAGACCAGTCCCTGGCGGACCTGACCGCCGGTCCAGGTGCGGTAGCCGCCGATGTCCCGGACGTTGACGGCGCCCTGGAGGGGAATCTGGCGAATCGTTTCGGCCTGCTGCTGGTGGTGCCGGGCGCTGACCCCGGCTCCGGGTGCCGTCGCCGCGTACGCGGAGGCGGGCAGGATTCCGACGGCGAGAGCGGCGGCGGCCGCCGCGGTCGCCAGACGGATTCGGGCACGGCTCATATGGGCAACTCCTGTGACGGAGAAGGGGGATCACCCTGGTGGTGGCGGGGTGCGGAGCGAGTGCAGTGCTTCGAGTGCTGCGATTGCCTGTTGTGCCTCGGCCATGACGCGGGAGACGAGCTCCGCGCAGGACGGGAGATCGTCGATCACCCCCGCGACCTGGCCCGATGCCATGACACCGAGATCCGTACGGCCCTCGACCATGGACGCCTTGAGGAGCATGGGGGTGTTCGCGGCGAGCAGTACCTGGCTCCAGGACAGGTCCTTGCCGTGTTTCATCGCGAGGCCGTCGCGAACCATCTGCGACCAGCTCAGACCGGACAGCTTCCGGAAGCCGGCCGCGTGCCGCACCGCCCTGACCAGCGCCCGGGTGCGGCCCGCCCGCTCCAGGGAGTCGACCAGCTCCGTACGGAGCATGCGGTGCGGCAGCCCGTCGACGGCCGTGGTGACGGTGACGTCCTTGACGGTGGCCCGCAGGTACTCGGCCTTCACGGCGTCCGGGACGGTGGAGTCCGAGGTCAGCAGGAACCGGGTGCCCATGGCGATGCCCGCGGCCCCGTAGGACAGTGCGGCGACCAGGCCGCGCCCGTCGCTGAAGCCGCCCGCCGCGATCACCGGGATGTCCACGGCGTCCACGACCTGCGGCAGCAGCACCGTCGTGGCCACGTCTCCCGTGTGACCGCCGCCCTCGCCGCCCTGCACGATCACCGCATCGGCGCCCCACGCGGCCACCTTCTCGGCGTGCCGCCGGGCCCCGACCGACGGGATGACGACCACGCCCGCGTCCTTGAGCCGCCCGATCAGCTCCTTGGAGGGCGCGAGCGCGAACGAGGCGACCCGCACCCCCTCGTCGATGATCAGCTGCGCGCGCTCGGCCGCGTCCCCGGCGTCCGCCCGCAGATTGACCCCGAACGGAGTCCCCCCGGGCGTACGGGACTTCACCTCGCGGACCGCCGCACGCAGCTGGTCCAGGGTCATCGTGGCCGAGGCCAGGATGCCCAGCGCCCCCGCGTTGGCCGCGCCCGAGACCAGGCGGGGGCCGGCGACCCAGCCCATGCCCGTCTGCACGACGGGGTGCTCGACCCCGACCAGCTCGGTGAAGGCCGTCCGTATCGTCATCGTCCTCGCCATCGCCTCAGAACCGCACTTCGCGCTCGCGCAGCCCCTTGGGGTCGATCACCTCGCGGATCAGCCGCAGCTCCTCGGCGGTCGGCTCCCGTGTGCAGGGGACCTCGCCGGTGACCGCCGGCGCGAAGCCGGTGGCCGCCATGACGTCCTCGACGGTGACGCCGGGGTGCACGGAGGCCAGGCGCATCGCATGGCCGGGCCCGGCGAAATCGAAGACGCCGAGGTCGCTGACCACCCGGGGCAGGTGGTGGAAACGGGTCACGCCGGCCGCCTCCGCACGGTCGTAGCCGACGCCGCTGACCATGTCGACGCGCTCGACGAAGACCCGGGTGGAGTGCTTGGGTACCCAGTAACTGACCGGGTTGTTGAGGGTGTTGACGGGCGCGCCGCGCACCCCGAGCAGCTGGCGGGACGGCCGCTCCCAGTCTCCGATGCAGGAGATGTTCTGGTTGCCGAACCGGTCGATCTGGCTGGCGCCCATCATCACGTGCCGCCGGCCGCCGGTGACCATCGTCAGGTGGCGCCGGTACGGGAGCCAGCCCTCGGCCGTCCCGTCGAGCCCCACGAGCATCGCCTCGCCGTCGGTCAGCAGCAGATCGGGGGAGAAGGTGCGCTTCGCGAGCCGGGCCCCGAAGGAGGGGATCAGACCCATCGGACTGGCGAGCACCTCGCCGTTGTCGCGCCAGGCCTCGGCGCACGCGATCACGCAGTACTCGGCGCGCGAGACGGTGCGGGAGGCGGTGGTGGTGTCGGCGGTCGTCACTGCTGCTCCTCGTGCCAGGTCCGGACGGCCCGCTGGTAGTCGTGCTCGCCCGCCCCGGAAAGGAAGCGGTCGGCGAACTCGGTCCACGGGGTGGTCGCGTACAGCTTCTGGAAGGCCTCGTCGCGGTCGTAGTCGGGTGCGCAGGAGGTGAAGTGCGCGCCGTTCGGGCTCTCCACGACTCCGGTGACGCAGTGGCGGCTGACCAGGAGGGACTGCGGGGGGCCCGCCTTGGCGAGCTCGGCGGTCTCGACGATCTGCTCGCAGGAGACGTAGGCGGCGTCGGCGGCCTCGCAGAACAGGTCGTCGAAGTACGGGTCCGGGCCCAGGTACTGGGCGTTGCCCAGGCGGTCGGCGCGGTTCAGGTGCACCAGGGCGGCGTCCATGCGCAGGGCCGGGACGGCGACGAGCTCCTCGCCGTCGGCGTAGGGGGAGGTGACCGTACGCAGTTCCGGATTGACCCGCATCACGTCGGAGCCGAGACCGGCCCGGACGGGGAGGAAGGGGAGCCGGTTGGCGGCGGCGTGCAGGCCCCACATGAACATGGCCTCGTCGAGCTCGGTGAGGGTGAAGGCCGCGCGCTCGCGGGCGGCACGGAAATGGGGCTCCAGCGGGATGGAGTCGAGGGTGACGAAGGGGGCGACCAGTCTGCGGATCCGGCCGGCAGCGGCCAGCAGGCCGACGTCGGGGCCCCCGTAGGAGATCACGGTCAGATCGGTGATCCCGGAGCGGAGCAGTGCTCGCACCAGCGCCATGGGCTTGCGCCGGGACCCCCAGCCGCCGATGCCGATGGTCATGCCGCTGTGCAGCTGCCCGACCACCTCTTCGGGGGTCAGTACCTTGTCTGCCCTGCCGCTCATGCGCGCTCTCCCTTCCCGAAGGTGTCGCGGACCCGGTCGGCCACCCCGCTGAGGTTGGCCTCGAAGGTGAAGCCCTGCTCGAAGCGGTAGCTGCGGCGCACGTCCACGGGGTCGATCCCGTTGATGGCCGCCTTCGCGAGCCGGATCAGGTAGCCGTCCTTCCGCGCGATCTCGGCGGCCAGCTCCAGGGCGGCGGAGCGCAGTTCCGTGCGAAGGACCACCTTCCAGACCGAGCCGTGCGCGTGCAGTTCGGCGGCGGTCGCGGTGCGCGAGGTGTAGTACAGCGCGCGCATCAGGTGCTGCGGGACCAGCCGGGCCAGGTGGGTGGCGGCACCGAGCGCGCCCCGGTCCAGCTCGGGCAGTCCGAAGGTGGCGTCGTCGGAAGCGACGATCGCGTCGGCGTTGCCGACCAGTCCGATGCCGCCGCCCAGGCAGAACCCGTTCACGGCCGCGACCACCGGCACCTCGCACTCGTACACGGCGGCGAAGGCCTCGTAGCAGCCCCGGTTGGCGCCGATGAGGGCGGCGTGGCCGGTGTCGCGCTGCATCTCCTTGATGTCGACGCCGGCGTTGAAGCCGCGGCCCTCGGCGGCGAGTACGACGCACCGGACCTCCGGGTCGCGACCCGCGGCCCGCAGCGCGTCGGCCAGGTCGTACCAGCCCTGCACCGGCAGCGCGTTGACGGGTGGGAAGTCGACTGTGACGAGTGCGATGCCCTTGTCCGGGCTTGAGGTGGAGACACCCATGAGTGGATCAGCTACCTTTCCACCAAACATTTGTTAGGTGAGGAAGGTAGCAGCCTATGGAGCTCGACGGGAGGGTTGTCGTCGTCACCGGAGGAACCCGGGGCGTCGGCGCCGGAATCGCCCGGTCGTTCCTCGCGGCCGGCGCGGACGTGGTCGTCTGCGCCCGGCGGCCGCCGCGGGAAGAGGTGTCGGCGGACGGCCGCAAGGCCGCCTACAGCCCGGTCGACCTGCGCGACCCCGCCGCCGTGCACGACTTCTTCGGCGCGGTCGCCGCCCGCCACGGGCGGCTCGACTGCCTGGTCAACAACGCGGGCGGGACCCCGTACCGGCTGCTGGGCGAGGGCGAGGCGCAGCGCCACGCGCGCGTCGTCGAACTCAACCTGCTCGCGCCGATGACCGCCTCACTGGCGGCGTACCCCTGGCTGCGCGAGGCGCGCGGCTCGGTGGTCATGATCGGCAGTGTCAGCGGGACCCGCCCCTCGCCGGGGACGGCGGCGTACGGAGCCGCCAAGGCGGGGCTGGAGAACCTGGCCCGCTCCATGGCCGTCGAATGGGCCCCCGACGTACGGGTCAACTCGCTCGTCCTGGGCATGGTGCGGACCGAACTGGCCCACCTGCACTACGGCGACGAGGCCGGCATCGCGGCGGTCGGCGCCACCGTCCCGCTGGGGCGGCTCGCGGAACCCTCGGACGTGGGCTCAGCGGCGGTGTTCCTGGCCTCGGACCGGGCGGCGTACGTCAGCGGGGCGAGCCTGCTCGTGCACGGCGGCGGCGAGCGCCCGGCATTCCTGGATGCGGCAACTGTCAACAAGGAGAGCTGAGATGGCGGGACTGTGCGAGGACCGGGTCGTGATCGTGACGGGCGCGGGGCGGGGGCTGGGGCGCGCCCATGCGCTGGCCTTCGCGGAGCAGGGGGCGAAAGTCGTCGTGAACGACCTCGGGGTCGGACTGGACGGGCTGCCCGGGCCGGACAGCCCGGCGGCGCAGGTGGCCCGGGAGATCGAGGCACTGGGCGGGCGGGCGGTGGCGCACGGCGGGGACATCGCGACCGCGCAGGGCGCCGCCTCGCTGGTTGCGGCGGCCGTGGAGACCTTCGGCCGCCTGGACACCCTCGTCAACAACGCGGGGTTCCTGCGGGACCGGATGCTGGTCAACCTGGACGAGGACGACTGGGACGCGGTCATGCGGGTGCACCTGAAGGGCCACTTCCTGCCGTTGCGCTCGGCGGCCGCATGGTGGCGGGCCGAGGCGAAGGCGGGTCGGCCGGTGGCGGCCCGGGTCGTCAACACCTCTTCCGGGGCCGGGCTGCTGGGCTCCGTCGGCCAGGGCAACTACAGCGCGGCCAAGGCGGGGATCCTCGGCCTGACGATGGTCGCGGCCGAGGAGATGGGCCGCTACGGCGTCCAGGTCAACGCCATCGCCCCGGCCGCGCGGACCCGGATGACGGAGCGGACCTTCGCCGAGACCATGGCCGCACCCGAGGAGGGCGGCTTCGACGCGATGGCCCCGGAGAACGTGTCCCCGCTGGTGGTATGGCTGGGCGCGGACGCCTCGGCGGGGGTCACGGGCCGCGTCTTCGAGACCGAGGGCGGCCGGATCACCGTCATGGAGGGCTGGCGGCCGGGCCCCACGGCGGACCGCGGAGCGCGGTGGACCCCGGCGGAGGCGGGGGAGGCCGCCTTGAAGCTCCTCGCGTCGGCGCGGGCACCGCTGCCGGTGTACGGGGCGCGCTGACCCGGCGCGGGATCGGCGGGTACGGCACGGGCCCGACCCGGTCAGGCCCGGATCCGGCCCGATCGACAAGTGACCCCCTAGGGTTTCTGGTCCGGGAGGACCGGAGAGCGAAGGGACAGGACCCAGCGATGACCATCACGCCGAGCCCGCAGAAGATCACCACGTTTCTGATGTTCGAGGGGCGCGCGGAGGAGGCGATGACCTTCTACCTCTCACTGTTCGACGACGCCGAGGTGCTCGGCATCAGCCGCTACGGCGCCGACGACGCCGGAGCCGGGGAGGAGGGCAAGGTACGCCACGCCGCCTTCTCCCTGGCCGGGCAGACCTTCATGTGCATCGACAGCTCGGTCACGCACGAGTTCGGCTTCACGCCCGCCGTCTCGCTCTACATCCAGTGCGACAGCGAGGCCGAGATCGAGCGCCTCTACGCGGCCCTCTCCGAGCAGGGCACCGAGCTGATGCCGATCGGCTCGTACGGGTTCAGCACCCGGTTCGGCTGGGTGAACGACCGCTTCGGCGTCTCCTGGCAGCTGAACCTGCCGGGCGAGGCCGCGCCGGGGCAGTGACCGTGCCCGGGCGCTGAGCCCCGGGGGCGCCCACGGCCCGGTGCGCCCCCCGGGCCGGCCGTCGCGGCACGCCCCCGGCGGTCGCCGGCCTTGGGGCACCGCGGTACAGCCGTTAACGCGGTACCTGGACAGCGAGGTGGTCTCGGCCGAGGAGGTGGCCGCGCTGCTGAAGCGGCGGGGACTGCTGGATCGGACCTGGCCCTGGGTGCGGGGGCGCGATGGCGCGAGTGGGCTACCGTGCTGCTGCCCGAGATCAGGCTGTGGCCCGGGATGCAGGGTGGCAGCGCCGAGTTCGAGGTGCAGGCGTGCGCGAAGTACGGCAAGGCCCGCACCCTCTACGTCCCCGAAGACTCTGCCGCGTCCGCCGACCTGTTCTGCATCCTCGAACGTCCGGACATCGTCCGCGCCGCCGCCAGGACCCTGGAGCGCAAGGCCCGTGACCTGTTCGTCGTTGCCAGCGTCGACGTCGCCGGCGGTGTGGTGCGCGGAACGCTGGATGGCGTCAACCGCGCATTCCGTATGTCGGCCATGCCCGCCAAGCTGCGGCGGATCACGGTCTACGAGGGCGAGTTCGGCCTGGAGGCTCTCACCTTGTTCGTCTGCCGGGGCGGGCTGATGCCCGGGGCGGACGCCTGGAAGGGGTACGGGCACCGGGCCTGGGAGTGGATGACCGCCCTCGCCGTCTCCACCGCGCCGCACCTGCCCGTGGAGAACAAGCTCAAGGCCGCTGCCACCGCGATCGCTGCCCTCCACCACGACGACGAAGCCCTCCGCCAGCAGCTCGCCAGGGACGTCTCAACCACCGTCATCCCGATCCGGCCCCGCCGGGGCCGTCAGCCCCGCTCCGTCCCCAACCGTGACCAAGATCGTAAATCGCGGAAGAGCCCGTCATCCAGGTGCCCCCTCCCGACCGCCCTGGTAGCGTGCGCCGGCATGTCATCGGAACTGGAACGCCCCCCGCTCCAAGCGGACGAACGCATCGCGCTCATCGGCTGGCTGGACCTGCAGCGGCAGATCCTGCGCTGGAAATGCGAAGGGCTGAGCGACGAGGACGCGTGCCGCCCGGTCATCCCGACCTCACCGGCCATGACGATGGCCGGTCTCATCTCCCACATGCGCTGGACCGAGCACATGTGGCTGGAAGTGCTGTTTCTCGGCGGCGACAAGAAGCAGAACCCCGCATTCGACGAGTCAAGCAAGAACGCCGACTGGCACACCGACGGCCGCCCCCTCGCAGAGCTCCTCGCGGAGTACGAGGCCCAGTGCGCCCGCAGCAACGAGATCGTCGCCGCGGCCGACCTGGACGACACCGGTCGCCACCCCGACTTCCGCGACGGCAGCGCCAACCTCCGCTGGATACTGATCCACCTCGTCGAGGAGACGGGGCGACACGCAGGGCACGCGGACATCGTCCGGGAGCTACTCGACGGCACGAAGGGCTACTACTAGCGCAGCTCCGCGAAGGGGGCCCTTCCCTCAGGAGCCAGGCCAACATGCCTCACGACCAATGCGGGAGAGCCCGTTACTGGTGGGGTCCGGCGGCACGTCGCCCCCGGTGAGGCGGTCCCGCTCCACCTGTAGGCGGTCGCGTTCGCTGGTCACCCGAGCGGTGGGAGGCGTGGACGTCCGCAATGGCCAACCGGCCGCGACTGTGAAAATCGCTGTCCGATCACCCGAGTACGGTGATAGACATTCCGGCGTGGAAAAAAATCTTGTGTTTCCTGACCTGCTGGGACTCATCGACGAACGGTCGGCCGCCTTCCGCGCCGCGGTCGCCGCCGCGCCCAGTCTCGACGCACAGGTGCCGACCTGCCCCGGGTGGACGCTGTTCGATCTGGTGAAGCACCTGGGTGGGGGAGACCGTTTCTGGGCCGCCATCGTCGGCGCGGGGCCTGCCGACGCTCCCCTGGCCGAGGCCGCCGCTGCGCGCGCCGCTCTGGAACTGCCCCGGGAGCCTGAGGTCCTGCTGGCCTGGCTGGCCGCGTCGACGGAGCTTCTGCTGAGCACCCTGCGCGAGGCAGGACCGGAGAGCGGTAGCTGGACGTGGTGGCCTGCGTCGCAGTCACCGCAAACCTCCGGCGGTATCGCCCGGCACCGGGTCCAGGAGAGCGCAGTGCACACCTACGACGTTCAGCTCGCCGCGGGCGCCCCGCAGCCGCTGCCGGCCGAGGTCGCACTCGACGGTGTCGAGGAGTTCCTGTTCACCGTCTGCGCAACGCCGAGTGCCTGGCCGCACAAGCCCACGGCCTTCGACTTCCACGCCGCCGAGGGCCGCTCCTGGCGCCTCACGGTCGACGGCGACGGCGCACGCTCCACCCGCATCCCCGCGCCCACTGCCGCGACCGGCCAGGACTCGGACGCAGCCGGCGCCTCCATCCATGGCACGGCCAGTGAGTTGGTCCTCTACTTGTACGACCGTATCCAGGCCGCCTCCTTGCACGTTGACGGAGACGCAGGGCTGCTCGACCTGCTCCGCGCCTGGGAGCCGGAGGAGAAGTAGGACGTAGCGGCCCGGCCGGCTGCTGTTCGCGTTCTTCGCCGCGATAATGGCCGAGACCGAGCGGGAGAACATCCGGGAGTCCACCCTCGAAGGCCTCGATACCGCCGCCCGCTCCTTCGAGGACGGCGCCCCGCACGAGGTCGAGGCCTTCGGCACCCGGCTCGTCGTCTTCCGCGGCGCGGACACGGGCGACCTGCACGCCTGAACGCCTACTGCCCCACATGGGCGGCAACCTCGCCCACGGCACCGTCAAGGGCGACACCCTCGCCTGCCCCTTCCACGACTGGCGTTGGTCCGGCAACGGCCGCTGCGCCGCGATCCCCTACGCCCGCCGCGTCCCGCCGCGCGCCCGCACCCGCGCCTGGACCGCCCTGGAGCGCAACGGCCAGCTCTACGTCTGGCACGACGAGGCCGTCCGGGACGGCGTCCTGGAGGTGCCCGCCGATGCCTGACAGCGGCCTCCGGGAACAGGACCGCGCTCCTGCGCCGGCCCCTGCGCCGGCCCGTGCGGCCGCGCTCCCGGGCGCGGCCCCGGCTCCGCCGCCGGGCGGAGCAGCCACCGCACTGCGGGTCCGCGTCCGGGAACGCGTCCAGGAGACCCCCGAAGCGGTCTCCCTCCTGGACGCGGAACTCTCCTACAGCCCCGGCCAGTTCCTGACCGTACGGATACCGGGAGGCGCGGCCAGCTGCTACTCCCTGGCGAGCTCCCCGCACACCGGGGAGCCGATGCGGATCACCGTCAAGCGGGTGCCCGGCGGCTCGGCTCCGGCTGGATCTGCGAGGAGGTGGCCGCCGGGGACGCGCTGCGCCGCGCCGGGGCGGCGCAGCGCGCGATCCACCGCGAGCGGTACTTCTCGCTGGGCGCGGACGTCTTCGCGAGAGCCGACCCGCCCCGCGCCAACCGGGGCCCGTGCCACCGTGGAGGTGGAGCTCGACGGGACCGTGCACACCGTGCCCTGGTCCGGCGGCGCCCCGCTGCTCGACGCCCTGCTCGCCGCCGGGCCGTCGGCCCCGTACTCCTGCCGGGAGGGCGCCTGCAGCGCCTGCTGCTGCCGCCTCGTCGAGGGCGAGGCGGAGTTGGAGCGCAACGAGGTCCTGGACCGGGCCGACCTCACCGAGGGCTACATCCTGGCCTGCCAGGCACGACGCCTCGGCGACGACCGGGTGCGGATCACCTACGAGGGCTGAAACGGCGTGGCACGGAAGCGGGCCCGGCCCCCTGGCGAGGGGTCGGGCCCGAGTCTTCATCGGTGCGATGTCCTATGTCTACCCGCTACATCCACTCGCTGAACCGCAACCAGCCCATCATGTTGTCCATTTCCTGCTCCGAGACCGCCGGCCGCGGCTCCCGCGGCCGCCGCCCGGCCGGCCCGCCCCGGGCCGTACAACTCCCGCCACACGGCCCGCGCGCAGGCCAGTACGGCCGGTCCCAGCCGGGCCGGTTCGCGCTCTCCGCGGCAGGAGGACACCGAGACCGCGGCCGCAGCCCCTGAGCCAGGACGTGGTCCACCGCGCCCGGATGGCCGGAAGCCAGGATCGCCTTGCCGGCGGCCGTGCAGTACGCGGCCATTCGGCCGCGGACCCGGGAGGGCGCGGGGGTGCGGGAGACCTGCCCCGGGCCGGGCGCGACGATCGGCCCGGCCATGACCTTCGGGTGGGCGGCGGCGAACGCCATCGCCGCCGAACTCGGCTGAGGGCGGCGGACTCGCACGATCCGCCGCCCCGTTCTCACCGCGCCCGGGTCAGGAGAGCTTGCCGTTGTAGTCCGGAAGCTTGACCGTGCGCTCGGCGTGACCGCCGACGAGGTCGGTCGGGCTGTTCCCGATGTTCGCGATGATCGTGTAGCCGCGCGCCTCGATCTCCGCGCGCTTGCCCGTCTTGTAGGCGCTGACCTCGTCGAACAGGTCGGGCAGGTCACGGACGTAGAGCCCGGAGATCGGGTAGCCCACGGACTTGAGGTTGCGCTCGGTGAGGGAGTGGATGATGCCGGGGCGGGCCGTGACGAAGAAGACCGCGACGCCGCGCGCGTGCGCGTACTGGGTCAGCGCGCGGACCTTGGAGATCGCGGGGGTCGGGAAGGTCCAGAACCAGTGGAAGTCCGTCTCCAGCGAGGTGTTGTCGATGTCGAGGACGAGGGCGGGCTTCTCGCCGGCGGGCGAGGCGGCGATGCGCGCCTCGATCGCGGGCCGGGCCGCGTCGATGACGGCGGCGACGTCCCGCTGCCAGGTGGCGTAGTCGATGCCGAGGATCGCCGCGTTGCCGCCGGGCGCCGAGGCGGCCGAGGCGGCCGGGGCCGCCGGGGCGGCGGATGCGGGCGCGGAGACCGGTGCGGGCGCCGGCGCGGGTGCGGCCTGGGCGGCGGTGGCCGGAATCAGCGTCGAGACGGCGGCGGCCGCGGCCACTGCGGCGGCGGCGGTACGGGGCATGCGGGTGCGGCGGGTGCTGCGCATGGGGGGCGCTCCTCGGTCACGAGTTGGCATGTACGTGACCAGAGTTGGCGAGAACCGCCCCCCTGTCTACTGGCCGGTAGGAAACTTTTTGTGGCCGCGCGATGAATGATCTAGGTGAGGCAGTCGAGGACCGTGCGGCAGAGCCCGCACCGGGCCCGCAGCCGCCCGCGCACCGCGACCCGCAGCCGCTGCGCGCACACCGGGCAGGGGAAGCTGACCCGCAACCCGGGCCCCGACCCGTCCGGTTCGAAGCGGTACCCGGATCCGTCGCCCGCGCGAGCCCCCGTACGCCGCGCCTTCGCGTACCGCCGCCGGGCCAGTGGTCCCGCGGCCGCCAGCGGCGCCCGGCGGTGGTCGCGCTCGGCGAGCGCGCGCCCGCGCACGTAGGCCTCGTAGGCCTGCGGGCTGGTGAACCAGGTGGCGGGGTCCTCGCCGAACAGGGCGGCGCGCTTGGCGAGGACGTAGCCGAACTCCTCCGGTGTGAGGTAGCCGAATCGCTGGTGGGTGAGCGCGTCCTCCCGGTAGGCGTCCAGGAGCAGCCAGCCCGCCCCCAGGTACGCGGCGGCGGTGTCGGTGAGGATCTCGTTCTCGGCGGTGCCGGGGAACCGCAGGTCCAGACGGTGCAGCAGGACGTGGGCGACCTCGTGCGACAGGGCGGCCGCGAGGTCGCGGCGGTGGGTGCGGAAGCGGTCGTTGACCTCGACGGAGTACTCGGGGCCCGAAGTCAGTTCCACGGTCGCCGCCTCCTCCATCGCCCGGAAGGAGACCACCATGCGCGCGTCGGGCAGCCGGAGCGCGCGCACCGTCGCGGCGGCCACCCGCTGGGCGCCCAGGTGCAGGTCGTCGGAGGCGTCGAAGGCGGCGTCGGCGGGGGTGATGCTCGTGCCGTACGCGCGGATCCCGTCGGCCGACAGGCGGCGGAAGAGCGCGGTGATCGAGGCGCGCACGGTCGCCAGGTGCGGAAATCCGTGCGCGATGGGGCCGTCCGGCACCCCGTTCTCCGTCATTGAGCCCTCCTTACAGCAATCCCTCGCGCTTGGACGGGAGTTGGCCGAAATTGCCTTCTTGATGTCCGTCACACTCCCGTTGTGTCATGGACCCGTCATTCACCCGATGACGCGCACGCACAGCCCAACCCCCCACGAAAGGCAGTGTGTTGACTGTGACCACCCTTGTGCAGCTCATGAAGCGCACCCTCGCCGTCGGCGCGGTCGCCCTCGCCGCCGTCAGCCTCCAGCCCGGCACCGCCACCGCCGGCCCCGCACCCGTCGTGGGCGGCACCCGCGCCGCGCAGGGCGAGTTCCCCTTCATGGTGCGCCTCTCCATGGGCTGCGGCGGCGCCCTGTACACCCAGCAGATCGTCCTCACCGCCGCCCACTGTGTGAACGGCTCCGGCAACAACACCTCCATCACCGCCACCGCCGGAGTCGTCGACCTCAACAGCGGCAGTGCCATCAAGGTCAAGTCCACCAAGGTCCTCCAGGCCCCCGGCTACAACGGCACCGGCAAGGACTGGGCCCTGATCAAGCTGGCCAAGCCCATCAACCTGCCCACCCTCAAGATCGCCGACACCAAGGCCTACGACAGCGGCACCTTCACCGTCGCCGGCTGGGGCGCTACCCGCGAGGGCGGCGGCCAGCAGCGCTACCTGATGAAGGCCACCGTCCCGTTCGTCTCCGACGCCACCTGCAAGGCCGCCTACGGCAGCTCCCTCGTCCCGAACGAGGAGATCTGCGCCGGCCTGCCCCAGGGCGGCGTCGACACCTGCCAGGGAGACTCCGGCGGCCCCATGTTCCGCCGCGACAACAACAACGCCTGGATCCAGGTCGGCATCGTCAGCTGGGGCGAGGGCTGCGCCCGGCCCAACTACCCCGGCGTCTACACCGAGGTCTCCACCTTCGCCGCCGCGATCAAGAGCGCCGCGGCAAGCATGTAGCCCCTGCGGCCCGCACCGTTCCCCGGGCCGTCCCCCTCGCCCTTCCGACCGGTCACCCACCGGCCGGAAGGGCGAGCGGCCCCACCGTGCGGTTGCGGGCCGACCCGCACACCGGTCCCTTGGGAAACGACCGGTGGCGGCAGCGGGCGACAGTGGGACAGGTGGCGCATGGCGATCCGAGTGGTCGTCGCCGACGACCGGGACATGGTCAGAACCGGCTTCCGCATGATCCTCGAAAGCCAACCGGACATCGAGGACGTCGCCGACGGCGAAGCGGCCCTCGCCGCCGCCCTGGAACACCGGCCCGACGTCCTGCTCCTCGACATCCGCATGCCGGGGCTCGACGGCCTCGAAGTCACCCGCCGACTGTCCGGCACCCCCCACGCACCCCGCATCGTCATCGCCACCACCTTCGACCTCGACGAGTACGTCCACGCCGCACTCCACGGCGGAGCGTCCGGCTTCCTCCTGAAGGACGCCGGCCCGGCCATGCCGGTTGAAGCGGTACGGGCGGCAGCCGTCGGCGACCCCCTCGTCTCACCGGCGATCACCGTGCGGCTGCTGAGCGAAATGGCCCCGCGCACCCGGGCCACCCGGGCCACCGGGGCCCGCCGCCCCACGGAGCCCCTGACCGAACGGGAACGCGACGTCGTACGCTGCTCGCGCGCGGCCTGACCAACGCGGAGATCGCCGGAGAGCTCTTCGTCCCCCCGTCCACGGTCGAAACCCACCTGAAGGTGCGACCTAGTCGCCGAAGGGCGTGCCCAGCGCGATGGCCCGCAGCGCGGCCAGATGCCGCTCGTAGACCGCCCGGCCCTCGGCGGTCAGTGAGACCCAGGTGCGCGGGCGCCGCCCGACCCGGCCCTTGCGGACCGCCACCCAGCCCGCCTCCTCCAGCGCCGCGACCTGCTTGGACAGCACGGAGTCCGAAACCTCGACCAGATCCCGTACGAAGCCGAACTCGGCCTTGTCCAGCGGAGCCAGCGCCGCCACCACGGAGAGCCGTACGGGCGCGTTCAGCAGCGGCGCGAGATCGTGCCGCGGATGCCCGCCACGCTTCGCGGCAGCGCCCGCCCCGGTGCCCGCGCCCGCCCCCGTGTCGGCGTCCGCTCCCGTGTCCGCGCCCGCCCCGGTGCCCGCGCCCGCTCCCGTGTCGGCGTCCGCTCCCGTGTCCGCGCCCGCCCCGGTGCCCGCGTCCGCCCCGTCCGTCATGCCGCACCCCGCGTCTCGGTCCAGGCCCCGACGGCGAGCGGCAGCGCACACGCCAGCGCGGCCACCGCCGCGAACCCCGCCCCGCGGCCGAAGACCGAGGTGCCGAGCGTGATCGTCAGCGCGAACACCGCCGCCCAGGACCCCACCAGCACCCCGTGCTTCACCCCGAACCCCCGCCGCACCACCCGCTGCCGCGCCGCGTACACGCTCAGTCCGGTCACCAGGAGCGCGTTGGCCACCCCGAACACCACCGCCGAGACCGGCCCCCGCCACAGCACCGCCACGGGTACCAACACCAGCTGCCCGGCCGCGAAGGCCCACAGGTAGCGCGCGTACCAGCCGCTGCGCCGCCGCGCCGCCTTCTCCAGGCCCGCCGCCCGGCCCAACGCCCCGGCCGCCTCCGCCGTCTCCCCCATGGTTCCCCCTCGCTCGCACACCGGTGATCGTTCCCTGTGATTTCCACTATGGCGAGTACTTTCCAATCTGGCAAGTGAAAGGTCGGCGTCTCACAGGCCGACTGCCCGGGGAACCGGCGGCCACCGCCACGTATTCTCAAGAACCATGAACATCAGCGACCTCGACAACGGCACCGGCACCGGCACGGGCGCGGCCAAGGACGCCGCAGGCATCGACGAGAGCGTCACCGCCGAACTCGCCCGCCTGCGCGACAGCATCGACAACATCGACGCCGCCGTCGTCCACATGCTCGCCGAACGCTTCAAGTGCACCCAGCAGGTCGGCCACCTCAAGGCCCGGCACCAGCTGCCCCCCGCCGACCCGAGCCGCGAAGCCAGCCAGATCGCCCGCCTGCGCCAGCTCGCCGAGAACGCCAAACTCGACCCCGCCTTCGCCGAGAAGCTCCTCAACTTCATCATCGCCGAGGTCATCCGCCACCACGAGACGATCGCAGCGGGCGAGGAGTAGACGTCCGGGGTCCGGCCGCCCACTGCGGCAGCATGGGCCCCATGTCCGCACTGACGCGCACCGAAGCGCAGCTCCGAGCCCAGCTCATCGACGTCCAGCACTACGCCGTCACCCTCGACCTCACCGGCGACGACGAGACCTTCGACTCCACCACCGTCATCCGGTTCACCGCCCGGACGGCCGCAGACACCTTCATCGAGCTGAAGCCCGTCGAACTGCGCTCCGCCACCCTCGACGGCAACCCCCTCGACCCGGCCGCCCTCGCCGACGACCGGCTCCCCCTCACCGGCCTCACCGAGGGCCCCCACGAACTGCACCTCGACACCCGCATGCGCTACTCCCGCACCGGCGAGGGCCTGCACCGCTTCACCGACCCCGCGGACGGGCACACGTACGTCTACTCCCAGATGTTCCTGGACGACGTCCAGCGCGTCTTCCCGGCCTTCGACCAGCCCGACCTCAAGGCCGTCTTCGCCTTCACCGTCACCGCCCCCGCCCACTGGACCGTCCTCGCCAACGGCATCACCACCCGCACCGGCGACGCCCCCGACGGCAGCGGCGCCGGCATCTGGAAGTCCGCCCCCACCCCCCTCATCTCCACCTACCTCGCCGCCGTCGCCGCCGGCCCCTGGCACACCGTCCGCACCCACCACGCCGGACTGCCCTTCGGCATCCACTGCCGCCAGTCCCTCGCACCCCACATGGACGTCGACGCCGAGGAGATCCTCTCCCTCACCAAGGCATGCTTCGACCGGTACC
Organism: Streptomyces sp. NPDC097617; assembly: GCF_044761485.1. Lineage (NCBI taxonomy): Bacteria > Bacillati > Actinomycetota > Actinomycetes > Kitasatosporales > Streptomycetaceae > Streptomyces > Streptomyces sp. NPDC097617. Next base: position 457,623 of record NZ_JBIWCL010000001.1, read on the forward strand.
AGGAGAAATTCACCGAGCCCTACCCCTTCGACTCCTACGACCAGGCCTTCGTACCGGAGTTCAACGCCGGCGCCATGGAGAACCCCGGACTCGTCACCTTCCGCGACGAGTTCATCTTCCGCTCCGCCGTCACCGACACCGAACGCCAGTCCCGCGCCATGGTCATCGCCCACGAGATGGCACACATGTGGTTCGGCGACCTCGTCACCCTCGCCTGGTTCGACGACATCTGGCTCAACGAATCCTTCGCCGAATACATGGGCTACCAGACCCTCACCGAAGCCACCCGCTTCACCGACACCTGGACCGACTTCGGCGTCACCCGCAAGCCCTGGGGCTACGACGCCGACCAGCGCCCCTCCACCCACCCCGTCGCCCCCACCCCCCAAGACGTCCCCGACACCGCCTCCGCACTCCTCAACTTCGACGGCATCTCCTACGCCAAGGGCGCCTCAGCCCTGCGCCAACTCGTCGCCTGGCTCGGCGAGAAGGACTTCCTGGCCGGCATCAACACCCACTTCGCCCGCCACAAGTTCGCCAACGCCTCCCTCGCCGACTTCATCGACTCCCTCGCCGCCCACACCGAACGCGACGTCCGTGCCTGGGCCGACATCTGGCTGCGCACCACCGGAATCGACACCCTCACCCCCCGCATCGAGGAATCCGAAGGCGGCCCCGACAACGCCCCCGGCTGGACCCTCACCGTCGACCGCCGCGGCAGCCGCCCCCACCACATCGCCGTCGGCGTCTACGACCGCGACCCCGTCGACAGCCGCTTCCTGGAACTGCGCGAACTCCTCGACCTCGACGTCCCCTCCGACGAGGTCATCTCCGTCACCGGAGCCCGCCCCGCCCTCGTCGTCCTCAACGACGTCGACCTCACCTACGCCAAGGTCCGCCTCGACGAGACCTCCGTCGAAACGGTCCTGCGCGGCCTCGCCGGCATCCCCGACGCCCTCACCCGCGCCGTCGTCTGGAACTCCCTGCGCGACATGGTCCGCGACGGCGAACTCGCCCCGCACGACTACCTGGCGACCGCCTCCGCACACCTGCCCGAGGAGAACGACCTCGCCATCGTCCAGGGCGTCCTCACCTTCGCCCGCACCCAGATCGCCGTACGCTACGTCGCCCCCGACGAGCGGACCGCCGCCCTCACCACCCTCACCACCATCGCCCGCGACCTGCTCCGGCGCACCGAGGACGGCTCCGAACCCGGCATGCGGCTGACCGCCGTACGCACCCTCATCGACAGCGCCACCCAGCCCGACACCATCGACGCCTGGCTCGCCGACGACACCGTCCCCGGCGGCCCCGCACTCGACCCCGAACTGCGCTGGCGCATCCTCGGCCGCCTCGCCGTCCTCGGCACCATCGCGGAGACCGAGATCGACGACGCCCTCGCCGCCGACACCAGCGCCACCGGCCAGGAAGGCGCCGCCCGCTGCCGCGCCGCCCTGCCCACCCCGGAAGCCAAGGCCGCCGCCTGGGACCGCCTCTTCAACGACGACAGCCTGTCCAACTACCTCTTCAGCGCCACCGCCCAGGGCTTCTGGCAGCCCGAACAGGCCGAACTGCTCACCGAATACGTCACCCGCTACTACCCCGACGCCGTCGCCCTCGGCGCCCGCCGCGGCCCGGCCATCGGCGAAGCCGCCGGCCGCTGGGCGTTCCCGGAGTACGCCATCGACGAAGCCAACCTCCGGGCGGGCCACGCCTGCCTCACCGACCCGGACATCCTCCCCCTCCTGCGCCGCAAGCTCGTCGACCAACTCGACGACCTCGCCCGAGCCCTCAAGGTCCGAGGCGCCTGACCCCTGCGGGGGGCCGGCGGAAGGGGGGAGCTGAAGGGGGTGGGGCGGGGTGCCGGGTCCGGCCTCCGGGCAGGCCACGCCTGCCTCGCCGACCCGGACACCCTCCCCCTCCTGCCCTTGGGGGAACGGGGAAGCGGGGGAGTGGTGCGGGGTGCCGGGTCCGGCCCCCGGGCCGGCCACGCCTGCCTCAGCGACCCGGACCCGCTCTCCCCCGGGGGCCGGGGGAGAGCGGCGGGGCGCCGGGACCGCATGACCGGGGCGCCCGGAGCGGCCCGTACGGCCCGCCGTGCCACGCCCGCACATCCCGTCCCGTCCCGCGTCCCGGACGGGTCCCCGCCCCGAACGCAGGCTCGCGGCGGGCCGCCTCCGGCGCGGTCCGCCCGGTCCAGCCCCGCCGGCGTTCGAGGCGCACGGCCGGGCAGAGCCCGGTCGGCCGACCGGTCGAACGCGGTCCGCCCGGTCCAGCCCCGCCGGCGTTCGAGGCGCACGGCCGGGCAGAGCCCGGTCGGCCGACCGGTCGACTCCGGACAAACCCCGGCGGTTACCCCATTCGGGTCTGATCGTTGTACTGGCCGGGTGCCTCCACCGCACCCGGCCAGCCCCCGGAGGACCCGATGACCGCGCCGCCCGGCACACCGCCCCCGCTCGCCGGCGGCCCCCACGGCCCCGACGCCCTGCGCCCCCTCCTCGACACCGTCCTCGACGCCCTCACCACCGGCGCCGAGGAACGCCGAGGCCCCCTCCCCGCCGGCGGCCCCACCGCCGTCACCGCCCGCGTCCACGCCGCCCTCGGCGACACCGGCCTGCTCCCCGCCCACGGCACCGGCGCCCACGAAGCCCTGCGCACCCTCGTCCACACCCTCGCCGCAGGCGCCGCCGACCCCGCCCACCCCCTCTGCGCAGCCCACCTGCACTGCCCCCCGCTCGCCGTCGCGGCAGCCGCCGACCTCGCCGCCGACGCCCTCAACCCCTCCCTCGACTCCTGGGACCAGGCCCCCGCCGCCTCCGCCCTCGAAGCCCTCCTCACCCGCACCCTCGCCGCCGAGTTCTACGACACCCCCCACGCCGACGCCCTCATCACCACCGGCGGCACCGAAGCCAACCAACTCGCCCTGCTCCTCGCCCGCGAACGCCACGGCCCCGCCCTCACCGTCCTCCACGGAGCCAACGCCCACCACTCCGTCCCGCGCGCCGCCTGGATCCTCGGCCTCCCCCCGGCCACCGAACTCCCCACCCCCACCGGCGTACTCGACCCCGCCCGCCTCGCCGAGGCCCTCGCCACCACCCCCGGCCCCACCCTGGTCACCGCCACCGCCGGCACCACCGACGCCGGACTCATCGACCCCCTCCAGCGCATCGCCGACCTCTGCGACCGCTACGGCGCCGACCTCCACATCGACGCCGCATACGGCGGCCTCCTCGCCCTCAGCCCCCGCCACCGCGACAAACTCGCCGGACTCGACCGCGCCCACTCCCTCACCGTCGACCTCCACAAACTCGGCTGGCAGCCCGTCGCCGCAGGCCTCCTCGCCGTCCCCGACACCGCCCTCCTCACCCCCCTCGCCCACCAGGCCGACTACCTCAACGCCACCGACGACACCGAAGCCGGCCTGCCCGACCTCCTCGGCCGCTCCCTGCGCACCACCCGCCGCCCCGACGCACTCAAGATCGCCGCCACCCTCCGCGCCCTCGGCCGCGACGGCCTCACCGCACTCATCGACCGCACCATCGACACCGCACACCACCTCGCCCGACTCCTCGACGCCCACCCCGGCTTCGAACTCCACACACCCCCCACCATCAGCACCGTCCTCTTCCGGCCCACCCACGCCGATGACGACCGGCTCGCCACCCTGCGCCGCACCCTCCTGCACCAAGGCCGCGCCGTCCTCGGCCGCACCCACGCCGACGGCCGCCTGTGGCTCAAGGCCACCCTGCTCAACCCGCACACCACAGCGGGGGACCTGGACAACCTCATCTCCCTCCTGGAAGGCAGCACCCACCGATGACCGCCCAGCTCGACACCCCCCACGACCTCGTCGGAATCGGGATCGGCCCCTTCAACCTCTCCCTCGCGGCCCTCGCCCACGGCCTGCCGCAACAAGGAGCCGGCGAACTCGACACCGCCTTCTACGACCAGCGTCGCGACTTCCGCTGGCACCCCGGCCTCCTCATCGAAGGAGCCACCCTCCAGGTCCCCTTCCTCGCCGACCTCGTCACCCTCGCCGACCCGGCCAGCCCCTGGAGCTTCCTCAGCTACCTCAAGCACAAGGAACGGCTCTTCCCCTTCTACTTCGCCGAGCAGTTCCACATCCACCGCGCCGAATACGACGCCTACTGCCGCTGGGTCGCCGGCCGCGTCCCCGGACTCCACTTCGGCCACCAGGTCGACGCCGTCCGCTGGAACCCCGAACGCGAACTCTTCGAAGTCGACTTCACCCAACTCGACGCCACCGGCGAAGCCGAAGCCCTCGGCCGTACCTACACCCGCAACCTCGCACTCGGCATCGGCACCGCCCCCTACGTCCCCGAACCCCTGCGCCCCCTCGCCGACGCCCCCACCGTCCCCGTCATCCACTCCGCCGACTACCTCGACAACCGGCAGCGCATCCTCGGCGCCGAACACGTCACCGTCATCGGATCCGGCCAATCCGGCGCCGAAGTCTTCCTCGACCTCCTCCGCGCCCGCCCCACCGGCCGCGAACGCCTCACCTGGCTCGCCCGCACCCCCTCCTTCGCCCCCATGGAGTACTCCAAGCTCGGCCTCGAACACTTCACCCCCGACTACACCCGCTACTTCCACGCCCTCCCCGAACCCGTACGCGACCGGCTCGTCCCCGCCCAATGGCAGCTCCACAAGGGCATCGACGCCGCCACCATCGCCGCCATCCACGAAGAGCTCTACCGCCGCACCCTCCACGGAGGCTGGCCCGACACCGTCCTCACCCCCGGAGTCAGCGTCCGCACCGCCGGCCGCGTCGCCACCACCAAGGTCGAACTCCACCTCGAACACATCGAGCAGGGCACCCGCTCCCGCCTCACCACCGACGCCGTCGTCCTCGCCACCGGCTACAAGGAGCGCCCGCTCAGCAGCATGCTCGCCGGCCTCGACCCGTACCTGCGCAAGGACTCCTGCGGCCGCCCCCGTATCGACGACCGCTACCGGATGCTCCTCGACCCCGCCGTCAGCGGCAGCATCTTCGTCCAGAACGGCGAACGACACACCCACGGAGTCGGCGCCCCCGACCTCGGCCTCGCCGCCTGGCGCAGCGCCGCCATCCTCAACACGCTCACCGGCAAGGAGCCCTACCCCCAGCCGGACCGCACCGCCTTCACCACCTTCGGCCTCGAACAGCGCGAGCACACCCGCCCCCGCCCGGCGGGCGAACTCCGCCCCCTCGTCGACCACCCCTGAGCCCCCGAGAGCCCTGCCGTCCGATGACCGAGCCCCCGACCCGCCCCGCCGTTCCACGCCCCGAGCGGCGGGAACATGATCGGTACAACTATCCCCACCGGTCGAACGTCTCTTCTGTCGAAGAAACGTTTCCAGGGGGTTTTGTCTGTGAAGTTTTCCCGGATCGCCGCAGCGGTGACCACCGCTGCCCTTGCTCCGGCCGTCCTCATCGCGTCACCGGCGTTCGCCGCCGGCCCCGACGCCCCGGCCACCAGCACCAAGCCGGCACCGACCACGCCCGACCAGGCCGTGCCCGACCAGGCCGTGCCCGACCAGGCCGTGCCCGACCCGGCCGAAGAGGACCGCAAGACCATCCTCGCGATCATCGCCCACCCGATGGCCAGCGAGTTCATGAAGGAAGCCGGCCGCAAGGCCATCGCCGACGGCCCGCAGGCCATGCGCAAGTTCATCGAGATCGACCAGCACAACATCCGCATGGACGACTACCGCATCGCGATCCTCCGCCTCCTCCCCAACGCCGGACCCGGCCTGAAGGGAGGCATCAACAAGATCCTCAGCAGCGGCGACAACATCGAAAAGCTGCGCCACTTCTACGACGTCACCCAGCACGAGCTGCGCGACGACGACAACAAGGTCGAGATCTCCCGGCTGATCGGCACCGGCGGCACCGCCGTGAAGGAAGCCGGCAAGAAAGCCCTGCAGGGCACCCCCGCCGACCGCGCGGAGTTCCTGAAGACCGGCCGCCACCTCGCCCAGGCCCAGGACGACCTGGTCGAACTCGCCCGCATCGACGAAGGCTGGGACGGCCCCATCCTCAGCGCGGCCATCAGCAAGCTGATGAACGGATCGCCCACCCCGGCCGAGCTGCGCCACTTCCTGGAAGTGACCCAGTACGAACTGCGCGACCAGGACAACCGCGTCGCCATCGCCAAGATCATCGACGGTGGCGGTCCGGAACTCGTCAAGGCGGGCCGCGCCGCACTCGCCGGCACCCCCGCCGACCGGACCGAGTTCCTCAAGACGGGCCAGCACGAGGCCCGCGCCAAGGACCAAGCCGCCAAGGACAAGGAGAAGCCCGCCCCCGGCAAGGACGGACAGGAGCAGGGCAACGGCTCCGGAACGGGCTCCGGTGCCGGAGGCAACACCACCGGCACCGGCAACACCACCATCGCCGCCCAGGGCCACAACGGCTCGCCCCTCGCCACCACCGGCGCCGGCGACCACACGACCCTGATCGCCGGCGGCGCGGGCACCGCGCTCGCCGCCGGCGCCGGACTGCTGCTCGCCGCCCGGATGCGCCGCGCCGCCGCCGCACGCTGACCGGACCCGCACCAGCAGGGGTGGCCGGCCGCAGCACACCACGGCCGGCCACCCCCGTCCCACCTAGAACACCGCGACCCCGGCCCGCGTCAGCCGCCAGTCCACCGAAGCGAACTGCGCCGGATCGATCGTCCCCTTCGCCTTCACCCACTGGATGATCGTGTTGCGGATCTCGTCCGAGTTCGCCCACAACTGCTTCGCCTGCGGCACATGCGGGAAGTTACCCCCACCCGCAGCCCGGTAGTTGTTCACCGCCAGCACGAACTGCGCCGCCGGATCCACCGGCTTCCCCTGGAACGACAGCCCCGAGATCCGCGACCCCGAGGGCTGCGCGATGTCGATGTCGTACGACAACCCGTACACCGCGTCATAGTTGTAGTCCGGAATGCTCTCCGCGTTGGTCAGCTTCGCCGGATCCACCACCTCACCCGGCGCCGTCCGCACGAAGTACCGCGCCGAATACTCCAGGTAGTCCTTCACCTGCGCACCCGTCAGCAGTCGCGCCTCCATCGTGTTCTCGAACGGATACAGCCCCGCCGCATCCCGGATCGTCACCTGACCCGCCGGAATCGCCGCCGTCCGCGAGAAGCACGACGCCTGCGACAGCACCGGCAGCGCCGCCCACTCCGATCCGGCCAGCGCCCCCTTCACCGTCTCCGCCTGCACATGGTTGATCAGATCGATGATCGCGACATCCTTGAACGCCCCCTCCGCGGACGACATCGCCTGCGTCGACGTACCGATCACCTGGTTCACGTACGCCACGACCTTGCGGTGCTCGTCCGACAGCAGCCGCGTGATCTTCTTGTCCTCCGCGACCGTGTTCGAGTTCAGCACCTTCGCCGCGACCTTCGCCACCGACCAGCGGCCCTTCACCCACGTCAGCTCGAAGTCGAACAGCGTCAACCGCTGCCCCCACTTCAGCGGCTCCGACAGCACCACGTCCTTGCCGGTCACCGTGTTCTTCACCCGGTACTCGGGTATCTCCGTGTGCGCGTGCCCCACCAGGATCGCGTCGATCCCCGGCACCTGCTCCGCCACCAACGCCGCCGCATTCTCGATGTACGGCAACTGGTCCCCGTACGAGGACGTACCGCTCGAACCGGAATGCGCCGACACGATCACCACATCCGCGCCCATCGACCGAAGCTTCGGCACGTACTTCGCCGCCTGCTCCTCCAACCCCGGGAACGTCATCTTCCCCTGCACATTCGCCTTGTCCCAGATCGCGATACCCGGGTTCGTCAGCCCCAGCACCGCCACCTTCACATCACGCCCGCAAGGCGTACGCAGCCTGTGCATGCTGTACGGCGCGAACGCCGGCCGCAGCGTCTTCGCATCCAGCGCGTTCGCCCCCAGCAACGGGAAGTCGCACTGCTCCTCGAACTTCCGCAGCACCGGAATGCCGTAATTGAACTCGTGGTTCCCCAGCGCCGCCGCGTCATAACCGATCGCGTTCATCGCCTGCGCCATCGGGTGCACCGGACCACGCCGCGCGGTGATCGGATCCACCTTCGCGTAGTAGTACGACAACTGCGTGCCCTGGATCGTGTCACCCGCGTCGATCAGCAGCGTATTGCGCCGCCCCTTCTCCGCACGCACCTGATCCACCAACGTGGATATCTTCGCCAGACCGACGTCGTTGTGCGCCTTGTCGTCGAACTCCGCGTCCGTGAAGTAGTCCCAGTTGAAGACGTTCCCATGCAGGTCGGTCGTGCCCATCACCGTGAACGCGTACGTCCGCGGCCCGGACCCCTTCACGTCCTGCCCAGCCGCGGCGGCCGGGGTGCTCGTGGCCCCCGCCAACGCCACAGCCGCACCCGTCGCAGCCGTGGTACCCAGAAAAGTCCTACGGTCGAACGCCATACCATCTCCCCTTTTGAGGCGTGAACAACGCGCGTAGATTCTGGCCCACCAGCAACAGGACGCAACACCCCCGCCAGGTTTCGATCCGGTGACCACACCCGAACGAGCGACAGTGCGACAGTGGAAACCATGACCCAGGACGCAGCGCACACACCGCACGCATCCCACCAGCCCTACGGAACCCCCGAAGTACCCCGCGTAGCAGTCCGCGGCGAAGCCCGCATCGAAGTCGACCCCGAGATCGCCCGCATCGGCATCACCGTCAGCGCCCGAGGCACCGACCGCCGCACCGCGCTCGAAGACCTCACCCGCCGCAACAACGCCGTCCTCGACCTCATCAAGAGCTACGGCGACCCCGTCGAAAAGCTCGAAACCGGCGCCTTCTCCATCACCCCCGAACTCACCCGCCACGGCCGCGCCGAACGCGTCCGCGCCTACCACGGCCGCGTCCACATCACCGCCGAACTCAGCGACTTCACCACCCTCGGCGAACTCACCACCCGCCTCGCCGACCTCGAACTCACCCAGATCGACGGCCCCTGGTGGGCCCTGCGCCCCACCTCACCCGCCCACGGCCAGGCCCGCCGACAAGCCGTACTCGAAGCCGTCCAGCGCGCCCGCGAATACGCCGAAGCCCTCGGCGCGAACCTCGCCGCCCTCGTCGAACTCGCCGACCTCGGAGCCGAGAACGCCGAACCCTTCCCCTCCCACCCCGGCGGCGGCATGCGCACCATGGCCTTCAGCGCCACCGAGGACGCCGGCCCCCCGCCGCTCGACCTCGAACCCCAGCGCCAGACCGTCCACGCACAGGTGAACGCCCGCTTCACCATGACCCCGCCACAACTCTGAACGACTCTGAACAACTCTGAAGAACCCACAAAAGAGGCCCCCGGGGGTGCTCATCAGAGCACCCCCATGCACATTCAACAGTTGTCAACAACCCTTTTGCTCAAAGGTTGTTGAGTGGACACCCGGAAGCGATTACCTACCCGCAGGTAGGGGAATACGCTCGACCCATGCGCCGAGCGAAAATCGTATGTACCCTGGGCCCCGCAACCGACTCATACGACCAGATCAAAGCCCTGGTCGAAGCCGGAATGGACATCGCCCGCCTCAACCTCAGCCACGGCACCTACGCCGAACACGAGGAGCGCTACCAGCGCGTACGCAAGGCCTCCGACGAGACCGGCCGCAGCGTCGGCATCCTCGCCGACCTTCAAGGCCCGAAGATCCGCCTCGGCCGCTTCCGCGAAGGACCCGTACTCCTTGAACGCGGTGACGCATTCACCATCACCGTCGAAGACCACGAAGGCGACCGCCACACCTGCGGCACCACCTACAAAGGCCTCGCAGACGACGTCACCACCGGCGAACGCATCCTCGTCGACGACGGCCGCGTCACCCTCGAAGTCACCGCGGCCCAAGGCCCCCACGTCCACACCCGCGTCATCGAAGGCGGCATGGTCTCCGACCACAAAGGCCTCAACCTCCCCGGAGTAGCCGTCTCCGTCCCCGCACTCTCCGAAAAAGACATCGAAGACCTCCGCTGGGCCCTGCGCACCGGCGCCGACGTCATCGCCCTCTCCTTCGTCCGCAGCGGCCGCGACATCCAAGACGTCCACCGCATCATGGACGAAGAAGGCCGACGCCTCCCCGTCATCGCCAAAATCGAAAAGCCGCAAGCCGTCGAAAACATCGACGACATCGTCGCCGCCTTCGACGGAATCATGGTCGCCCGCGGCGACCTCGGCGTCGAAATGCCCCTGGAACACGTCCCCATCGTCCAAAAGCGCGCCGTCAAACTCGCCAAGCGCAACGCCAAACCCGTCATCGTCGCCACCCAGATGCTCGACTCGATGATCGACAACTCCCGGCCCACCCGCGCCGAAGCCAGCGACGTCGCCAACGCCATCATCGACGGCACCGACGCCGTCATGCTCTCCGGCGAAACCAGCGTCGGCAAATACCCCGTCGAAACCGTCCGCACCATGTCCCGCATCGTCGAAGCCGCCGAAGAAGACATCCTCGCCAAGGGCCTCCCCCCACTCACCGACCGCAACAAGCCCCGCACCCAAGGCGGAGCCGTCGCACGAGCCGCCGCCGAAATGGGCGACTTCCTCGACGCCAAATTCCTCGTCGCCTTCACCCAGAGCGGCGACACCGTCCGCCGACTCTCCCGCTACCGCTCACCCATCCCCCTCCTGGCCTTCACCCCCGACCAGGCAACCCGCTCCCAGCTCAACCTCACCTGGGGCGTCGAAACCTTCCTCGGCCCCCACGTCGACTCCACCGACGCCATGGTCGCCCAGGTCGAAGAAGAACTCCTGCGCATCGGCCGCTGCGTACCCGGCGACGTCGTCGTCATCACCGCCGGCTCACCCCCCGGCGTCACCGGCTCCACCAACCTGGTCCGCATCCACCACATCGGCGACCCCGTCCACTGACACACGCACCACACCGCGTCGGGCCACCACCCACCGCCCGACGCGGTCACCCGCCACCCCCGGACCCCACCAGGACACCGGCAACGGCCACCCGCAATCAGCGGCCACCCGGGCTCAGCAACGCAGCCGCGGCAGCGACGAAAGCCACGGCCGCCTCCTTCGCCGCACGCCGCCGCGAGTCCAACTCGGCACGACCAGTCGCCTTGCGCAGCGCATACGTAGCATCCGCAGCCTGCTCAGCCGCGCCGGACAACTCAGGGACCAAAACCTGAAGCCGGATATGCGGCGCAGTGATCGCCGCCCGCGTGTCATGAGACCTCGTCTGCGCCTCCAACTGATGCTCCGCACCAGCCTCGGCCAAAGCCAGCCGCTCCCGATGAAACATCGCCGAACGATGCGCATCCAGAGCCGCCGCGAACTCCGTGACAGCGCCCAGCTGATCCTGGAGATAACTGTCGGCACGCTGCTCGGCGCGTGCCGTACGTGCCGAACGGTGCTGGAGGAGACCAGCGGTCAAGGCACCGGCAAGAGTGCCGAGCACGGCAACGATCGAAGGCCATATGGACATCAAGGCCGGGTCCTCTCGGGTAGACGGATTCTGCGACGGGGTCACGTCCGGGCGCGTACCGGACCCAACTGCCGGCCAGATCGCGGCCGGGCCGATCCAGGAGTCCGGAGTCGGCCCCTTCGACCGCATCAACTCCCGTCATCATCCAGGCCGAGCGCAACGAACAACTCCCGGGCCCGCGCACCCATCACACAACTCCTCGGCCAGGAAGATCCCTTGACCTCAACCTGACCTGAGGTCATACGGTCATCACATGACGATCAAGGAACACACCCAGCAGCAGCTCGCCGCCCAGCCCATCGGCTACTGGACCCGCGAAGCCGCCAACCTCGTGATCGGCCGCCTCCGCGCCCACGACCGCAACGCCAAGGTCCACACGACGATGCGGGAAGGCATCGACGACGCCGAGTACGCAGCCACCATCAACACCCTCCGCCGCCTCGTCGCCAACCTCGGCGGCAACGGCGACCTCCCGTAACGGCACACTGGACCCCGACAACGCATCCACACGGGAAAACGGACCGAATGACCACGAGGCCGCCACACGACGACTGCACACCCCGCCCGGGCACCTGCCGACTGCCCGAACCATGGATGTGCGACGTGTTCTACATCGACGGAAGCCTCCGCGACATCACCGTCACCGACACCGACGACACCGACTGGCAGCAGGTCCTGCACCACTTCCGCGGCGCCGCCGACCAGCTCACCTGGTACGACGGCGCCGAAGGACGGGACCTCGGCCGCAACGACACCGAGGACCCCTTCAGCACGATGGAGGAGGGCTGCACCGCAGCCCTCGGCATCCAATGCGGCCGCACCCGATTCACGGGCCACCTGCCCGTCGACGGGATCGAATTCTCCCTCTGGCCCGACGGCATCGAGGACGGCGACCACGTCGCCGACGTCCTGCGCTTCCTCACCGAACTGGGCACGGCCTGCGGCCGCCCGGCCGTCCTGACCGCCGAGACGGTCACCGGCCACCACGAACTGCCGCCCCTGATCACCTACGACCCGTCCACCGGGACCGTCACCCACCGCGGGAGCTAGTACTTCGGCCCGATGTGGGCGTCCATGAGGGCGACGGAGTCCTTCCGCGCGATGGAGACATTGAACGGATCGCTGCCCCGGGCCAGCACGGTCCATCGGACCCCGACCGCGGTGAGCGTGTCGGTGCAGAGCCTCCGGATGTCGTCGGACTTGTTGGTGAAGAAGTACCGCGGGTACTCGTAGCGCTTCCCGTTGCGGACGGTCCAGTTGGTGACCCGACACCCGTCGGAATGGATCAGCCCCCGCAGGAACTCCCACGGATGCGCATCGACGATCGCCTGGTGCCACCCCTCGAGCACGATCCGCCGATCATGCTTCCTGCCGGGCCCGTGCTGAGGGAACAGACACTCGAGGTGTTTCGAATAGACCTTGACGTTGTGGCATCCGACTCTGCGGACCCGGCACACTCGATTGAACGGGAACACTTGATGCATCGCCTGTTCGGCGCAATTCATGAGCCCCGGCCAGTTGTCATCGCAGGTGATCATGAGATTGGGGACACGGTGCGCCGAGTAGTGGCTTATGTGTCCGTCGCCCAGGTAGAGGCCCAGTAGGTAGGCGTACGCCTTGGCGTCCAAGTGACTGGCGTCGCATCGAGGGCAGCCCGGGTCGTGAGCCCCAGGGCACTCGCCGCGCTTCGCCCGATCTAAATGTTTCCAGTACCCGACCGTGCCCAGCGGCACATTCAGTCGACGCGCGACCTCGGCGTTCCTTGTGCCTCCGCGGAGCAGGGCAAGCGCCGACTGTCGCGTTTCTAGGCTGTGCAACTTCATGGAGCCACTGTCCGTGACGATGGCTAGCCTTGTGTAGCAAAAAGCGGACGTTCACACGAATGTGAACGTCCGCTTTTCGGACGTGTACCGGGTGCGGGATTCGAACCCGCACGTCCTTTCGGACAGATGTGTTTGAGACATCAGCGTCTGCCATTCCGCCAACCCGGTTTGGTCGCTGGTCGGAGTGTACCGGGTGACGATCGTGCACTGCAGCTAGGTAGGCTCATCCAAGCAGCAGAGCCCCGCAAAGAGGAGCATCCGTGACCGCCGAGCACGAGTCGACGCCCACGCCCGACGCCGACCAGTCGCACGTTCCGCCGCTGACGACACGCGTCGTCATCGCCGAGGACGAGGCGCTCATCCGTCTCGATCTGAAAGAGATGCTCGAAGAAGAGGGCTACTCCGTCGTCGGCGAGGCCGGCGACGGTCAGACGGCCGTCGAGCTGGCCCGCGAGCACCGTCCCGACCTGGTGATCCTCGACGTGAAGATGCCCGTCCTGGACGGAATCTCCGCCGCCGAGAAGATCGCGGAGGAGTCCATCGCGCCCGTCCTGATGCTGACCGCGTTCTCGCAGCGCGACCTCGTCGAGCGGGCCCGGGACGCGGGCGCCATGGCGTACCTCGTGAAGCCGTTCAGCAAGAGCGACGTGGTGCCGGCCATCGAGATGGCCGTGTCCCGCTTCGCGGAGCTGCGTGCGCTGGAGCAGGAGGTCGCCGACCTCTCGCAGCGGCTGGAGACCCGAAAGCTGGTGGACCGCGCGAAGAGCATCCTGCAGACGCAGTACGGCCTGACGGAGCCCGCCGCCTTCCGCTGGATCCAGAAGTCGTCCATGGACCGCCGGATGTCCATGCAGCAGGTCGCCGAGGTGGTCATCGAGGACGCCGAGGCGAAGAAGAAGGAGAGCGGCAAGTAGGAGCCGCCCCCGGACATGCGTGAGGCCCGCCTCCCCCCGAGGGGAGGCGGGCCTCACACGTGCTGTCAGTCCTCGCCGAGGTAGGCCTTGCGGACGTCCTCGTTGTGGAGGAGTTCGCGGCCGCTGCCGGAGAGAACGATCTTGCCGATCTCCATCACGTGCGCGCTGTCGGAGAGCGAGAGCGCCGCCTGGGCGTTCTGCTCGACGAGCAGGATGGTCATGCCCGTCGCCTTGAGTTCCTTGATGGTCGCCATGATCTTCTGCATCATCAGCGGCGACAGGCCCATGGAGGGCTCGTCCAGCATCAGGAGCTTGGGGCGGGACATGAGCGCGCGGCCCATGGCGAGCATCTGCTGCTCGCCGCCCGAGAGGGTGCCGGCGGCCTGCTTGCGACGTTCGCCCAGGATGGGGAACATCTCGTAGGCGCGCTGGACGTCCTTCTCGATGCCGTCCTTGTCGGTGCGCAGGAAGGCGCCGAGCTGGAGGTTTTCGGCGATCGTCAGCCGGGGGAAGATGTGGCGTCCCTCGGGGGAGTGGGCGAGGCCCAGGGAGACGATCTTGTGTGCCGGTACGGCGGCCAGGGGCTGGCCGTCGAAGGTGACGGTGCCGCTCTTGGGCTTGATGAGCCCGGAGAGGGTGCGCAGGGTGGTCGTCTTGCCGGCGCCGTTGGTGCCGACGAGGCAGACGATTTCGCCTTCGTTGACTTCGAAGGAGATTCCCTTGACGGCTTCGATCTTGCCGTAGGCGACCTTGAGGTCTTCGACCTTGAGCAGTGCGGTCACTTGGCCTCTCCTTCCGTGCTGGTGGTGCTGGTGGTGCTGGTGGTGCTGTCCGCGTCCGCGTCCGCGTCGGCGTCGGTGTCGGTGTCGGTGTCCGTGGTGGACTCCGTGTCGGCCTCGACCTCCGTGTCGGCCTCGGCGGCGGCTGCCTCCGGCTCGGCCTCGGCCTCGGCCTCCGCATCGGCCTCGACCTCGGCGGCCGGCTCGGGCTCGGCTTCCGCCGCCGCTTCTTCGGCGGCGGCTTCCGCGGCCTCGACCTCGGCCACCTCGGCGGCGCCCGGGTCGCCCTCGAAGGGCTCGCCGAGGTAGGCCGCGATGACGCGCTCGTCGCCCTGGACCTCGGCCGCGGTGCCTTCGATGAGCTTCTCGCCCTGGACGAGGCAGGCGACGCGGTCGCAGAGGTTGAAGATGAAGCGCATGTCGTGCTCGATGACGAGGACGGCGATGCCCATGTCGCGGATGGCGAAGATGAGTTCTTCGGCAGCGCGGGTTTCCTGCGGGTTCATGCCGGCGGTGGGCTCGTCGAGGAGGATGAGGCCGGGGTCGCTGGCGAGGGCGCGGGCGATTTCCAGCTTGCGCTGTTCGCCGTAGGGGAGGTTCTTGGCCAGGTGCTGGGCCTTGTTCTCCAGCCCGATGAACTCGAGGAGTTCCATGGCGCGGGCTTCGCTGGCGGCTTCGGCCCTCTTGAAGCCGGGGCCGCGCAGGAGTGCGGACCAGAGGCCTTCCTTGGTGCGGGTGTGGCGTCCGACGAGGACGTTCTCCAGCACGGTCATGTTGTGGAAGAGCCGGATGTTCTGGAAGGTGCGGGCGATGCCGGCCTCGGTGACCTTGTGGGGCTTGGGAGGCAGGACCGTGCCCTTGTAGCTGACGGAGCCCTCGGTGGGGACGTACAGCCCGGTGAGGCAGTTGAAGAAGGTGGTCTTGCCGGCGCCGTTGGGGCCGATGAGTCCGACGATCTCGCCCGCGTTGACCTGGAGGTCGACGCCCTTGACGGCGGTGAGGCCGCCGAAGCGCATCGTGACGCCCTTGGCTTCGAGAACCGTGGTCTTGGTGGTGGTGCTCGTGGTGGTGTCAGTGGTGGTCGTCATGTCGTTCACGCCCCCGCCTTGGCGGTGGCCAGGTCCGTGGGGGCCTGGTCAGCGGTGTCGTCGTGGTACTCGAGCTGCGCGCGCTTGTTGGCGATGAGGCCTTCGGGGCGGAAGCGCATGAGCAGGATGAGGGCGATGCCGAAGGCGAGGAGCTGGTAGTCCTGGAGGAAGGCCAGCTTCGCCGGGATGAGGAAGAGGAGTGCGGCGCCGAGGATGGGGCCGCGGATGGTGCCCATGCCGCCGAGGATGACCGCGGCGAGGAGGAACGCGGAGTTCGGCGGGACGGGCCCGGCGAAGACGTAGTTCTCGGGGACCACGGTGCTGTTGACGTGTGCCTGGACGGTGCCGGCGAGGCCGGCGAGGGTGGCGCCGAGGGCGAAGGCGATGAGCTTGACCTTGAAGCCGTTGATGCCCATGGCTTCGGCGGCGGTCTCGTCCTCGCGGATGGCGACCCAGGCGCGGCCGATGCGGCTGCTGCCGGCTCGGGCGAAGACCACGACGACCAGTGCCATGACGAGCAGCATCAGGAAGTAGTAGTTGGCGTAGGCGCCGAGGGTGATGCCGCCGACGATGTGGGATTCCCCGAAGTTCCACCCGAAGATTTCGAGGTGGGGGATGTTGGGGATGCCGTTGGGGCCGTTGGTGATGTCCGGGCCCGAGGTGCCGTCGAGGTTGCCCATGGCGATGCGGAAGATTTCTCCGAAGCCGAGGGTGACGATGGCGAGGTAGTCGCCGCGCAGGCGCAGGGTCGGGGCTCCGATGACCACGCCGAAGATGAGCGAGGCGAGGGCGCCGACGATGACCGCCGCCCAGAAGGGGAGGTGGATGCCGAAGGCGGATGCGGTGCTTCCGGAGACCAGGGCCGCGGCGTAGGCGCCGACGCCGAGGAAGGCGACGTAGCCGAGGTCGAGGAGGCCGGCGAGGCCGACGACGACGTTGAGGCCGAGGGCGACGGTCGCGAAGATCAGGATGTTGACCGCGATGAGCGTGTAGGTGTCGCCGCTCTGCTGGATGAACGGGAAGGCGATCGCTGCGGCCGCGGTTCCGATGAGGGTGACCTGGCGGTGCTTGGCGGTGATGCCGCCGAGGCGTGCGAAGAGGCCGGCCTTGTTCAGTGCGAGGGCGGCGAAGCCGACGGTGATGAGGTAGGCGACGAAGAGCTGCGGTTCTTTGTCATCGGTGTCGATGCCGAAGGTGATGACGAAGAGGCCGAGGGCGAAGACGCCGGTGATGATGAGGATCTCGGCCCAGGAGGGCAGCTGCTTGGCGGGGGCCGCCTTGCGGGTGTCGTCCGGGAGCTTGTGTGCGGCGAGGACGGGGATGACCGAGCCGACGAGGGCGACGTAGGCGCCGGGTTCCAGGTTGACGACGCCGCCGAGGACCACGGTGATGGAGAGGACCGTGAACCAGGTGGCGGCGAGGTTGCCGAGGGCGAGGAACCAGATGGCCTTGCGGGAGCCGGCGGGGGTGAGCCAGCCGAGGCCCTTGACGCCGAGCGCGGAGAGCGCGTAGGCGAGGGTGAGGGCGGCTCCGGCGAGGGTGACGAACTGGAGGCTGGCGGGGCTTCCGTAGTAGGTCAGGTCGCCGGGGAATTCGGCGGTCCAGGTCCAGGCCAGGAAGGCGCTGATGAGGGTGAGGAGGCTGCCGCCGATGACCGCGTACAGGAGCGTGGTGGGCGCGGGGCCCTGCTTCACCGTTTCGGTCTGCGGGGTGGTGATGGTGGTCATGGTTCTCACGCCCGATCCGCGACGCGCTCACCGAGCAGGCCTTGTGGCCGCACGAGGAGGACGACGATGAGGAGTACGAACGCCCAGACGTTGGACCAGGCTCCACCGCCGAGCTGCGACATGCCGGGGATCTCTTCGATGTAGGCGATCGAGAGGGCTTCGGCGAGTCCGAGGACGACGCCGCCGACCATGGCTCCGTAGATGTTGCCGATGCCGCCGAGGACGGCCGCGGTGAAGGCCTTGAGGCCGAGGATGAAGCCCATCTCGAAGTTGATCTGGCCCTTGTCGAGGCCGTAGGCGACGGCGGCGACGGCGGCGAACGCGGCACCGATGGCGAAGGCCATGACGATGATGCGGTCGGTGTTGATGCCCATCAGCTTCGCGGTGTCCGGGTCCTGCGCGGTGGCCTGCATGGCGCGGCCGCTGCGGCTCTTCTGGACGAAGACGCCGAGGGCGAGCATGCAGAGCGGGGCGAGGATGAGGACGAAGAGGTCCGCGCGCTGGATCGCCAGGCTGTCGGTGATCTTGAAGGCTGCGCCCTTGAACTCAGGGAAGCTGACGGCCTTCTTGGCGTCCGGGTAGAACTGCCAGACGAGCTGCTGGAGCGCGATCGAGAGGCCGATTGCGGTGATGAGGGGTGCGAGCCGGGGGGCGCTGCGCAGGGGGCGGTAGGCGAAGCGTTCGGCTGCGCATGCCACGGCGACGGAGCAGATGGCACCGCCGACGATCATGACGGGTATCGCGATCAGCAGGGAGGTGCCGGTCGGGAGGATGGCGTAGGCGGTGAGCGCGCCGAAGCCGCCGATCATGAAGATCTCGCCGTGGGCGAAGTTGATGAGCTGGACGATGCCGTAGACCATGGTGTACCCGATGGCGATGAGACCATAGAGAGCGCCGAGGGCCAGGCCGTTGGCCAGCTGTTGCGGCAGTTCGTGCACCGCAGGGCCTCCGATGAGCGTGTCGGATAAGACTCCGCGCGAGGGCGCTGTTTGCGCCCTCGCGCGGCGGATGGTTCAGGTGTTGCGGGTGGTGCTGGGGACTACGGGCTTACTGGTTGAAGGTGTCGCTCTTGACGTCGACCCACTTGCCGCCCTCGACCTTGTAGACGGTGAGCTGCTTGTTGGTGGTGTCGCCGTACTCGTCGAAGGCGACCTTGCCGGTCACACCCTCGAAGGAGACCTTGCCGAGCGCCTCGACGACCTTGGCGCGGGCGTCGGTGGGCAGCTTGCCGCTGTTGGCGGCGGCGACGGCCTTGACGGCCTGGATGACGGCCCAGCCGGCGTCGTAGGAGTAGCCACCGTAGGCGGCGTACGGGTCCTTGTAGCCCTCGGTCTTGTAGTCCTCGATGAACTTCTTGGCGGTGTCCAGCTTCTCGACCGGGTAACCGATGGAGGTGGCGAGGTCGCCCTCGTTGGCCTCACCGGAGGCGCTGATGAAGGCGGGGTCCTGGATGCCGTCGCCGCCCATGAGGGGGATGTTGGCGCCGGTCTTCTTGATCTGGTCGGCGAGCAGGCCGCCCTCGGGGTACTGGCCGCCGAAGTAGACGGAGTCGGCGCCGGAGGACTTGACCTTGTCGGCGCTGGAGGAGAAGTCGGTCTCCTTCACGGTGACGTGGTCGGTGCCGACGACCTCGCCGCCGAGCTTCTTGAACTCGTCGGCGAAGATCGCGGCGAGGCCGGCGCCGTAGGTCTGCTTGTCGTCGACGATGAAGACCTTCTTCTTGCCGGCGTCCTTGAAGAGGTACTGGGCGGCGAACTTGCCCTGCACGACGTCGGTGGCGGCGGTGCGGAAGTAGGTCTTGAAGCCGCGCTTGAACTCGCCCTTGCCCCAGTTGTCGCCCTGGCTGAGCGCGGGGTTGGTGTTGGCGGGGGAGACCTGCGCCAGGTTGGCGGAGTTGAAGACGCCCTGCATCTGCTGGGCGACGCCGGAGTTCAGCGGGCCGACGACGCCGAGGACGTCCTTGTTGCCGACGAGCTTGGTGGCGTTGGCCTGACCGGAGGCGGGGACCGCCTGGTCGTCGAGGGCCTCGACCTTGAACTCGATGCCGGGGACCTCGTTGTTCTTGTTGGCCGTCTTGGCCGCGAGGTCCACGGAGTTCTTGATGCCCTGGCCGAGCGCGGAGAGCGAGCCGGTGAGCGGGGCGTCCACGCCGATGACCACGACGGTCTTCTTGCCGCCGCCGTTGTCCTTGGAGTCTCCGTCGCGCGATCCGCAAGCGGTGAGGGTCAGTGCTCCCGTGGTGATCACGGTGGTGAGGACGAGCAAAGAACGGTGTCGCACGATTCTTCCTTTCCCTGGCGCGGCTGCCTCGTGAGAGGTGCCGTTAGGTCGCCGGGCCGCACTGGGAGGTCCACGGCCGTGCTGATTCGCGCCCTGCGGCGCGGTGACTGGCCGTGACTCTAGGCCCGAGGTGGTGAGCACGGGGAGCAGGGAAAGGAGGATGTGACGCTCTTGTTATGCCAAGGCCAAGAATGTGTGGCGGGAGTGTGGACAAAACGGACGTTTTCTTACCTTGGTGGGTGTCCGCATCCTGAGAATCACCTGTTCTTCTAAGGGGCTTGAGGCCTCCATGCACCTGTCTTAGATCATTTTCGGCCGAATGTGGCTGCGCGTGCCCAAAGGATTCCTCCGGGTGGTCTTTCTTAAGGGAAAAGGCGGATTAAGGCCCTCATGGGCATGACGCACAGTGACGGTCAAGCCCTCGCTTTCGCATGCGAGTGGATCTTGTCCGAGTGGGCGTATGACCTCTCACCTGCGGTTCGGTGATGCGGGGGCACCTGACCGGAAGGCGGACACCGCATTCGGGAATGCGGTGATGCCGGTCACGTCGGCGGACGCCAGTTCTCCGAACTCGCGGTCGCACCGCCCTGTTCGGCGCAGCGCTGCGCGACGAACCGGTCGATCAACTCAAGTGCCTTGTCCCGTCCGGCAGTTCGCTCCTCGGCCCGTCCTGCCGCCACGGCGTCCTCGTGGATCAGGTACTGGGCGTTCGACAGGCCCTTCTGTTCCCAGTCGAGGCCCGACCGCTTGGTGCCCAGGAGGGTCTCCTTCGCCCAGTACGAGACGAGGTCCGTGCAGACCCGCACGGGCGAGGGAGGGGTGGTGGAGGGTTCGCCGGAAGGGCTGGCGGAGGGGGCCCCGGAGTCCGCCGCGGAGGGTGGTGCGGAGGATCGGCATCCGGACAGGGCGAGCGCCGCGAGGAGGATGTGGGCGGCGTACCGGGCCGTGCGTGGCATGGTCCCCATGAGGGGAAGGTAGGCGGTGACCATCGGTGACACAACAGCTGCTGCCGCGAAGCGTGCGGAGTGGCGGATTCCGGGCGGTTGCGGGCGTTGCCCGGTCCGATAACGGCGCAGGCCCGGATCCGCCGCCTCGCGGGACGGGATCCGGGCCTGTGGTTGCCGGGCGCGCGCGGCCGGGTCAGGCCTGTGCGGGGGCCTGGGAGGCGGCCGCGACGGCCTGGTCGACATCGCGCAGCAGGCAGGTCAGGCGGGCGGTGCAGATCCGCTTGTCCTGCTCGTCGGTGATGACGATCTCGAAGGTGGTGGTGGTCCGGCCGCGGTGCACGGGGGTGGCGACGCCCGTGACGATGCCGCTGCGGGCGCCCCGGTGGTGGGTGCAGTTCAGGTCCACGCCGACGGCGATCTTGGTGATGCCGCCGTGCATCATGGCGCCGACCGAGCCGAGGGTCTCGGCCAGCACGGCCGAGGCCCCGCCGTGCAGCAGCCCGTACGGCTGGGTGTTGCCCTCGACGGGCATGGTGGCGACGACGCGGTCGGCCGAGGCCTCCAGGATGCGGATGTCCATCCGCTCGCCGAGGTGTCCCGCCGAGAACAGCGTGGGCAGGTCGATGCCCAGGGCCGCGTACTCGTCGAGCACCTCCTGCGGGAACTTCACTGCGTGCTGCTCGCCCATGGTCAGGCTCCGTTCGTCAACGCTCGTTAACCTTCTTGTCCTGAGGTCGTTCTATCAGGCCGGTTCGAAGCGCACGACGACGGACTTGCTGGCCGGGGTGTTGCTGACGTCCGCGGTCGAGTCCAGCGGCACCAGCACATTGGTTTCCGGGTAGTACGCGGCCGCGCAGCCGCGGGCCGTCGGGTAGTACACGACGCGGAAGCCGGGAGCCCGCCGCTCCACGCCGTCCTTCCACTCGCTCACCAGATCCGTGTACGCGCCGTCGGCCAGGCCCAGCTCGGCC
Source organism: Streptomyces sp. NPDC097617 (assembly GCF_044761485.1). Taxonomy (NCBI): domain Bacteria; kingdom Bacillati; phylum Actinomycetota; class Actinomycetes; order Kitasatosporales; family Streptomycetaceae; genus Streptomyces; species Streptomyces sp. NPDC097617. The sequence goes on from NZ_JBIWCL010000001.1 coordinate 479,576, forward strand.
GCGTCCGCGGGGTTGACCATGACGACGCGGCGGCCGCCGGTGATGCCGCGGTAGCGGTCGTCGAGGCCGTAGATCGTGGTGTTGTACTGGTCGTGGCTGCGCAGGGTCTGCAGGAGCAGCCGCCCCGCCGGGACCCGCGGGTACTCCACGGGGGCGGCGGTGAAATTGGCCTTGCCGGTCTTCGTCGGGAAGCGGCGCTCGTCGCGCGGGGCGTGCGGGAGCTGGAAGCCGCCGGGGCGGGCCACCTTGGCGTTGAAGTCCTCGAAGCCGGGGATCACGCGGGAGATCCGCTCGCGGATCGATGCGTAGTCCCGCTCGAACTCCTCCCACGGGGTGGCGGAGGCCCCGCCGAGGACGGCGCGGGCCATCCGGGCCACGATCGCGGGCTCGGACAGCAGGTGCGGGGAGGCCGGGGCGAGGTTGCCGCGAGAGGAGTGGACCATGCCCATGGAGTCCTCGACGGTCACGAACTGCTTGCCGCTCTCCTGCACGTCCTTGTCGGTGCGGCCGAGGGTGGGCAGGATCAGGGCCCGCCGGCCGGTGACCGCGTGGGAGCGGTTGAGCTTGGTGGAGACGTGCACGGTCAGGGCGGCCGTGCGGATCGCGGCCTCGGTGACCTCGGTGTCGGGGGTGGCGCCGACGAAGTTGCCGCCCATCGCGAAGAGGACCTTGGCCTTGCCGTCGCGCAGGGCCTGGATGGAGCGGACCACGTCGTAGCCGTGCCCGCGGGGCGAGGTGATGCCGAATTCCTTGTCGAGGGAGTCGAGGAAGGCGGGCGCGGGGCGTTCGAAGATCCCCATGGTGCGGTCGCCCTGCACGTTGGAGTGGCCGCGGACGGGGCAGACGCCGGCGCCGGGGCGGCCTATGTTGCCGCGCAGCAGGAGGAGGTTGACGACCTCGCGGATGGTGGCGACGGCGTGCTTGTGCTGGGTGAGGCCCATGGCCCAGCAGACGATGGTGCGCTCCGAGGCCAGGACCATGGCCAGGGCCTGCTCGATCTCGGGGCGGGTCAGGCCCGTCGCGGTGAGGGTCTCGTCCCAGTCGGTGTCCTTCGCGGCGGCCGCGAGGTCCTCGTAGCCGTGGGTGTGCTCGCGGATGAAGGCCGCGTCGGTGGCGCCGTCCGTCTCCATGACGAGCTTGTTCAGGAGGCGGAAGAGGGCCTGGTCGCCGCCGATGCGGATCTGCAGGAAGAGGTCGGTCAGGGCGGTGCCCTTGAACATGCCGATCGGGGTCTGCGGGTTCTTGAACCGCTCCGTCCCGGCCTCGGGCAGCGGGTTGACGGAGATGATCCGCGCGCCGGCGGTCTTGGCCTTCTCCAGGGCGGAGAGCATGCGCGGATGGTTCGTGCCCGGGTTCTGCCCGGCGACGATGATCAGGTCGGCCTGGTGGAGGTCCTCGAGGGAGACGCTGCCCTTGCCGATGCCGATGGTCTCGGTCAGTGCGGAGCCCGAGGACTCGTGGCACATGTTCGAGCAGTCGGGCAGGTTGTTGGTGCCGAACTCGCGGGCGAAGAGCTGGAAGAGGAACGCGGCCTCGTTGCTGGTGCGGCCCGAGGTGTAGAAGAGGGCCTCGTCGGGGGAGTCGAGGGCGGTCAGCTCCTCGGCGATGACCGCGAAGGCCTTCTCCCAGCTGACCGGCTCGTACCGGTCGCCGCCGTCGGGCTGAGCTCCGCGCTCCAGGAGCATGGGCTGTGTGATGCGGCCCTGCTGGCCCAGCCAGTACCCGGAACGGGTCGCCAGGTCGGCGAGGGGGTGCGCGGCGAAGAACTCGGGGGTGACCCGGCGCAGCGTGGCCTCCTCCGCGACGGCCTTGGCGCCGTTCTCGCAGAATTCGGCCGTGTGCCGCTTGTCGCCCTCGGGCCAGGCGCAGCCCGGGCAGTCGAAGCCGTCCTTCTGGTTCACCTTGAGCAGGGTGCGGGCGGTGCGGGCCAGGCCCATCTGCTGCTGGGCGATCCTCAGGGTGTGCCCGATCGCCGGAAGGCCGGCGGCCGCGTGCTTGGGCGGCGTGACCTGCGGTGCGTCTTGTACCGGATCGCCTGTGGGCGGCTTGGTCGCCATCGCGCTCCCCTTCGAGCGTGTGTACGGATGCAGCACGTATGGCCGCGCCCTTCGATCCTTGCACGGCACACGGAAAGAGGGGAGGGCGGTCCGGTGCTCACCGCTCTCCGGTCGGGTGCGCCGGGGGCGTCCGGTGGGGCGGGTGCGCCGGGGGAGACCGCGCGCGCCGGGATTGTCGGTGGGGAGCCCTAGGATCGGGGCGTGGCAGATTCATCAGCGAAGAAGACCGACCAGCCGCCCGCAGCGGACCGTCCCCGCCTGATGCTCATGGACGGGCACTCCCTGGCGTACCGGGCGTTCTTCGCGCTGCCAGCGGAGAATTTCACGACCGCGACGGGGCAGCCGACCAACGCAATCTACGGTTTCGCGTCGATGCTGGCGAACACGCTGCGCGACGAGGCCCCCACGCATTTCGCCGTGGCGTTCGACGTCTCCCGCAAGACGTGGCGTTCGACGGAGTTCCCCGAGTACAAGGCGAACCGCTCCAAGACCCCCGATGAGTTCAAGGGGCAGGTCGAGCTGATCGGCGAGCTGCTCGACACGATGCACGTGCCGCGGTTCGCGGTCGACGGCTTCGAGGCCGACGACGTGATCGCGACGCTCGCGACGCAGGCCGAGGCGGCCGGCTTCGACGTGCTGATCGTCACCGGCGACCGGGACTCCTTCCAGCTCGTCTCCGCGCACACCACCGTGCTCTACCCGACCAAGGGCGTCTCCGAGCTCACCCGGTTCACCCCGGAGAAGGTCGAGGAGAAGTACGGCCTCACCCCGCAGCAGTACCCGGACTTCGCGGCGCTGCGCGGCGACCCGTCCGACAACCTGCCGGGCATCCCGGGCGTCGGCGAGAAGACCGCAGCCAAGTGGATCACCCAGTTCGGGTCGTTCGCCGAGCTCGTCGAACGCGCCGAGGAGGTCAAGGGCAAGGCCGGGCAGAACTTCCGGGACCACCTGGAGGCCGTCAAGCTCAACCGGGTCCTGACCGAGATGGTCAAGGACGTGGAGCTGCCCAAGGGCCCCGCCGACCTGGTCCGCGCCCCCTACGACCGGACCGCCATGCTCGGCGTGCTGGACGTCCTGGAGATCCGCAACGCCTCGCTGCGCGAGCGGCTGCTCGCCGTGGACCCGGGCGCTGCGGTGGAGGAGGCCCCGGCTCCCGCGGCCGGGGTGGAACTGGACGCGTCCGTACTGGCCACCGGTGAGCTGGCGCCGTGGCTGGAGAGCCACACGGGCGGGCCGCTGGGCATCGCGACTGTCGACACCTGGGCGCTCGGCCAGGGCAGTGTCACCGAGATCGCGCTGGCCGCGGCCGGCGGCGCCGCCGCCTGGTTCACGCCCACCGAGCTGGACGAGGCGGACGAGCGGGCCTTCGCGGCCTGGGCGGCCGACGCGGCGAAGCCGAAGGTCGTGCACAACGCCAAGGGCCTGATGCGGGTCTTCCCCGAGCACGGCTGGACCCTGGCCGGGGTGGCCATGGACACCGCGCTCGCCGCCTACCTGGTCAAGCCGGGCCGCCGGTCCTTCGCCCTGGACGCCCTGTCCATGGAGTACCTGCACCGCGAGCTGGCGCCCGCCGCCGTCGACGGCCAGCTGGCCTTCGGCGCCGACGAGACCGCCGAGGCCGAGGCCCTGATGGCGCAGGCCCGCGCCGTCCTGGACCTGGGCGACGCCTTCACGGACAAGCTTGCCGAGGTGGGCGCCGCGGAGCTGCTCCACGACATGGAGCTGCCCACCTCCGAGCTCCTCGCCCGGATGGAGCGGGCCGGCATCGCCGCCGACCGCGACCATCTGGAGGCCATGGAGCAGCAGTTCGCGGGAGCCGTGCAGCAGGCCGTCAAGGAGGCGCACGCCGCCGTCGGCCACGAGTTCAACCTCGGCTCGCCCAAGCAGCTCCAGGAGGTCTTCTTCGGCGAGCTGGACCTGCCGAAGACGAAGAAGACCAAGACCGGCTACACCACGGACGCGGACGCGCTGGCCTGGCTGGCCACGCAGACCGACCACGAACTCCCGGTGATCATGCTCCGGCACCGGGAGCAGGCCAAGCTGCGCGTCACCGTCGAGGGCCTGGTGAAGACCATCGCCGCGGACGGCCGGGTGCACACCAGCTTCAGCCAGACCGTCGCCGCGACCGGCCGGCTGTCCTCCACCGACCCCAACCTGCAGAACGTGCCGGTGCGCACCGACGAGGGCCGCGCCATCCGCCGCGGCTTCGTCGTCGGCGAGGGCTTCGAGTCCCTGATGACGGCCGACTACAGCCAGATCGAGCTGCGCGTCATGGCCCACCTCTCCGAGGACGAGGGCCTGATCGAGGCCTTCGCGACCGGCGAGGACCTGCACACCACCGTCGCCTCGCAGGTGTTCGGGGTGGAGCGGTCCGCGGTCGACGCCGAGATGCGCCGCAAGATCAAGGCCATGTCGTACGGGCTGGCCTACGGGCTCTCCGCCTTCGGTCTCGCCCAGCAGCTGAACATCGAGCCCGCCGAGGCGCGCGGCCTGATGGAGACCTTCTTCGAGCGGTTCGGCGGGGTGCGCGACTACCTCGGCCGGGTCGTCGACGAGGCCCGTGCCACCGGATACACGGCGACGATCTTCGGCCGCCGCCGGTACCTGCCCGACCTCAACAGCGACAACCGCCAGCGCCGCGAGGCCGCCGAGCGGATGGCGCTCAACGCCCCGATCCAGGGCACCGCCGCCGACATCGTCAAGGTCGCGATGCTGCGCGTGGACCAGGCGACCGCCGAGGCCGGCCTGCGCTCGCGCATGCTGCTCCAGGTCCACGACGAAATCGTGCTGGAGATCGCCCCGGGCGAGCGCGAGCAGGTCGAGGAGCTGGTGCGGCGCGAGATGGGCGCCGCTGTCGAGCTGCGGGCCGCGCTGGACGTGTCGGTGGGCGTCGGCCCGGACTGGGAGTCCGCCGCGCACTGATCCCCGTACGGCAGGACCGGCGCCCGTCCCCGCCGCTCAGGCGGTGGGGACGGGCGTCCGCGTTTCCTCGTCCGCGGGGAGCCCGCTCCGGTCGTGGCGGTGCCGGAGCCGGACGAGGACCCCGTAGAGCAGCAGCGCCACGGCCAGGCCGCCGCCCGCACCGAAGCAGATGGTCGGGATGATGTCGAGCGGCGTACGGATCCGGTCGAAGAAGTCGAAGAATCGGAACACGCGCCGGGTGGCGCCGGCCGCCACGCACACCACGAGCAGGGCGAGCGCACCCCGGAGCTCCCCGCGGGAGAGCACCGGTACGGACGCGGGGGCCGGGAGGTCCGGAAGCCGGCGCAGGGCGGTCACCGTGAACCAGAGCAGGGCACATGCGGCGACGGCCGAAGTGCCGTACTGGAGGAAGGTGTAGGGCGGGAAACCGAAGGCGATCGGCTCGCCGAGCCAGGGCAGCGCGTTCGTCCCCCACCGGTCCATGTGCGTGAAGCTGTCCCACCCCACGTGGGTGAGGGAACCGACGACCGCCGATACGTAGAACCAGGCAGCGAGCACGGCCGGCCGGGGCCGCTCCCGCCACTCCTCACCCCGTACGAAGGCGTGGACCCTGCCCCGCCGGCCGTGCGGCAGGAGCGCGATCAGCGGGTCGCGCAACAGGAGCCAGAAACCCACCAGGACGGCGGTCAGCACGGCGTCCAGCGTGAAGACACCCGCCGGCGAGTGCGTGAAGGCCCCGTAGGCCATGACGCCCTCGACGATCGCGTCCGTGAAGTAGAAGGTGTCCGGCGCGAACGACCCGAGGACGAGGGCCGAGGCGACAAGGGGTCCCCGCGCACGCCCGGTCCGACGGATGGCCGGAAGCACGGCGGCCGCGTGGCTGAGAGTGAACGGCATGGCGCCTCTCCTCGATGTCCCTGCGGACGTTGCTTACTTCGGGCCAATGCTCCCGAAGGGTCCAGACAGTATGCGTGACCTGCCCGGGGACGTGGTGATGTGGTGAATTCCGGGTGACCTTGCGTGCGGTGTGCAGGGAGCTGACGTAGGGTCACGCGGACGTCGAGGGGGAGGGGTCCGGCTCATGTCGGCTCGAATAATCGGACGCAGGCTGCGCAGGGGTACGACAGCCGCCCTGGTCTCCGCTCTGGTGGTCGCCGCGCTGACCGCGTCCCAGGGCCCGGCGGGAGGGAGCACCGACCGGCTCTCCGCCGCCGGGGAGGGCGCCGCGCAGCAGCCGCCGGCGGCGGACACGGCAGGCGGCGACGCCGCCTACCTCACCGAACTCCCGCCACTGACGAGCCCGCAGCCGCCGGGTGTGCTGCTGCCGGAGGAGGGGCAGCCGGCGCAGCCGCAGGCGCCGACGGGGTCGCGGGCCGAGCCCGCGTCGGTCGTGACCGGGCCCGCGGAAGGGGCTCAGGGGATACCGGCGAGCGTGCTCGCGGCCTACCTGGGCGCGGAGAAGACGGTGGGGCGCAGCGACCCCGGCTGCGGACTGCGCTGGCAACTCCTCGCGGCGATCGGCAAGGTGGAGTCGGGGCAGGCGCGCGGCGGGCAGGTCGACGCGGCCGGGACCACGTTGCGGCCCATCCTGGGGCCCGCGCTCGACGGCAACGGCTTCGCGAACATCTCGGACACGGACGGCGGGGCCTACGACGGGGACGTGCGCTACGACCGGGCGGTCGGGCCGATGCAGTTCATTCCCTCCACGTGGGCGTCGTGGGGCCAGGACGCGGACGGCGACGGCCGGCGCAACCCGAACAACGTGCACGACGCGGCCCTGGCGGCCGGCCGGTACCTGTGCGCGGGGACCCGGGACCTGCGGGTGGACGCGGACCTGGACCGGGCGGTGCTGTCCTACAACCGGTCCACGGAGTACCTGCGTACGGTGCGGTCCTGGTTCACGTACTACCTGAAGGGGACGCACGAGATCCCGGACCGGGCCGGTACGGGTACGCCCGAGCCCTCCACGCCGGGGCCGAAGCCGAGCCCGACGCTGCCCAAGCCGACGCCCACTCCCACGCCGGACCCGAAGCCGACGCCTACTCCCACGCCGACGCCTACGCCGACGCCGACTCCCACGCCGACGCCTACGCCTACTCCCACCCCGACGCCCACCCCGACGCCCACCCCGACGCCGACTCCCACGCCGACCCCGACGCCCACCGCGGTACCGACCCCGACGCCGAGCCCGTCACGCACGTCGAGGCCCGCGCCGTCCCCGTCCTCCACCCCGGCGGCGCCCCGGCCGACCCCGGGGGAAACCCGTAGCCGAGGCTGACGTCCCGTGGCCGCGGGTCGAGCCGGGGTCAGTTCGTGCAGCCGGGAACCGACCCGACAGGCCGGCAGTTGTTGGGCGTGTTGTCGGTGACCCGGCTGTTGGCGAGGGTCAGGACACTGGAGGAAGGTCCTTGCCAGACGCCGCCGCCGTTGAGCGCGACGTTCTGCCGCACCCGTGAGTTCGTCAGCGTGGTGGTGCCGTCATTGGCGATACCGCCACCCGTGAGGCCCGCTCGGTTGTCGGCGATGGTCGTCGACCTGATGTCCATCGGAGACCGGTCGTTGTAGATTCCGCCGCCCTGCTGGAAGGCGCGGTTGCCGCCGATGCGCGAGTTCTTGATGGTCAAGGCGGCCCCGGCGGTGAAGATGCCGCCCCCCAGCTCCGTGGCCTGGTTCCCCACCACTGCGGTCCTCTGCAGCAGGGTGGTGCTGGCCGGTCCGTTGTAGATGGCGCCCCCTCGCAGGGCCGCACTGTTCCGCAGGACGCTGTCGTGGATTTCGAGGGTGCTGCCCTGGTTGACGAAGATGGCGCCGCCCTGGTTCGCCGTGCTGTTGGTCACGGTGCTGCGCCGGAGGATGAGCGTCGCTCCGTCCGTGGGCAGGTAGGTGCCGGCGTATTCGAGATAGCCGCCACCGGTCGCGGTGACGCCCTCGACGGTCAGGCGTCCGTTGGGGCCGTTGATCTCCGCGATGCGGAAGCCGTCGGCCGCGTCGGGGTCCCGTCGGATGGTGGTCTTGTTGCCCAGCAGCGTGACGGTTCCTGTGATCCGGGGCAGGGCGTTGGCGCCGAGGGCACCGGTCGACGCCGGAGCGAGGACGTTGTAGACGCATTTGGGCGCGAGCCGGATGGTGTGCGGTCCGGTGTTGTTGTTCGCGGCGATGATCGCGTTGTTGAGAGCAGTCACGTCGCACGGGATGGCCGCCAAGGAGGTCGCCCCCGCCGGGCTGCCGAGACCGAGCACAGCTGCGACCGGCACGGCCAAGGCCACGGTCGTGAGTCGGCGTCTGCGCATTTCATTCTCCGATCGCCATGAGTAATCATTTGATCACCCTAAGTGTTGGCGGTCAGTGTTCCACGGGGTCGTCGGCCTGCCGTGCGCGACACGTGCACGGCAGGCCGACGGCGGAGACCGGTGTGCGCCGGGCCGGGCGGTGCCGCCTGGGATCCGGGCCTCCCCGCGGGGAGCGGTGGGGTGGTCGACGGCTCCCCGGTCGGCCCGGTCGTGATCCATGGCCTGAACGGTTCTCATCTCGCGCCCGCGTTGCTACGGTGCCTCCGCCCTGACGCCCTATCAGATTCCGGAGGCCCGGCATGCGCGCATTCTTCGCCGCCGCCATCGGGCTTGCCGCCGCGCTGGCCCTCGTGTTCGCCATCACGGCGCTCGGGGCGCCCGACGGCAAGACCTCGCCCAAGCCCCTGCTCACCACCGCGCCCAGCGCGCCCGGACAGTAGAGGAGGCCCGGCCTTGAGACGTACCGCCAGCCTCGTCCTGCTCGCCCTCGCCGTGTTCCTCGCCGCCCTGGCACCCCTGCTGCGCTGGTACGCGTACCCCCGCCTCGCCAAGATCCCCCCGAACCAGTACCAGGAGATGGTCCTTGAGGCGAAGGACGCGACGCTCCTCGACTACACCGGCGGCATGCAGCCCAAGAAGGTCGACAAGGTCACCATCGTCCAGACCCTCAAGGGCAACGTGGAGGCGGCCGAGGAGATAGAGGCCGGCGCGGGCAAGGACGTCGTCGTCTGGGACACGCTGTCCTACATCATCGGCCCGGACGGCAGGATGGTCTCCCAGATCCCCGAGCGCTACATCTTCGACGCGCACACCCAGGACCCGGTCCACGCCACCGGGGAGATGGTCGACGGGGACCCGGTCAAGCGCGAGGGCATCGAGTTCAAGTGGCCCTTCTTCACCGAGCCGCGCGACTACCTCTACTTCGACGCGCAGACCCGTACCTCCTCGCCCATCCACTACGTCGGGCCGCGGACGTTCAAGGGCATGGACGTCTACTACTTCGAGCAGACCGTCCCCTGGACCAAGGTCCCCATGCCCAAGAAGATGCCGATCGAGGGCATCGACCCGTCGACGATCGAGGCGGCCACCGGCACCACCCTCTGGTACACGGCCAAGGCGAAGTTCTGGGTCGACCCGGTGACCGGGGCGCCCGTCAATGCCGAGCAGGACATCCAGCAGGAGATGCGCGGCGGCATCGCCGCCGGCGGCCCCGACGGCAAGCTCACCGCCTTCGCCGGACACGTCACCTTGCGCGAGGACTACTCCGACTACACGGTCGACCTCGTCAAGTCGAACCGTACGAAGGTCCTCGCCCTGCACACCTACGCACCGATCGGCCTGGGAGCCGCGGGGCTCGTCCTGCTCGGTCCGGCGCTGTGGCTGGAGGCCCGAGGCCGCCGCGGGAGGGCCGAACCCCTGCCGGAGGCGGAGGTCAGCGCCTGAGACGGGCGTTGGTGTGCCGGGTGGGCGCGGCGGTGGCCGGATCCTCCGGCCAGGGGTGCTTGGGGTAGCGTCCGCGCAGCTCCGCGCGGACGGCCCGGTAGCCGCCCTGCCAGAAGGAAGCCAGGTCGGCGGTGACGGCGGCGGGCCGGCCGGCCGGCGACAGCAGGTGCACCAGCACCGGTACGCCCGCCACCCGCGGGGTCTCGGCCAGCCCGAACAGCTCCTGCAGTTTCACCGCGAGGACCGGCTGGCCGTGCTCGGCGGAGTAGTCGAGCCGGATCCGGGAGCCACTGGGCACCTCCAGGCGCTCCGGAGCCAGCTCGTCCAGCCGAACGGCCTCCCCGGTGGCCCACGGCAGCAGCCGGTTCAGGGCCTGCGCGGCATCGATCCGCCCCAGGTCGGCGCGGCGCCGGGCCCGCGACAGCTCGGGCTCCAGCCAGTCGTCGGCGCGCTCCAGCAGGGCCCGGTCGTCGGCGACGTCGGGCCACGCGCCGCCGAGGGTCCGGTGCAGGAACCCGAGGCGGGCCCGGAGCGTCAGCGCGTCCGGGGACCAGCGCAGCAGGCCGAGGCCCTCGGTGCGCAGCCCGTCGAGGAGGGCGGCCCGGACGAGCGTCGGGTCGGGGGTGCGCAGGGGGCGTACGGCCAGCTCGATCGCCCCGAGGCGGTGCGCGGCCCGGGCGACGAGATCGCCGTCCTCCCAGTGGACCTCCTCGCCGTCGGTGAGCAGGTGCGCGGCGGCGTCCCGGGCGGTGTCCTCGTCGAGGACGGCGCCGAGGCGGACGCGGGCGGACGCGGAATGCGGGGGCCTGTCGGCGACGGCGACGGCCAGCCAGGGCGCGCTGCGCAGGTGCGAGCCGTCGCCGAGCTCGGCCGCGGTGCCGTTGGCCATGAGGAAGGCCCCGTCGCCCTTGGCCTTCGCCACCCGCTCGGGGAACGCCAGCGCCGCGATCAGCCCGGCGGCGCCGTCGTCAGGTGCGGCGCCGCTGCCGGGGCTCCGCCCCGGACCCCGCTCCTCACGCGCCGGAGGGGCTGAAAATGCGGTCCCGGCAGTGGTGCCCGCCGCGCGTTCCAGGCGGCGGGTCTCCGTGCGCCAGCGGGCCGCGTACGCGTCGCCGCCCGCGCGGGCCCGCCGCCAGGCGCCGGCCAGATCGTCCCCGTACTCCCGCGGCGGCTCCTCGCCGATGAGGGCCACCACCTCCGCCGCCCGGCGGGCACCGATCGCGGCGGAGCCGTCCAGCAGGGCGCGGGCGAGCCGCGGGTGCAGTCCGAGCCGGGCCATCCGCTGCCCGCGCGCGGTGACCGCGCCGGCCGGGGACACCGCGCCGACGGCCACCAGCACCTCCCTCGCCGCGGCCATGGCCCCGGCCGGCGGCGGGTCCAGCAGCGCCAGCCCGGTCGCGTCCGGGTCGCCCCAGCACGCGGCCTGCAGTGCGAACTGCGCCAGGTCGGCGATCCGTATCTCCGGCGAGGGGAACGCGGCCAGGCGGCCGTCCTCCGCCTCGGCCCAGCAGCGGTAGACCGTGCCCGGCGCCTCACGCCCGGCCCGGCCCGCGCGCTGGCGCCCGGCCGCGCGCGACGCCCGTACGGTCGCCAGCGCGCCCAGCCCCCGGGCGTGGTCCACCCGCGGCTCGCGGGCCAGCCCGGAGTCGACCACCACGCGCACCCCGGGGACGGTCAGGCTCGACTCCGCCACGGCGGTGGACAGGATCACCCTGCGGTGCCGCGCCACGGAGAGCACCGCGTCCTGGACGGCCGCCGGGGCCCGGCCGTGGATCTGGAGGACCTCGGCGTCCACCGCGCCCAGCTGCCCGGCGACCCGGGCGATCTCGCCGACGCCGGGCAGGAAGCACAGCACGTCGCCGTCGCGCTCGCCCAGCGCCCGCCGCACCACCGAGGCCACGTGCGCCAGCTGCGCCGGATCCACCCGCATCCCGTGCGGGGGCCGCACCGGCCGGGCCGGCGGCGCCCACACCGTCTCCACCGGGTACGAGACGCCCGCGGCCTCCACCACCGGCGCGCCGCCGAGGACCCCCCGGTCGAGAACGCGGGCCCAGCCGGCGGAGTCCGTGGTCGCCGAGGCCGCCACCAGCCGCAGCTCCGGGCGCAGGGTCTCCCGTACGTCGAGGAGGAAGGCGGCGACCGTGTCGGCGTCCAGGTGCCGCTCGTGGCACTCGTCCAGGATCACCACGTCGACCCCGGTCAGTTCCTGGTCGCGCTGGAGGCGCTGGAGGAGCACTCCGGTGGTGACCACTTCCACCACGGTGTCCGGGCCGGCCACCCGCTCCCCGCGCACGGTGAAGCCCACCGCCGCGCCGACCTGCTCGCCCAGCAGCCAGGCCATCCGCCGCGCGGCGGCGCGGGCGGCGATCCGCCGGGGCTCGGCCACGACCACCCGGCGCCGCGGCCCGCCGCCCACCAGCCCGGCCAGGACCAGTGGGACCAGAGTGGTCTTGCCGGTGCCGGGCGGGGCGCAGAGCACGGCCGTGCCGTGGCCGTCCAGCGCCGAGACGAGCGCGGGCACGGCCTCCCGTACGGGCAGGGCGTCGAGGGCGGCGGTCCGGATCACGTCAGCCGCGCTCGCAGACGAAGATCGCGGTGCCCGGGACCAGGTTGCCGCGCAGCGGGGACCAGCCGCCCCACTCCTGGCTGTTCCAGGCGGGCCATTCGGGTTCGACCAGGTCGAGCAGCCGGAAGCCGCCCGCCACCACGTCGCGGACCCGGTCGCCGATCGTGCGGTGGTGTTCCACGTATACGGCGCGGCCCTGCCCGTCCTGCTCCACGTAAGGGGTGCGGTCGAAGTAGGAGGCGGAGACGGACAGCCCCTCGGGCCCGGGCTCGTCGGGGAAGGCCCAGCGGATCGGGTGGGTCACGGAGAAGACCCAGCGGCCGCCGGGGCGCAGGACCCGGTGCACCTCGCGCATGACGTTGACCGGGTCGGCGACGAAGGGGACGGCGCCGTAGGAGGAGCAGGCCAGGTCGAAGGAGGCGTCCCGGAAGGGGAGGCGTCCGGCGTCGGCCTCGACCAGCGGTACGTCGTCGCCGATGCGCAGGGCGTGCTGGAGCTGGCGGTGGGAGAGGTCCAGGGCCACCGGGCGAGCGCCCCGGGCGGCCAGCCAGCGGGCGCACTGGGCGGCTCCGGCGCCGATCTCCAGGATGTCCTTGCCCCGGAGGGACGCGGCGGGGCCGAGGAGGGCCGCCTGCGCCTCGTCCAGCCCCTCGGGTCCCCAGACGAAGCGGTCGTCGCCGAGGAAGGCGCCGTGGTCGCTCTGGTACTCGTCGGCGTTGCGGTCCCACCAGCTGCGGCTGGCGCGGCTGCTCTCCGCTTCCCCCGCGTCACGCCGGGTGGCCTCGGCGTCCTCACCGGAGCCCGAAACGGCTTCGTACGCTTCTTCCGCTTCTTCGGAGGCGTAGTCCTCTTGGTTCATGGGGCCCGTCGTCGTAGTCTGCGAATGTCTTCTGAATGTGGCAGGAAGCGCCAGGAAGGGCTTCCCGCCCATGAATTGTGCCGGTTGTGCGGTGATCCGCCCGGGCTGTGCGCCTTCGCGCATTGACCCTGTCCGGCTGCCCCCGTATGCTACAAGTTGCGCTGCGAGCCTGTGCTCCTCAGACCTAGCAGGCTGCGCTTGTATTTGTTGAGGTCCCCTCGGTTTTCGAGGCCCCTCCGCATCTGCGGAACGGGGGTCTCCTTGGCTGTCCGGCTTCGGCAGATGCCGATAAGGGCTCCCGGCGTAGCAGTACCTACGACTTTCTGTCCGTAACCGGAGCCCTTTCCCACATGACGAGCAGCACCGAGACCACCGCCACCACCCCGCAGGTTGCGGTCAACGACATCGGCGACGCGGACGCATTCCTCGCGGCGATCGACGAGACGATCAAGTACTTCAACGATGGCGACATCGTCGATGGCGTCATCGTCAAGGTTGACCGGGACGAGGTTCTCCTCGACATCGGTTACAAGACCGAAGGCGTCATCCCGAGCCGCGAGCTCTCGATCAAGCACGATGTCGACCCGAACGAGGTCGTCAAGGTCGGCGACGAGATCGAGGCCCTGGTTCTCCAGAAGGAGGACAAGGAAGGCCGCCTGATCCTCTCGAAGAAGCGCGCTCAGTACGAGCGTGCCTGGGGCACCATCGAGAAGATCAAGGAAGAAGACGGCATCGTCACCGGTACCGTCATCGAGGTCGTCAAGGGTGGTCTCATCCTCGACATCGGCCTCCGCGGCTTCCTGCCGGCCTCTCTCGTCGAGATGCGTCGCGTCCGCGACCTCCAGCCCTACGTGGGCAAGGAGCTCGAGGCGAAGATCATCGAGCTGGACAAGAACCGCAACAACGTGGTCCTGTCCCGCCGCGCCTGGCTCGAGCAGACCCAGTCCGAGGTGCGCCAGACGTTCCTCACCACCCTGCAGAAGGGTCAGGTCCGCTCCGGCGTCGTTTCCTCGATCGTCAACTTCGGTGCCTTCGTGGACCTGGGCGGCGTCGACGGTCTCGTGCACGTCTCCGAGCTGTCCTGGAAGCACATCGACCACCCGTCCGAGGTTGTCGAGGTCGGCCAGGAGGTCACCGTCGAGGTTCTCGACGTGGACATGGACCGCGAGCGTGTCTCCCTGTCGCTGAAGGCGACGCAGGAAGACCCGTGGCAGCAGTTCGCCCGGACCCACCAGATCGGTCAGGTCGTCCCGGGTAAGGTCACCAAGCTGGTTCCGTTCGGTGCGTTCGTCCGCGTGGACGAGGGCATCGAGGGTCTGGTCCACATCTCCGAGCTGGCCGAGCGCCACGTGGAGATCCCGGAGCAGGTCGTCCAGGTCAACGACGAGATCTTCGTCAAGGTCATCGACATCGACCTTGAGCGTCGCCGGATCTCGCTGTCGCTGAAGCAGGCCAACGAGTCCTTCGGTGCCGACCCGGCGTCGGTCGAGTTCGACCCGACCCTGTACGGCATGGCCGCGTCGTACGACGACCAGGGCAACTACATCTACCCCGAGGGCTTCGACCCCGAGACCAACGACTGGCTCGAGGGCTTCGACAAGCAGCGCGAGGCCTGGGAGACCCAGTACGCCGAGGCGCAGCAGCGCTTCGAGCAGCACCAGGCCCAGGTCATCAAGAGCCGCGAGGCCGACGAGGCCGCTGCTGCCGAGGGCGCTGCCGCCCCGGCCGCCACTGGTGGCAACGCCGGTGCGGGCATCTCGGGTGGTTCGTACTCCTCGGAGTCGGACGAGACCTCCGGCGCCCTGGCGTCGGACGAGGCCCTGGCCGCGCTCCGCGAGAAGCTGGCCGGCGGCCAGAGCTGATCGCAGCGCGCATCACACTCCGGTGTGAGCAGAGCTGAACTGCGTTGAACGGTAAGGCCCGTCCCCTTCGGGGGGCGGGCCTTACCGCGTTTCACGTGCACCGTCCGGTCCCTCTCCCCGCCCTGTGATCCATTGCGTTCCTGTGAATGCGGCCAACTGGGGAATGGCGGGGCCGCCTTGGACGTTCTTGGCTGAGAACGAGGCGAGGAGGAGTGGTGACGGTGCTTGATCCACAGGGTTTGTACGAATGGGATGCCAACGGCCTGGCGGTGGCCGACCTGGCAGTCGCCCAGGACTCGGCCGGGCTGGTCATGCTGTACCACTTCGAGGGGTACATCGACGCGGGTGAGGCCGGGGAGCAGATCGTCGAGCGGCTGCTGGACACGCTGCCCCACCAGGTGGTCGCCCGGTTCGACGCGGACCGGCTGGTGGACTACCGGGCCCGCCGGCCGCTGCTGACGTTCCAGCGCGACCACTGGACGGAGTTCGAGGAGCCGAAGCTGGAGGTGCGGCTCGTCCAGGACGCCACCGGAGCCCCCTTCCTGCTGCTGTCCGGCCCGGAGCCGGACGTGGAGTGGGAGCGCTTCGCCGTCGCCGTCCGGCAGATCGTCGAGCGCCTCGGCGTCCGCCTCTCCGTCAACTTCCACGGCATCCCCATGGGCGTCCCGCACACCCGCCCCGTGGGCATCACCCCGCACGGCAACCGGACCGACCTCATGCCGGGCCACCGCAGCCCCTTCGACGAGGCGCAGGTGCCGGGCAGTGCGGAGTCCCTGGTCGAGTTCCGCCTGGGCCAGGCCGGGCACGACGTCCTGGGTGTCGCCGCCCACGTACCGCACTACGTCGCGCGGTCCCCGTACCCGGACGCCGCGCTGACGGTGCTGGAGGCGATCACGGCGGCGACCGGGCTGGTGCTGCCGGCCGTGGCGCACGCGCTGCGCACCGAGGCGCACCGTACGCAGACGGAGATCGACCGGCAGATCCGCGAGGGCGACGAGGAGCTGGTCAGCCTGGTGCAGGGGCTGGAGCACCAGTACGACGCGGCCGCCGGGGCCGAGACCCGGGGCAACATGATCGCCGAGCCGGCGGAGCTGCCGTCGGCGGACGAGCTCGGCCGTGAGTTCGAGCGGTTCCTCGCGGAGCGCGAGGGTGAGAACTGACGTACGGGCGGGGCCCCCTATGCTGCGGGGCATGCTGAAAGTAGGCCTGACGGGCGGAATCGGTGCCGGCAAGAGCGAGGTCTCGCGACTGCTGGCGGGGTACGGGGCGATCGTCGTCGACGCCGATCGGATCGCACGCGAGGTCGTGGAGCCCGGTACGCCGGGGCTCGCGGCCGTCGTGGCGGCCTTCGGGGAGTCGGTGCTGACCGTGGAGGGGACGCTGGACCGGCCGAAGCTGGGGTCCATCGTGTTCGCGGACCCGGCGAAGCTCCAGACGCTCAACTCGATCGTGCACCCGCTGGTGGGGGCGCGGTCGGCCGAGCTGGAAGCGGCCGCGGGGGCCGACGCGATCGTGGTGCACGACGTCCCGCTGCTCGCGGAGAACGGCCTGGCGCCCCTCTACGACCTGGTCGTCGTGGTGGACGCGGCTCCGCGGACCCAGCTGGCGCGGCTGACCGCGCTGCGCGGGATGGCCGAGGAGGAGGCGCGGGCCCGGATGGCCGCGCAGGCCACACGGGAGCAGCGGCTCGCGGTGGCGACCCTCGTGATCGACAACGACGGGCCGCTGGAGGCGCTCGAGCCGCAGGTGCGCAAGGTGTGGGAAGAGCTCGTGGAGCGGGCGTCGCGCGGGACTGCCTGACGTGTGCATGGTTGTGTGCATGGCCGTGTGCATGGAATAGCGGGTGGGGCGGGGGCGTTGAACGCGCCCGTAGAGGGAAGGATTTCGACCGTGTCCGAAACCACGCGCCCCACGCCGTCCAGCCCGGAAACCCACGTCATCGACTACCGGGCCGCCGAGCACCTGCTCGCCGCCCGCGACCCCCGCGGTGCGGTCAAGCTGCTCGACTCGGTGATAGCCGCGCACCCGGAGAACACGGCGGCCCGGCTGCTGCGCGCCCGGGCCTTCTTCGCCGCGGCGCAACTGCGTCCGGCGGAGCTGGAGTTCGAGCTCGTGCTGGAGCGGGAGCCGGACAACGCCTTCGCCCACTTCGCGCTGGCCCGGACGTTCCAGCGGGCGGGCCGGCCGGAGCAGGCGCGCAAGCACTTCCGCCTCGCCGCGGCCCTCGACCCGCAGCCCGAGTACCTGGCGGCGGCCCGCTTCGAGGGCCCGGCCGCGGGCGACTCCGCAGACTCGGCCGACTCCGCCTGACTCACCGGCCGCGGGGCGGTTCGTACGGAGGGACGTCCGGGCCGGGCTGGTAGTGCGGCCCCTGGTGCAGGTGGCGCACGATCATGAACAGGTCCACGGCCACGACCACGGCGAGCACCCCGCAGGCGGCCGCCCATCCCGAGCGGCCCACCAGCGAGAACACGACCGTGCCGGCGGCGGCCCAGACGAGCCCCCAGACACCCAGCCAGAACCGCAGCCGCAGTGGACTGCGCGCGGTCACCGGCTCATTTCCGGAACGCATGGACATCGCCTCTCCGTCCATGGTCCCACTCCGGTCGGCGGCTACGGGTTGAGCTTGTTCACAGCCCTGGTGGTCGTCTTCTTGAAGCCGGCGACCGGCGCGTGGGACAGGCCGCCCATCTCGCCCCACTGCACGACGGTCACGGTGGAGCCGTCGCGCCCGATTCCGAACAGGTGCACCCCGGGCTCGGACTCGGGCATCGAGGTGTGGACCCCGTAGACGTGCGCGCCCTCCTCGACGGGGAGCGTGCCGTAGTCCTGCCAGGAGGCGGTGCCGCCCGGGGTGGTCCGCAGCCAGTCGGCGGCGCATGCGGCCACCTTGCGCTCCAGGGCGCCGGCGAGCCTGGCCGCCGCAGAGGGCGAGGAGGAGCGTACGGAGACCTGCACGGCGCCGGTGTCGTACTCGGTGCCGAAGGCGCGGTGCCAGCTGCCCGCGGCCGGCAGCACACCGTCCAGGCAGAACGGCGCGGACTCGGGCAGGCCCTTGGTGACCGCGCCCGCGTACCAGGGCGAGGTGGCGTGCGGCGGAAGGTCGGCCCCGGCCAGGAAGCCGGGGGCGGCCGCGGCCGCGGCCGCGGCGGAGGTGGAGGCGGTCAGGACGAGGGCGGCTGCCGCCGCGACGAGGGCGGTGGCGAGCGGTGGCCCGCCGGGTCCGGTACCGGCGGCGGGCGGCCGTGGTCGCCGCGGCCGGGGTGACGGCCGGCGCGGTGGCCGTGGCGCTGCTGGCGGCGGCCGGTCCCGACTCCCGCACGCCGCGCACGGGCGGCGGTACGGGGCCGGGCGCGACCCCTCCCGTCGCGTTGGCACCGGCTGCGCCGGGCGCACCGGAGCCGGACCGGACGCCACCGGTCGAGCCGGCCGGGTCGACGGCCCCGGCGGACGGATCGGCCCCGGCGTCCGTCCCGTCCTCCGGGGCGCCGTCGGCGTCGCCCCCGGGCCGGGCCCCGGCCGTGCCCCTGAAGGCGGCGGTGCGCTCGCATGTGTGGACCGCGGGCTGTGACCACGCCTACCTGTCCGAGCGCGGGCCCGGGTCGGTGGCCCCGCCGCCGGTGGAGGCGGACGCGCCCGCTTGGGCGTCGGCCCAGCGCGCCGTGCACGCCGGGTCGCAGATCGTGGAGGTCACCCTGCACGGCACGGGCGCCGGCGCCGTGGTCCTGGAGGACCTGGAGGTATGGGTGGCAGCCCGCCGTAAGCCGCCGGCCTGGAACGTGTACCAGATGTCGCAGGGCTGCGGCGGCGGGCTCACCCCGGCCGTCTTCGCCGTCAACCTGGACGCGCCGCGCCCGCTGGCCCGGCCCGTCGCCGGGAACGACGGCGGCAGCCCGCTGCCCGCCCCCGTCCTCCCCCTGCGCGTCTCGGCGGCCGAGCCGGTCGTCCTGCGGGTGGAGGCGGCGACCACGGGATGCGACTGCGACTGGTCCCTCGATCTGCGCTGGACCGGCCCGTCCGGCTCGGGCACCCTGCGCATCGACGACAACGGACGGCCGCTGCGCACGAGCGCCGCGACCGGTCGGCCGGTGTACGGATACGCGCTCGAGCAGGGCCACTGGGGCCGCTGAACCGCAGGTCAGAAGGCGTTGTCGGTGGCCGCGCCTAGACTCGTCGACACAGGGACGCACCGACGGGGAGGGGAACACCGTGACACCGCAACCGCAGGCCACCGCACTGCTGCGGCACGCTGCTGTCTTCCTGCCCGCCGCCGTCCCCCGGGAGGGGCGCGTCGTCTTCTGGGCGCCCGACGGGGACGCCCTGCCGGAGGCGGGCGAGCCCGGGCCGCTCACCCTCGTACGCCCGCACGGCGACGGGGTCCGCAGCCGGACCGTGCCCGCGGTGGCCTTCTCCGTCAGCGCCGCCCTGCCCCTGCTCGCGCAGGCGCCCCGCAGTCCCGCCGCGCATCCCGCCACCCGTGCCTGGGGCACCGCCGCCCGGCAGGCGCTCACCCTCACCGCCCGGGGCCGGCTCCTTCCCGGACTCACCCCCGAGGGCGTCGACGCCTGGCGGGCCGGGCCGCTCGACGCCGCCGACATCGACCACCTCCGCGCGATCGCCGCCGCGCTGCCGCACGAGGGGTACGCGACCCCCTTGGCCGGCCGCCGCCCGCTCCAGCTGCCCGAACCGGAGGCACTGGTCCGCGCGTTCCTCGACGCGGTCGCCGACAGCCTGCCCCGGACCCCGGCCGCCGCCGTGGCCGCCGGGCGGCCGTTCGCCGCGCGGGAGCCGCAGCGGGTGCCCGGGATACAGGACTGGGCCGCGCAAGTGGCCGCCGGAGCCGACACCGGGGTCGGGGTCTCGCTCCGGCTCGACCTGTCCTCCTTCCGCCTCTTCGACGAGGCCGAGGAGGACGACATCCGCCGGGCCGGAGCCGCCGTCGTCCAGGTCCACAGCCTCGCCGATCCGACCCTGGTCACCGATGCCGGGCAGCTGTGGGCGGGCACCGCGGCGGCCGGCTTCGGCCCGCGCGCCAGGATCGACGCCGTGCTCGCGCTGCGCCGGGCCGCCCGGGTCTGGCCGCCGCTGCTGCGCCTGCTCGACCAGCCCGTGCCGGACGCCCTGGCCCTGTCCGACCCGGAACTGGAGGGCCTGCTCGGGATGGCGGCGAGCCGGCTGGCGGCCGCCGGGGTCCTGGTCCACTGGCCGCGCGAGCTGGCCCGTACGCTGTCGGCGACCGCCGTCGTACGGTCCACCGCGCCCGGGTCCGCCACCGACGGCACGGCCTTCTTCGACGCCGAACACCTCTTCGCCTTCTCCTGGGAGCTGGCGCTGGGCGGCGACCGGCTCACCCCCGGGGAGATGGACGCGCTGGCCCAGGCGCACCGGCCGGTCGTCCGGCTGCGGGACCAGTGGGTGCGGGTCGATCCGGAGCTGGTGCGCAAGGCGCGCAAGCGGGAGCTGGGCGTGCTGGATCCGGTGGACGCGCTGGCCACCGTACTGACGGGGACGGCCGAGGTCGACGGAGCGCCCGTCGAGGCGGTTCCGGTGGGGGCGCTGGCCGCCCTGCGGGACCGGCTGACGGGGGAGCAGGCTCCGCTGCCGCAGCCCGCCGCGCTCAAGGCCACCCTGCGCGACTACCAAGCGCGAGGCCTGGCCTGGCTGGACCTGATGACCTCCCTCGGCCTCGGCGGCTGCCTCGCCGACGACATGGGCCTGGGCAAGACCGTCACGCTGATCGCGCTGCACCTGCACCGGGACCGGCCGGAGCCGACGCTCGTCGTGTGCCCCGCGTCCCTCCTCGGCAACTGGCAGCGCGAGATCGAGAAATTCGCCCCCGGCACACCCGTGCGCCGCTTCCACGGCGGCAGCCGCAGCATCGAGGACCTGACGTCGTGTGCGGGCGGGTTCGTCCTCACCACGTACGGGACGATGCGCGCCAGTGCCGCACTGCTCGCCGAACAGAGCTGGGGCATGGTCGTCGCCGACGAGGCGCAGCACGTCAAGAACCCGCATTCGGCGACGGCGAAGGCGCTGCGCACGGTTCCGGCGCCGGCCCGGGTGGCGCTGACCGGCACCCCGGTGGAGAACAACCTCTCCGAGCTGTGGGCGCTCCTCGACTGGACCACGCCGGGGCTGCTGGGTCCGCTGACGGCTTTCCGGGCCCGTCACGCCCGCCCGGTGGAGCACCAGCAGGAGGAGGACGGCGGCAATGAGGCGGCGGTCGCCCGGCTGTCCGCGCTCGTGCGGCCGTTCCTGCTGCGCCGCAAGAAGTCCGACCCGGGCATCGTGCCCGAGCTGCCGCCGAAGACCGAGACCGACCATCCGGTGTCCCTCACCCGCGAGCAGGCCTCGCTGTACCAGGCCGCGGTGGACGAGGCGATGGCCGTGATCGAGTCGAGCGAGGGCATGGAACGGCGCGGCATGATCATGAAGTTGCTGGCCTCGCTCAAACAGATCTGCAACCACCCCGCCCAGTACCTGAAGGAGGAGCAGCCCCGGATCGCGCACCGCTCCGGGAAACTCGCCCTGCTGGACGAGCTGCTGGACACGATCCTGGCGGAGGGCGGCTCGGTGCTGGTCTTCACCCAGTACGTGACGATGGCCCGCCTGATCGAACGGCACCTCCAGGCCCGCGGGATCGCCTCGCAGCTGCTGCACGGTGGGACGCCGGTGCCGCGCCGCGAGGAGCTCGTGGACCGTTTCCAGGCGGGCGAGGTCCCCGTCTTCCTGCTGTCCCTGAAGGCCGCCGGCACCGGCCTGAACCTCACCCGGGCGGGACACGTCGTCCACTTCGACCGCTGGTGGAACCCGGCCGTCGAGGATCAGGCCACCGACCGGGCCTACCGCATCGGCCAGACCCAGCCCGTCCAGGTCCACCGGATCATCGCCGAAGGCACCGTCGAGGACCGGATCGCCGAGATGCTGGAGGCGAAGCGGGCCCTGGCGGAAGCCGTCCTGGGCTCCGGGGAGTCGGCGCTGACCGAGCTGACCGACCGCGAGCTGGCCGATCTCGTCTCGCTGCGGAGGCCCGGATGATCATTGCGCGGGACGACCGCCGCCGTACCTTCGAGACCGTGCCCGCCGGGGCCGAGGCGGTCAGCTGGTGGGGCCGGGCCTGGGTGTCGGCGCTGGAGGAGGTCTCCCACGACGCGGCCCGCCTGGGCCGCGGCCGTGCGTACGCCGAGGAGGGGCACGTCGACGCGGTCACCGTCACTCCCGGCCGGATCGTGGCCTACGTCCGGGGCAGCCGGCCCCGCCCGTACCGCACCGAGCTGACCCTGCCCGCCTTCGCGGACCCGGAGTGGGAGGAACTGCTGGAGGCGGTCGCGGCCGAACCCGCCGCGCTCGCCGCCCTGCTGGAGCGGGAGGTCCCGCAGTCGCTCGCGGGGGCCGTCCTGCCCGGCGCGGGCGAACTCGTCCCGCACTGCTCCTGCCCGGACTTCGGGCGTCCGCCGTGCAAGCACGCCGCGGCCCTCTGCTACCGCGCGGCCCGTCTCCTGGACGAGGACCCCTTCGTCCTGCTGCTCCTGCGCGGCCGCGGGGAGCGGGAACTCCTCGACGAGCTCACCCGCCGCAACGCCGCCCACGCGGCGCGCGAACAACCCGACACGGCGCCCGGCTTTCCCGGTGTCCCGGCCCGGGCGGCGCTCGCCCGCACGGGTCTGCCGCCGCTGCCCGCGCCGTTGCCCGCGCCCGCCGCCGTGGGCCTGCCGCCCGCCTACCCGGCCGACCCGGCGGCCCCGGACCCGCTGGCGCTCGACCAGCTCGCCTCCGACGCGGCCGCCCGCGCCCTCGCGCTGCTGATCACCGGCGAGGATCCGATCGCGGGGCTCACCCTCTGGCAGGACGCGGTCCGGCTGGCCTCCGCGCACCCCACGGCAGGCCTGACAGGAGCGGCCCGCAGCCTCTACCGGGAGCTGGCCCGGGCCACCGGCCGCAGCACGACCGACCTCGCCCGGGCGGCGGCGGCCTGGCGCCAGGGCGGCCGTGCCGCTCTCGCCGCCCTCGAAGAGCCCTGGGATCCGCCGGCCGGCCCCTTCGACCGGGCCCGCCCGGCCCTGCTCGCCGCCGGCCAGGGCTCCTTCCGGCCCGACCGCAACCGCCTGACGATCCACGCCCGTCAGCTCCGCCTCGGCCGCGAGGGCCTCTGGTACTGCTACGAGGACCGCCTGGGGGACAACGACTGGTGGCCGCTCGGCAGGCCCGCCCCGGACCCGGTCAGCGCGCTGCTGGGCTGATGCCCTCCGCCCAGCGGGTCAGGGTGGTGAAATCGCGGTCGCGCAGGCCGTGGCGCGGGTGGATGCGCAGCAGGAGGGCCGGGGCCGGATGGTGCTCGGTGACCCAGGCCCGGTCGCGGGGGGTGATCATGTCGTCGACCCAGGCGAAGGGGCGGCCGGCGGCCCAGTCGCGCAGGTGGCGGGTCTTCCACGAGAGGCCGTCGGGGTCCTCGGCGAACAGTTCGGGCCACTCGACGACGGACAGGTCGCCCGGCAGCCCGATGTGCGGGGAGATCATCGTGTTGGCCTGGTGCGTCCAGGCGGTGGCCCAGGTGAGTTCGAAGGGCAGGGCCAGCAGCCGGGCGCCGTGGGAGGGGTGGAGGCGCACCCGCGCACCGCGCCGGGCGCGGCGGGACTCCGGGTCGCGGTAGGAGAGCCAGACGTCCGGCCACATCCGGTGGCTCCGGTATCCGCGCAGGCCGGCGAGGGGGGAGCGGAACGGGTTGAGGGGGCCGTCCACGTCGAGGAGGAGCAGCGGGCGATGCGTCATGAAGTACCCAGTACCCAGTACACGATTGAGTGAAATGCCTACCGCCTCTATAACCCAAATGGGGTCAGAGCGTTGTTTCCGGTGCGGGGACGTTACCCGCGAACTTCTCCGGAAGGCAGGAAAACTGATGCGTCACAGTCGTCGGAATGGCTTGATCGCGGCGGTGGTTGCGGGAGGCGGACTGGCGGTCGCGGGTGTGGGCGGGTTCGCCCACGCCGACGCGGACGCGGGAGGCCGGGCCGAGCGCTCGCCGGGGCTGCTGTCCGGAAATCTCGTACAACTGCCGGTGAACGTCCCGGTGAACGCGTGCGGGAACACCGTGAGCGTGGTCGGCGTGCTCAACTCGGCTGCCGGGAACCGCTGTAGCAACGAGGCGCCGGGAGGTGGCGGCGCGCAGTCCGGTCCGGGCTCCGCGCATTCCTCGCAGTCGGCCGGCGGAAACAGCGGCGGAGCCACCGCTGAGGGTCGCGGAAAGGATTCTCCGGGAGTGCTCTCCGGCAACGGGCTCCAGCTCCCCATCGACCTCCCGCTGAACATCAGCGGCAACGCGGTGAGCGTCGTCGGCATCGGGAACTCCTCGCACGGCAACACGTCCGTCAACGGCGAGGAGCCCACGGGTGGCAAGCCCGTCCAGCCGCCCGTCGTCGTCGAGGAGCCGGTGATCACGCCCACGGCCGAGCCCCCCGCCCCGCTCCCGGTGCGGCCCGCCCCGCCGCGGCACAGTGAGGCGCTCGCCCACACCGGGTCCGACGGCGTCGGCTACCTGCTGCCCAGTGGCGGCGCGCTGCTCCTCGGCGGTGTTCTCCTCTACCGTCGCTTCCGCCTCAACTGAGCGGATCGGCAGACAGGTCGGGAGCGGGGGAGGGCGCGAACCCGCGCCCCCGGGCCGGAGTGCGCCACCCGTCCAGGATCGCGTCGATCCGCGGGGCCAGCCGGGCACGGGCCGCGAACCGGGGGACTCCCGCCATCAACAGGGCGTCGTACTCGGTGTCGGTGTGCCGCACCGCCGCGCGTACCGCGACCGAGACCGCCAGTTCGTCGAGGGCGCGCCCGGCCGCGGTACGGCCCACCCGGCCGCTGCCGCGCACCGAGGCGTGCGTGGCGATCGCCACCGCCCGGTCGACCGGACACCCGGGGAACAGCCGCACGATCTCGGCGGCGAAGGCCGCCGTGAACCGGGTGTCCTCGACCGCGCGGCGGCGCCGGTCCCGCTCCCTGCGGCGTGCCCGCGCCTCGGAGTCCGCGAGGCAGGCGCGCTCGGCGCGCGCCAGCGCCGCCTCCTCGACGAGGAGCCCCAGCCGCTCGTACCGGTGTCGGCGCTTGTTGAAGCGGACGACGACGGCGCACAGCGCACTGCCTTCACGGGAACGGCGGGTGAGCGCCGTGTCCCCCCGCGGCAGATAGACGAGATGGCCGAGATCCGTACAGTCCAGGCAGCGCGGGATGCCCGACTCGCGCACGAGGTGCCGGAGCGGGCCCTGCCGGCAGTCGGCGCAGTGGATCTGCTTCAACGACTCAAAAACCACCAGGCTCATGATGGTGTGATACCGCTGTATGACCCTCATATCACCTGGTGAAGAAGGCATGTTGATGTTTCTCCGACTGTTCCTCGATGGCCGGAGACCCTCTTACCGTGGAGCGGTGGACCGCTGAGGGTCCCGCCGAGGAGGGCACATGGGTGGGCGGCAGATGATGACGGACAGGCCGGGCGGGGCATGCGTCGCCACGCTCGCGACTGGCCGGGAGATAGTCATCCCGCCGGGCGGCTGCACCGGCTGGCACTTTCACCGGGTGCGGCTCGACGCGGTGGTCCTGGCGGGCACCCTGACCCGGGTCCTGCACGACCGCACCGTGGAGGTGCACACGGCCGGAACCACCTTCGTGGAACCCGCGGGCATCGGGCACATCCACCTGGGCCACAACCTCGGCACCGAGCCGGTCGTGCTCCACGTGACCCCCGCGCTCCCGGAAGGGACGCCCTTCTCGATACCCACCCCGGCCCCGCCGGGTGTCACGGCAGTGGTTTGCGGGCAGCACACCCCCTGAACCCGGCCCGGCCACGCCCCGCCGGCCAGCAGGCAGGCGCGGACTCAGACCAGTCGGCGTATCTCCCCGCGGACCCGGTAGAAGCCGCCCGAAGCGGCGTGCAGCCCGTCCACCACGTACCGGGCGCCGGCCTCGCGTATCCCGCGCGGGAACTGCACGTTCCACGAGGATTCGAAGCCGCCCGAGACGACCTGGACCCGCATCCGGCCGCCCTCCTGGACGCACTCCACGACCACGCCGCCCGCCGGGGCCGCGGCCATCGAGACCGTCGCCACCGCCGAGGCCGACACGGCCGGGGTGAACACCGGCAGCGCCTCCGCCGACTTCACGTCCATCGGCGCGGGCACCGTGCCCTGCTGGGCCGCCGCGATGGCCTGCTCGGTCGCGTCCACGCAGACCAGCGACCCGTCGGTGGTGACCAGGTACAGCCGCCCGTCGAGGTACTGCATGGACAGCGCCGAGCCGCCGCCCGTCCCGAGCTTCCACAGCCGCCGGCCGTCGGCGTCGAAGCAGTAGACCGAGGAGGAGGAGTCGCCGGCGAAGACGTGCCGGCCGTCGGGTGAGGTCGCGCAGGAGTACACCGCCGCGTCGCACGCGTAGGAGGCCTCCACCGCCCCCGTCGCCTTCGACAGCCGCTGCACGGTGTTGCGGACCGTACCCGCATACACCGCGTGGTCCTCCTGCCAGCCGAACAGCACCCCGCCCGGGGTCCTGGTGTGCCACAGCTGCCCGCTGCCGTCTGCCGCGTAGGCCGTGACACCGCCGCTGTGCCCGTGGAAGACCGCCCGCTCGTCCGCCCGGACCATCCAGGCGCCGTTGCCCGCGGACTTCCGCGACCACTGGTGCTCGTCCTCGTGGTCGATGACGGTCAGGCCGCCGTTCGCGTCGGAGACGTTCAGCACGCCCTCGTGGATGTCGAGCCAGTAGATGTCCACGTCCGCCGCGATCGCGTAGGCCCCGAAGGGGACCTTCGACGACAGGTCGTACACCGTGCCGTCGTCACAGCCCGCGTATATCCAGAACTCGTCCGCCACCAGGCACTTCACCCCGTCCGGCAGCGAATACCGGGCCAGCACCTCACCGCCGTGGCTCAGCGTGTAGACGTCGCCCGCCTGGTTGCCGACCCAGCACCGGTCCTCGTCGACATGGATGCCGAAGGCCGAGGAGCCGGTACGGAAACGCCACAGCACCGGAGCCACCGCCCGCGCCGTCGACGGGGCCGAGGCCACCTGGCGGCGCGTCACCGACCGGGCGGCGCGCTGCCCCCGTACGGCCGGGGCGTACCCCTTGCGCACCTTCTCGCCGATCTTCTTGGCGGCGGCCGCCCGGGCCTTCTCGGTGGTCGGGAACGAGGAGTTCTGCAGCTGGCCGTCCGCGCCGATGCGCCCGTACCGCACGGACACGGCCGTGCCGTCCACGGTCACCTCGTAGAACTTGTGCGCCCCGCCGTCGTCCTGCGACAGCTCCAGATACGTCGTCTCCCGAGCCATGACAAACCCCTCCCCACAGGCAGGGCCGCCGACTTCCTTCCGGCCGGTGATCCCTCGTGAAAAAAGCTACGGCCCACCACTGACAATGGGCCGGTGCAGTGGGAAGCGATCACATGGCAGCGGATGGCCGAGCGGCTCGCCGGTCACCTCGACGACCCCGAGAACGCCCCTGATCAGGGCAGTTGGCAGCGGGTGGGCTTGGATGGAGCCCCCGCGGCCGAGACCGGCGTGCTCGCCGGTCACCTCGCCGACGCGCTGCGGCAGCGCGGGCGCCCCTGTCTGGTGGTAGCGGTCGACGGCTTCCTGCGGCCGGCCTCCCTGCGCTTCGAGTTCGGCCGCCAGGACGTGGACTCCTACCTCGGCGGCTGGTACGACACGGCCGCGCTCTGGCGGGAGGTGTTCGGCCCGAGCGACCCCGGCGGCACCGGCCGGGTGCTGCCGGACCTCTGGGACCCGGTGACCGACCGGGCGACCCGCAGCCCGTACGCCGAACTCCAGCCCGGCGGCGTGCTGATCGTGCACGGCCCGCTGCTGCTGGGCCACTGGTTCCCCTTCGACCTGAGCGTCCACATCCGGCTCTCGGAGGGAGCCCTGGCCCGCCGCACGGAGGCGTCGACGCGCTGGACGCTGCCCGCCTTCGCGCGCTACGAGGCCGACACCGACCCGGCGTCGGCCGCCGACACGGTGGTCCGTGCCGACGACCCCCGCCATCCCGCCTGGACGGGCATCCGGAGCCGCTGACGGACTGCCCCCGACACCGGCATCGGCACCGACAACCCCCCGCCCCCGGCCCGCCCCGACGCCACCCCGCTACGGCCGGCCGCCCGGCCGGGTCACCGCCAGAGCCGCCGCCCGGCACCCGGCGCGGGCGGCCTCCGCCGGGTCCGCGCCGTCCAGCCGCGCGGCGAGGAAGCCCCCGGTGAAGGCGTCCCCGGCGCCCGTGGAGTCCACCGCTTCGGCCGGCTCCGCCTCGACCTCGGCGGTGATCCGGCCGCCTTCGGCGATCAGCGCCCCGGCCGCGCCGCGGGTCACCACCACCAGCGGCACCCGCCGGCTGAGCGCCGCGGCCGCCCGCGCCACCCCCGCCGGCTCCGGCAGCCCGGCCAGCAGCCGGGCCTCGTCCTCGTTGGGCAGCAGTACGCCCGCCCCCGCCACGGCGTCCATGAAGCGCTGCGGTCCCAGAGCGGCCAGGAATCCGGCCGAGGCGGGGTCCACGCTCACCGGCACCCCGTGGGTCCGGGCCGCCCGCAGCGCGACCATGGCCAGCTCCCGGCTGCTGTCGGCGAAGAACAGATAACCGGACAGGTGGAGATGGGCCGCCCCGTCCAGCAGGGAAGGGGACCAGTCGGCGGGGCACAGCCGCAGCGAGGCCCCGCTGTCCGTCAGGAACGTCCGCTCCGCGTCCTTGCCGACCAGCGCCACCACCGTCCCGGTCGGCTCCTGGGTGTCGATCACCAGTCGCGGCCGCACCCCCGCGTCCACCAGCGCCCGCTCGTGCCAGCGCGCCGACTCGGCGCCCACCCGCGCCAGGAGGCGCACCTCCGCGGTCCCCGTACGAGCGGCCCAGCAGGCCGCGTTGGCCCCGGCGCCGCCCGGCAGGGTCCGGATGCGGGCCGTCGTGTCGGTGGCCGGTGCCAGTGGCTCCGGATGGATGGCCACCACGTCCGTCACCACGTCCCCGACGACCAGCAGCGCCCCCGGACCGGTCATGCCCGCGCCGCCCAGGCCCCCGCGATCCGCGCCCCGAGCCGAACGTTTCCGCGGACCGCGGCCAGGTTCGCCTCCAGCGAGGCGCCGTCCGTCGCCCGCACCAGGAACCCCAGCAGGAACGGGCTCACCGCCTGCCCCGTGATCCCGCGCTCGCGGCACTCGGCGAGCGCCTGCGCCAGCACCCGGTCGTGCAGCTCCGGATCCAGCTGCTGCTCCCGCGCCACCGGATTGGCCACCAGCAGCGCCGACTCCGGCCCGCCCAGCACGTCCTGAGCGGCCATCACCGCCGCCACCTCCTCGGGCCGGTGCACGGTCCAGTCCACCGGTTCGCCGGAGTCGGCCAGGTAGAAGCCGGGGAAGCGGTCGGTCCCGTAGCCGAGCACCCCCACCCCCAGCGTCTCCAGCCGCTGGAGCGTGCCGGGCACGTCCAGGATCGACTTCACCCCGGCGCACACCACGGTGATCCGCGTCCGCGCCAGCAGCGCCAGGTCCGCCGACTCGTCCTGCGTCTCGGCCCACTCCCGGTGCACTCCGCCCAGCCCGCCCGTGGCGAAGACCCGCAGGCCCGCCCGGGCCGCGAGGAAAGCCGTCGCCGACACCGTCGTCGCCCCGGTCGCCCCCGACGCGAGCGCGGGCGCCAGGTCCCGGTGACCGAGCTTGCGCACGCCCTCGCCGGCCGCGATCCGCTCCAGCTGATCCTTGTCCAGACCCGCGTACGCCACCCCGTCCAGGACCGCGACCGTCGCCGGAACCGCGCCCTCCGCGCGGACCAGAGCCTCCAGTTCGAGGCCCACCGCCAGATTGCGGGGGCGGGGCAGACCGTGCGCGATGATCGTCGACTCCAGGGCCACCACGGGCTTCCCCCGGGCGAGTGCCTCGCGTACCTCCGCCGACAGGACCGGTCCACCGGACAGGGGCGCATCTGCTCTGTGCTGTGACATGTCCCCATCCATGGCACGGGATTGACACCCCCAAACGCCCACCCGCCACACCCGCCCCAACCTGTCCGAGTAGCGTTCCCCCATGGACACGCGCGGCTTCTACGACGAGCTGGCCGGCCGGTACGACCTCATCTACGCGGACTGGGCCGCGAGTACCGCCCGCCAGGGCCGGGCCCTCGACGCCCTGCTCACCGCCGCTCTGGGACCGGGACCGCACACGGTGCTCGACAACGCCTGCGGCATCGGAACCCAGTCCCTGGGCCTCGCGGCGCTGGGCCACCGGGTCATCGGGACCGACCTCAGCCCCGCCTCCGCGGCCCGGGCCGCCCGCGAGGCGGCGCAGCGCGGGCTCGCCCTGCCCGTCGCCGTCGCCGACATGCGGGCCCTGCCCTTCGCGGACGCCTCCTTCGACGCCGTGGTCTGCGCCGACAACGCGCTGCCGCACCTGCTGACCGCACGGGACGTGGGCACGGCCCTGGCCGAAACCCTGCGGGTGCTGCGCCCGGGCGGGCTGCTGCTGCTCTCCACCCGTCCGTACGGGGAGCTGCGCCGGACCCGCCCGCAGAGCGATCCCCCGCATGTCCACACCGGCCCCGAGGGGCGGACGGTGACCTTCCAGCTGTGGCACTGGCACGCCGACGGGGAGCGGTACGACGTGGAGCTCTTCCAGCTGCTGCCGACCGGCGACACCTGGACCACGCGGACGTCGAGCGCGACGTACTGGGCGCTGCCGGAGGAGGAGACGGCCGGGTACGCCCGGCGGGCCGGGTTCGCCGACCCGCTCTGGCGGGGGCCGGCGGACACCGGCTTCCCTCAGCCGCTGCTCGCCGCCAGGCGGCCGGCCGCGCAGTGAGGGGCGGCCGGCGGGCGGTCGGCGGGTGGTGGGCCGGCCGGGAGCTGGACAGGGTGACTCGTCCGGCGGGCCGTTCCTGGACGCTGTGGTCACCGCGGCGCGCGGTGGGCCGCACTAGGCTGGCGCGCCATGAGCACCAGCGATCACTCCGCCGTCCCCGCCCCTGCGCCCGCTTCCTTCTCCGTCTCCGTCGCGGACGTCGAGCTGGAGGCCGACGACCTCGACCCCGGGCAGATCGTCTCCGGGGACCCCGTCGTGACGGGCAAGGTGCTGTGGGAATCCGCGGACGGCAAGCAGGTGCGCGGGATCTGGCAGATCACCCCCGGCGTGGTCACCGACATCGAGGCCAACGAGCTCTTCGTGGTGGTCAGCGGCCGCGCCACCGTCGAGGTCGAGGGCGGCGAGACCCTGGAGGTCGCACCCGGCTCCGCCTGCGTGCTGCGTGAGGGCGACCGGACGACCTGGACCGTGCACGAGACGCTGCGCAAGGCCTACCACATCAGCTACTGACGGCCCCCTTGGCGGGCGCGGCCGGGGGCACCGGGTGGCGGCGCGAGGTGAACAGCGCGAGCGCGGCCATCGGCAGCAGCAGCGCGGCGCCGACGGCGTTCAGCCAGCCGTAGCCCGCCTGGGACATGATCAGCCCGGCGGCCGCTCCGCCCAGGCCCGCGGCCGTGTTCATCGTGAGGTCGCCCAGTCCCTGTACGGCGGCCCGCGCGGGCTGCGGCACCGAGTCCGTCAGCAGGGCCGAACCGGCCACCATTCCGGCGGACCAGCCGAGGCCGAGCAGGAAGAGGCCGAGCGCGCTCCGGCCGTGGTCGCCCCCGGCCGTTCCGGCGAGCAGCGCGGCGACCGACAGGAGGCCGGCGGCCAGTCCGATCACGGAGAGCCGGCCGAGCCGGTCCGCGAGCCAGCCCATCACGGGGGAGAAGGCGAACATGCCGGCGATATGACCGCTGATCACCAGCCCGATGAGTTCCAGGCCGGCGCCGTGGTGACTCAGGTCCATCGGGGTCATCACCATGATCGAGACCATGGTGGTGTGGGACACGGCGACGGTGAGGAGGGCGAGCCGGGCCCGCGGAGAGGCTTTCACCGCGGCGAAACCGGCCCGCAGCGAGCGCCCTTCGCGGGTCTGCTCCTCGGGCGCGGCCAGCGCCCGGGCCGTCAGCAGCGGGTCGGGGCGCAGGAGCACGCCGATCAGCGTGCCGGTGAGCAGGAAGACGACGGCGGCCCAGACGAACGGGCCGGCCGTCGCGGGTATCGCGGTGCCGGCGAAACTGCGGCTGGCCGGCGCGGACAGGTTGGGGCCGAGCACCGCGCCGACGGTCGAGGCCCACACCACGACCGAGATGGCCCGCGCGCGGTGGTCCGGGGCCGCGAGGTCCGCGGCGGCGAAGCGGGCCTGCAGGTTGGCCGAGGAGGCGGCGCCGAAGGCGGCCATGCCGAGCAGCAGCAGCGGGAAGTTCCCGATGGTGGCGGCGAGGACGACCAGGCCCGCTCCGGCGGCGCCGATCGCGTACGCCAGGACCAGCCCGGGACGGCGGCCGCGCGCGTTCATCAGCGCGGCGAGCGGCAGTGAGACCACGGCGGTCCCGATCACCGCGGCGGTGGAGGCGACGCCGGACAGCGCCTCGGTTCCGCTGACCTCGGTGGCGAGTACGGGGGCCAGGGCGATGCTGATCGGCACGCCGAGGCCGCCGAGCACCTGGCCGGCCATGAGGACCCGGGAGGTGCGCCGCTGCAGCCGGGCCAGCTCGGACGGACCGAGGGGCCGCGGGGGCGCGGGCACGGGCCGGTCGGTGCCGGGCGAGGCGGTCACGGCGTACACCGGCTTCGCGGGTGCGTGACACGGGGCGCGGGGAGCGCGGGGAGGCCGGGTGCGGCGGCAGGAGTAGTCACCGCCGCAGTGTGCCAGTCCTTACCGCCCGGCGGAACCGTACCGGAGCCGGGCCATTTCCGGTACGGCTCCGAGCGGGTGCGCGGCCGGCTCCGCACAGCTCTTGCGCAGGTCAGGGCCCCGCTCAGAACAGCGGCTGCGGGAGCACTCCCTCCAGCGCCAGCAGCTGCCGCTTGGTCTCCACCCCGCCGCCGAATCCCCCGATGCCCCCGTCGTTCTCCACGACCCGGTGACAGGCCACCACCAGCGGCAGCGGATTCGACCCCATGGCGTTGCCCACGGCCTGGGCGGCGCCGGGCTGTCCGACGCGGGCGGCCAGCTCCCCGTAGCCGACGACCGATCCGTAGGCCACGGAGCGGTCCAGCTCCTGGAGCACCTGCCGGTTGAAGCCGGAGCTGAGGCGCCAGTCCAGCGGCAGCTCGAAGCGCCGCAGCGAACCGGCGAAGTACGCGGTGAGCTGGCGTATCGGCTCGGCCAGCAGCTCTTCCCCGCCCGGTGCGGGCCGCAGGGCGTCGGCGCCGAGCCGGGAGACGAGCGGGCCGATCATCCGGTCGACCCGGTCCGGCTCGGCATGGAACTCGACCCGGACCAGACCCTCGGGGGTCGCGGCCAGGAGCAGAGGCCCGCCGAGGACACCGTCGCCGGCGATGACGGTCCATTCGAGGTGCGGCCCGCGGGGGCGCTCGGTGCTGTCCACGGGTCCACGGTACGGCCAGCCGCAGACAGTGCAGACAGCGCAGACAACGCCGTCGCCGAGCTCCGGCCCGGCCTCAGAACCCGCCGACCGCGTCCTGGACCACGTCCGGCGCGTTGGTGATGATCCCGTCCACCCCCATGGCCTGCACCTTCCGGGCGGTCGCCGCGTCGTCCACGATCCAGGTGTCCACCTCCATGACCTTGCCGTGGGCGCCGCGCAGGCCGTGCACCGCCGCGACCCAGTCGGCCGAGATCGTGGTGTGCCACGGGTTGATCCGGTCCGTGAACTCCGCGTAGCGCGGCAGGTCCGCCACGGTGGGGGTGCCGAGGAAGGCGGTCACCAGGTCCGGGCGCAGGCCGTGGACGATGCGCACGGAGTCGGCGCTGAAGCTCTGCACCACCAGGCGCCGGGCGACGTGCCGCTCGTCGAGCCAGCCGGCCTCGTCCAGCACCTTCAGGGTCTGCTCCTCGATCCCCGGGTAGAGCTCAGGCTTCTTGATCTCCAGCAGCAGCCGCTGCTGGTTGCGCTGTACCCGGTCGAGGTACTGCCGCAGGGTCGGTACGGAGGCGCCCGCGTACTCGGCGCCGAACCAGCTGCCCGCGTCCAGCTGGGAGATCTCGGCCCAGGTGAAGTCCCTGACCCTCCAGGGCGCCCGGCCCGGGAACCGCTGCTCGACGTCGGTGGTCCGGGCCAGGGTGTCGTCGTGGATCACCACCAGCACGCCGTCCTTGGTGCGCTGCACGTCGTTCTCCACCCAGGGGAAGCCCATCCGCATCGCCAGGTCGATCGCGTCGAGGGTGTTCTCCGGGGCGTACGCGGAGGCGCCCCGGTGCGCGTACACGACCGGTCCGCCCAGCGCGGCCCGGACCGTGCCCGTTCCGGTGCCGGTGTCGGTGCCGGTGCCGGTGTCGGTGGTCGAGCCGGATCCGGATCCGTGGCCGGCGGCGGCGTACGAGGCCGTCCCGCCCAGCAGGGTGAGAGTGAAGCCCAGGAATGCGGCCGCGGCCGCGGCGGCGGGTCGGACGTACATGTGCGTTCTCCTCGGGTCGTGAGCCCTGTTCCTGCGTCAGACGGGTGCGGAGCGGCAGACGTTGTGGCGATGCACTGCACCGCGATCATGGGGTTGAAGATCACCGAGCCGCCACCGAACTACGACAAACGGACCAGAACGAATGACGGCGGCGCGGGCGGTCGGCGGCGGGCCGGAGCGCGCCGCCGACCGGCGGCGCTACGTGAGTGTCAGTGGGGGGTCGTACGGTTGACCCATGCGGCCCGTATCGAAGATCGAACGCACGGTGGCGCCTTTCGAGGTCGTCAGCTCCTACCAGCCCAGCGGCGACCAGCCGGCGGCCATCGCCGAGCTGGAGAAGCGCATCCGTGCAGGTGAGAAGGATGTCGTCCTGCTGGGTGCGACCGGCACCGGCAAGTCGGCGACCACGGCCTGGATGATCGAGAAGCTCCAGCGCCCCACCTTGGTCATGGCGCCGAACAAGACGCTCGCCGCCCAGCTGGCGAACGAGTTCCGCGAGCTCCTGCCGAACAACGCCGTCGAATACTTCGTCTCGTACTACGACTACTACCAGCCCGAGGCCTACGTACCGCAGTCGGACACGTACATCGAGAAGGACTCCTCGATCAACGAGGAGGTGGAGCGGCTGCGCCACTCCGCGACCAACTCGTTGCTGACCCGGCGGGACGTGATCGTCGTCGCCTCCGTGTCCTGCATCTACGGCCTCGGTACCCCGCAGGAGTACGTCGACCGGATGGTCTCCCTCAAGGTGGGGGAGGAGACCGACCGGGACCAGCTGCTGCGCCGCTTCGTGGACATCCAGTACACCCGCAATGACGTGGCCTTCACCCGCGGCACCTTCCGGGTGCGCGGGGACACCATCGAGATCTTCCCGGTCTACGAGGAACTGGCCGTCCGCATCGAAATGTTCGGCGACGAGATCGAGGCCCTCTCCACCCTGCACCCGCTGACCGGCGAGGTCATCAGCGAGGACCGCGAGCTGTACGTCTTCCCCGCCAGCCACTACGTCGCCGGGCCCGAGCGCATGGAGAAGGCGGTCCGCGGCATCGAGGCGGAGCTGACCGAGCGCCTCGCCGAGCTGGAGAAGCAGGGCAAGATGCTGGAGGCGCAGCGGCTGCGCATGCGCACCACGTACGACCTGGAGATGATGCGCCAGATCGGGTCCTGCTCCGGCATCGAGAACTACTCGCTGCACATGGACGACCGCGAGCGCGGCTCCGCGCCCAACACCCTCATCGACTACTTCCCGGAGGACTTCCTCCTGGTCATCGACGAGTCGCACGTCACCGTGCCGCAGATCGGCGCCATGTACGAGGGCGACGCCTCCCGCAAGCGGACCCTCGTCGACCACGGATTCCGGCTGCCGTCCGCCCTCGACAACCGGCCGCTGAAGTGGGAGGAGTTCCAAAAGCGCATCGGGCAGACCGTCTACCTCTCGGCGACCCCCGGAAAGTACGAGCTCTCGCGCGGCGACGGCTTCGTCGAGCAGATCATCCGCCCCACCGGCCTCATCGACCCCGAGGTCGTGGTCAAGCCGACCGAGGGGCAGATCGACGACCTGGTCCACGAGATCCGTCAGAGGGTGGAGAAGGACGAGCGCATCCTCGTCACCACTCTCACCAAGAAGATGGCCGAGGACCTCACGGACTACTTCCTGGAGCTC
This sequence comes from Streptomyces sp. NPDC097617, assembly GCF_044761485.1. Taxonomy (NCBI): domain Bacteria; kingdom Bacillati; phylum Actinomycetota; class Actinomycetes; order Kitasatosporales; family Streptomycetaceae; genus Streptomyces; species Streptomyces sp. NPDC097617. The sequence goes on from NZ_JBIWCL010000001.1 coordinate 515,674, forward strand.
GGCATCCAGGTGCGGTACCTGCACAGCGACGTGGACACCCTGCGCCGCATCGAGCTGCTGCGCGAGCTGCGGGCCGGCGAGTACGACGTCCTGGTCGGCATCAACCTCCTCCGCGAGGGCCTCGACCTGCCCGAGGTGTCCCTGGTGGCCATCCTCGACGCCGACAAGGAGGGCTTCCTGCGCTCCGGGACCTCCCTCATCCAGACCATCGGCCGCGCGGCGCGCAATGTGTCGGGCCAGGTCCATATGTACGCGGACAAGATGACCCCGGCGATGGAGAAGGCCATCGACGAGACCAACCGGCGCCGCGAGAAGCAGATCGCCTACAACACGGCGAACGGGATCGACCCGCAGCCGCTGCGCAAGAAGATCAACGACATCGTGGCGACCATCGCCCGCGAGGAGCTCGACACCGAGGAGCTCCTCGGTACCGGGTACCGGCAGGCGAAGGACGGCAAGGGGGCCAAGGCCCCGGTGCCGGCGCTCGGCGGCCGGGCGGCCGCGGCGAAGTCGGGTGGAAAGGGTTCGAAGGGGACGGGCAGGGGCAAGGGTGCCGAGGTGCTCACCGACCGGCCCGCGGCCGAACTGGCCGCGCTCATCGAGCAGATGACCGAGCGCATGCGCGGGGCGGCCGCCGAGCTGCAATTCGAGGTCGCGGCCCGGATCCGGGACGAGGTGGGCGAGCTGAAGAAGGAGTTGCGGCAGATGAAGGAAGCGGGCCTCGCCTGACCGGAGGCCGGTCAGTAGGGTTGGGTCTCAGCCGCAGGTACACGCTGCACGCTCGTCATGGGGCGGGCCAGGGAGAGGGGACAGTACGTGACGGTCAACATGACCAAGGGTCAGGCCATCAGTCTGCAGAAGGCGGACGGAGGCACGCTGACCGCGGTCCGGATGGGCCTCGGCTGGCAGGCGGCGAAGCGCCGCGGGCTGTTCGGCTCGCGCACCCGGGAGATCGACCTCGACGCCTCGGCGGTGCTCTTCGCCGACAAGCAGCCCGTGGACGTGGTGTTCTTCCGCCACCTGCAGAGCGACGACGGCTCGGTGCGCCACACCGGTGACAACCTCGTCGGCGGCGTCGGCCAGGGCGGGGACGACGAGGCGATCCTCGTCGACCTCCAGCGCGTGCCGGTGCACATCGACCAGATCGTCTTCACGGTGAACTCCTTCACCGGCCAGACGTTCCAGGAAGTGCAGAACGCGTTCTGCCGCATCGTCGACGAGACCAACGGCCAGGAGCTGGCCCGCTACACCCTCGACGGCGGCGGTCAGTACACCGCGCAGATCATGGCCAAGGTGTCCCGCGCGGGTACCGGCTGGCAGATGACGGCCCTCGGAAACCCGGCCAACGGCCGCACCTTCCAGGACCTCATGCCGGCGATCCTGCCGCACCTGTAGGACCGGACGAAGAGAAGAAGGCACGGGGGAGGGGCTGCACGATGACGGCCGAACTGGTCCGGGGGCAGAACCACCCCGTGTCCCGGAGCCGGGTGGAGATCAGGGTCTCGGCGGGCACACCTGTGCTCGCCCTGGCCTCGTTCGCCGACGAACAGGGCCGGTTCTCCGGCAACGGCATACTGGCCCACCCGGGCGCCAGGTCCCTCCCCGGCGTGCAGTCGCCGAGCGAGCTCGCCGAACGGCACGCCTTCGCCGTCGACCTCGACGAGGTCGCGGCGGACGTCCACCGGCTCGGCGTCCTGCTCGTCCTGCCGCCCGGCGGCCCGGTGCGCTTCGGCGCGGTACCGGCCTCCTACGTGGCCGTGGCCGACCCGGACGGCGCCGAGCTCGCCGGATACACCCTGACGGGGCTCGACGCCGAGACGGCCGTGGTCGCCCTGGAGCTGTACCGGCGCCAGGGCGCCTGGAAGGTCCGCGCCGTGGGCCAGGGGTACGCCGAGGGCCTCGGCGCCCTGCTCACCGACGGCGGGCTCGCCGCGCCCGCGGCCGCGGAGCTGGCCGCCGCCGCGCTGGGCACGATCCCCCGGACCGCGGGGGCCGACGCCACCCTCGCGGCCATGCCGACCCTCGTCGGCGACCTGCGCGCCCCGCAGGCCCCGGCGCAGGCTCCCGGGCCCGCCCCGGAGCCGCCGGACCAGGTCCCCGTCTCCGGGCACCCGTACGCCGGTACGGCCGGGACCGCGGCCGGTGGTGACACCCCGGCCTCCCCGCCGACCATCAGCTACGCCCACCCGCGGCGCCGCCGTACGAGCACCGAGCCGCCCGAGCCCGCGCCGCGGGCCGCCGCTCCGCAGGAACCGGGCCAGGCCCCGCGGCCGGTCGCCGGGGACGCCAGCGGCTGGTCCATGGAGGAGCGGCTCTACAACCAGGTCTGGGGGATGTTCGAGGACCTGGCCCGCACGGTCGCCGCCTACCGCGGCGCCGTCGAGTTCGCCGACTCCCGCATGGACCGCGAGCTCGACGAGGCCCTGTCCGACCCGCGCCACCGCCTCGGCGGCTCCGGGAACGCGGCCCGCGACACCGCCCGGGCCCGCCGCGAGGAGCTCGTCGCCCAGGCCCAGGCCGTCCTCGACCGGGACCTGGCCCAGCTGATCGCCGAGTCGGAGGTCGTCGAGCCCGCGCTGCCGGCCGCGTACGCCCGCTGGGACAACCCCGTCTGGCACGGCCACCGCACGCCCGAGGAGAGCCCGCTGGCCCTGCGCCTGGGCGACCTGCACCTGGCCGAGCGGCCCGACCTGCGCATCCCCATGCTGACCCGGGTCCCGCTGGAGCGCGGGCTCTGGATCGACAACGGCCGCACCGGTTCCGAGGCCGCGATGGCCATGGACACCGACCGGCTGCGCCGGGCCGCGATGGACATGGCCGTCGCGCTCGCGGTCCGGCTGCTCGCGGTCCACCCCGCCGACCGGTTCTCCGTGCACGTCATCGACGCAGCCGGAGCCGGTGCCGCCTCCCTGGCGCCGCTGGTGGGCGCCGGGGTGCTGGCCGGGCCGCCCGCCGCCGGGGCCACCGGGGTCACCCAGACCCTGGCACGGCTGACCCGGCGGGTGGACCTCGTACAGATGGCGCTGAGGGCCGGCGCCCCCGAGGACCTGCCCGCCGATGTGGACACGGCCGACCAGCTGCTGATCGTGCACGACTTCCCGCACGGCTTCGACGACCGCGCCGTCACCCAGCTGCGCTACCTCGCCGACGAGGGTGCGGCGGTCGGCGTGCACCTGCTGATGGTCGCCGACCGCGACGAGGCCTCGGCCTACGGGCCGCTGCTCGACCCGCTGTGGCGCTCCCTGATGCGGCTGTCGCCGGTTCCGGACAACCATCTCGCCGACCCCTGGGTGCACCACGCGTGGACCTTCGAACCGGACCTGCCCCCGCAGGGCAGCCGGGTCCTCGACCAGGCACTGGACCGGGTGGCGGAGGCCCGGCGCACTACCCGCCCGTGACCATCCTTTGGGACTCTCTTTACCTTTACCGTCTCTGACGGGTATGCTCGTGTGTGCGGAGGGGAGTATTCCTGCTTTCCTGCTACGGCGTACCCGTCAATACGGACCACTTCGGCTGAACGAGCGAAGAAGGTCCCGGGGCGTCGGCCCACGGCCTCCAGGTCGTCAGGGTGGAAGAGACCTCCGGCAGCGATGACGCTGACGAAGTGCTGAGCCATCCGCCGGAGGCGTGTTTCACCATGGAAGTTTCCTGGGCCCTTTGGGCACTGACCATCCTCGGTCTGTCCCTCCTGATCGGCGCCGATTTCTTCATCGGCCGCAAACCGCACGACGTGTCCATCAAGGAAGCGGGCACCTGGACGGTCGTCTGGATCGTCCTCGCCGTCCTCTTCGGGCTCGGCCTGTGGTTCTTCGGTACCCCGCAGGCCTCCCAGGAGTTCTTCGCGGGCTTCATCACCGAGAAGTCCCTGAGCGTCGACAACCTCTTCGTCTTCGTCCTGATCATGGCGAAGTTCGCCGTGCCCTCCCACCTCCAGCAGCGCGTACTGCTCATCGGCGTACTGATCGCCCTGGTCCTGCGCGCGGTCTTCATCGCCGCCGGCGCCACGATCATCGCCAGCTTCTCCTGGGTCTTCTACATCTTCGGCGCCTTCCTGATCTACACCGCGTGGAAGCTGATCCAGGAGGCCCGCAAGGACGAGGGCGAGGACGACTTCGAGGAGAACCGCCTCCTGAAGGCCGTCGAGAAGAAGTTCGGCGTCGCCGACCGCTACCACGGCACCAAGCTCTTCGTCCAGAACAACGGCAAGCGCGTGCTCACCCCGCTGATGGTCGTCATGCTCGCCATCGGCACCACCGACGTGCTGTTCGCCCTGGACTCCATCCCCGCGATCTTCGGCCTGACCCAGGACCCGTACATCGTCTTCACCGCCAACGCCTTCGCCCTGATGGGTCTGCGCCAGCTGTACTTCCTCATCGGCGGACTGCTGAAGAAGCTGGTCCACCTCAGCTACGGCCTGTCGATCATCCTCGGCTTCATCGGTATCAAACTGGTGCTGCACGCCCTGCACGAGTCCGGTGTGCACGTCCCGGTCATCTCGATCCCGGTCTCCCTGGGAGTCATCTGCGGTGTCCTGGTCATCACCACGATCACCAGCCTGATCGCCTCGAAGAAGCAGGCGGCGGCCGAGGCCGCCGCCCGCCCGGAGAACATCGACGCGTAACCGGATCCGCGGATCCACAGTCCTACGGATCCACAGCCCTACGGATCCACAGCGCTGCGGATCAAAGGACCTGCACGGGGGCGGCCGCTTCGGCCGCCCCCGTTTCCGCGCCCCGGACCGCGGCCGCCCGCTTGCGCACCACCGCCGGACCCGTCTCCGGCAGCAGCGCGAAGCAGACCAGGCTGACCAGGGCGATCCCGGTCAGGTACAGCGCCACGCCCCACGGCGGACCCGAGCCGTCCGCCAGCGCCGTCGCCACGATCGGGGTCAGCGCCCCACCCATCACGCCGCCCAGGTTGTAGCCGACGGCCGCGCCCGTGCAGCGGATCCGCGGCGCGTACAGCTCCGGCAGGTACGCGGCCACCACCGAGAACATCGTCACCATGCCGATCAGCGCGCCGGTGAAGCCGACCGTCATCAGCAGCGGATCGCCCGTCCGCAACAGCGCCACCAGCGGGAACATCCACACGGCGCAGAGAGCGCACCCAACCAGGCACAGGGGCCGCCGCCCGTAGCGGTCGCCGAGCATCGCGATCAGCGGGGTCACCAGGCCCTTGATGGCGACCGCGATCATGATGCAGGCCAGCATCACCGTGCGGTCCACCGTGAGGTGCTCGGTGGCGTACGCGAGGGACCATGTGGTGACCGCGTAGAAGACGGCGTACCCCACGGCGAGCGCCCCACCGGTCAGCAGGAGCAGCCGCCAGTGGTCCCGGAACACCTCGGTGAGCGGGGCCTCGGCCCGCCGGTCCGTCGCGGCGAGCGCCCGGAACTGCGGGGTCTCCTCCACCGAGTGGCGCAGCCACAGCCCGGCCAGCGCCAGGACGCCGGCCGCCCAGAAGGGGACCCGCCACCCCCAGGAGGTGAACTGGGCGTCGGTCAGCGACGCGGACAGCCCGAGCATCAGGCCGTTGGCGAGCAGGAAGCCCACCGCCGGTCCCATCTGCGGGAAGCTCGACCACAGTCCGCGCCGCCGCTCGGGGGCGTGCTCGGCGGTGAGCAGTACGGCGCCGCCCCACTCGCCGCCGAGGCCGAGGCCCTGCAGGAAGCGCAGCAGGAGCAGGAGTACGGGCGCCGCCACGCCGATCGAGCCGTACGAGGGCACGCAGCCGACCGCGACCGTGGCGAGGCCGGTGAGCAGCAGGGAGGCGAGCAGGACCGGGCGCCTGCCGTAGCGGTCGCCGATGTGGCCGAAGACCGCCGAACCGAGCGGGCGGGCCAGGAAGCCGACGCCGAAGGTGCCGAAGGCGGCGAGGGTTGCGGCGAGAGGGGAGAAGGAGGGGAAGAAGAGCGGGCCGAGCACGAGGGCGGCGGCCGTCCCGTACACGAAGAAGTCGTAGAACTCGATCGCGGTCCCGGCGAGCGAGGCCGTGGCCAGCCGCAGCATGCCGGGCCCGGAGCGGACGCCGGCCTCGGGGGGCGGCGTCGGGGACGGGGCGGGGGAGGCGAGGGGCGGGGAAGGGTCCTGTGGCATGCCGCACCACATACCCCTTTCCCACCCCTCGGGGCGGGAGTTCGGTCGCAGGCGACCGGAAGGAGTGGGTCGCGCCAGGAAGTTGACGCGTTGCGGTGCCTACCAGCCGCGCTCGCGCCATTCGGCCAGGTGCGGACGCTCGGCGCCGATCGTGGTGTCGTTGCCGTGGCCCGGGTAGACCCAGGCCTCGTCCGGCAGCCGCTCGAAGAGCTTGTGCTGGACGTCGTCGATCAGGCTGGCGAAGGCTTCGGGGTCGTCGTGCGTGTTGCCGACACCGCCCGGGAAGAGGCAGTCCCCGGTGAACACGTGCGGGTGCCCGTGCGGGTCGTCGTAGACCAGGGCGATCGAGCCGGGGGTGTGCCCGACCAGGTGGCGGGCGGTCAGGCTGACCCGTCCCACCGTGATCGTGTCCCCGTCGGTGACGAGGACGTCCGTGGCGACGGGAATGCCCTCGGCGTCGAGCGCGCCCGCGACGGTGCGCGCGCCGGTCGCCCCGACCACCTCGGCGAGCGCGCCCCAGTGGTCGCCGTGCTGGTGGGTGGTGACCACGGACGCGATGCCGTCGTCGCCGATCAGGCTGAGCAGGGTGCCGGCCTCGGCGGCCGCGTCGATGAGCAGCTGCTCATCGGTGGCGCGGCAGCGCAGCAGGTAGGCGTTGTTGTTCATCGGGCCCACCGCGACCTTGGAAATCATCAGGTCCGCGAGTTCGTGCACGTCGGCCGGACCGCCGACCTTGACCTCTCCGGTGTACGTCATGCCTTGATCCTAGAGCGGGGGGAGCTCGGGGAGGCCGTCGCCGTCGATGACCGCGAGGTGGGCGCCCTGGAGGCCGCGCCCGGCCAGCCAGCCGAGCAGTTCGTCCATGGGGCCTTCCAGAACCACCGAAGTGCCCTCCGTGCCGCCGGTGCGCCAGACCTGGCCGTCGTGCGCGGTCCGCAGGGTCACCGGCGGGACGTCCGGACGTCCGGACCAGCGGTCGGCGAGGAAGACGATCTCGCGCTCGGTGAACTCGTCCGGGAGGTCGCAGAGCTCGTAGCCGATGTTCAGGTCGACGTGGTGCAGATCGGCCTCGACCCAGCGGCGGAAGGGTACGTTGGCGGCGAGGTCGGTGACGCCGTTGCGCAGCTCGACCGTGCGGGACCAGTCCTGGTCGTGCTCGGTGGTGGCCATGAAGCGGGCCGCGGAATCACGGAGGTCCGCCAGGTGTTCTTCCAGGGGCCGACCTGCGTCGCGCTCGATGTCGGCGTCGCGCGCGGTGCCGCTCTCGTACATCGGGCGCCCCTCGAAGACGTTGACGAGGGCGTCGGCGTTGCGTGCGAGGTGGGCCAGGATGTGGCCGCGGGTCCAGCCCGGGAGGTGTGACTCCTCGGTGAGGGCCGCGTTGTCCAGTTTCGCGACTGCGGTCAGCAGCCGGTCCGTGGCTTCACGTACAGATCGCAGGTCGTGCACATGATCAGTCATGACGGCGAGCCTAGTGGCTCACCTCGTACCGCCACACGATGGGGTGAAGCGGTCTGCGGAGTGCCGTAAATCGAATGTGCGTGCTATACGCTCGGAAGTCCAAGGACCCAGTCCATCGCAGAGGCGCCCCCCATACCCTGGGACGGGGGCCCGTGCCCCGCTCTCTCAAGAAAGGTGCGGACCGGCGTGACCGACCGTCTCATCGTTCGTGGCGCTCGCGAGCACAACCTGAAGAACGTCTCGCTCGACCTGCCCCGCGACTCACTCATCGTCTTCACCGGACTCTCCGGGTCGGGCAAGTCCTCCCTGGCCTTCGACACGATCTTCGCCGAGGGCCAGCGCCGCTACGTCGAGTCGCTCTCGTCGTACGCCCGCCAGTTCCTCGGGCAGATGGACAAGCCCGACGTCGACTTCATCGAGGGCCTCTCCCCGGCCGTCTCGATCGACCAGAAGTCGACCTCGCGCAACCCGCGCTCGACCGTGGGAACCATCACCGAGGTCTATGACTACCTGCGCCTGCTCTTCGCCCGCATCGGCAAGCCGCACTGCCCCGAGTGCCGCCGGCCCATCTCGCGCCAGTCGCCGCAGGCCATCGTCGACAAGGTGCTCGCGCTCCCCGAGGGCAGCCGCTTCCAGGTGCTCTCGCCGCTGGTGCGCGAGCGCAAGGGTGAGTTCGTCGACCTCTTCTCCGACCTCCAGACCAAGGGCTACAGCCGGGCGCGGGTGGACGGGGAGACCATCCAGCTCTCCGAGCCGCCCACGCTGAAGAAGCAGGAGAAGCACACCATCGAGGTGGTCATCGACCGCCTCACCGTCAAGGAGAGCGCCAAGCGCCGGCTCACGGACTCCGTGGAAACCGCCCTCGGCCTCTCGGGCGGCATGGTGATCCTCGACTTCGTCGACCTCGCCGAGGACGACCCCGAGCGTGAGCGGATGTATTCCGAGCACCTCTACTGCCCGTACGACGACCTGTCCTTCGAGGAGCTGGAGCCCCGCTCCTTCTCCTTCAACTCGCCCTTCGGCGCCTGCCCCGAGTGCACCGGTATCGGTACGCGCATGGAGGTGGACCCGGAGCTGATCATTCCGGACGAGGACAAGTCACTGGACGAGGGCGCGGTCTCGCCCTGGTCGCTCGGCCACACCAAGGACTACTTCCAGCGGCTGGTCGGCGCGCTCGCCGAGGAGCTCGGCTTCCGGACCGACATCGCGTGGGCCGGGCTTCCGGTGCGCGCGAAGAAGGCCCTGCTGTACGGGCACAAGACGCAGATCGAGGTCCGCTACCGCAACCGGTACGGGCGGGAGCGCGCGTACACCACGGCCTTCGAGGGCGCCGTGCCGTTCGTCAAGCGCCGGCACGCGGAGTCCGAGAGCGACGCGAGCCGCGAGCGCTTCGAGGGCTACATGCGCGAGGTGCCCTGCCCGACCTGTGAGGGCACCCGCCTCAAGCCGATCGTGCTCGCCGTGACGGTGATGGAGAAGTCCATCGCCGAGGTCGCCGCCATGTCGATCAGCGAGTGCGCGGACTTCCTGGGGCGGATGCGCCTCGACGCCCGCGACAAGAAGATCGCCGAGCGGGTCCTCAAGGAGGTCAACGAGCGGCTCCGCTTCCTCGTTGACGTCGGCCTCGACTACCTCTCGCTCAACCGGGCCGCCGGCACCCTGTCGGGCGGCGAGGCCCAGCGCATCCGGCTCGCCACCCAGATCGGCTCCGGCCTGGTCGGCGTGCTCTACGTACTGGACGAGCCCTCCATCGGTCTGCACCAGCGGGACAACCACCGGCTGATCGAGACCCTGGTGCGGCTGCGGGACATGGGCAACACGCTCATCGTGGTCGAGCACGACGAGGACACCATCAAGGTGGCCGACTGGGTCGTGGACATCGGTCCGGGCGCCGGCGAGCACGGCGGCAAGGTGGTGCACAGCGGTTCGCTCAAGGACCTGCTCAAGAACCCCGAGTCGATGACCGGCCAGTACCTGTCGGGCAAGAAGTCGATCGAGATCCCGGACGTGCGCCGGCCCGTGAACGGGGAGCGCAAGCTGACCGTCCACGGTGCCAAGGAGAACAACCTGCGGGACATCGACGTGTCCTTCCCGCTGGGTGTGCTGACGGCCGTGACCGGTGTGTCGGGCTCGGGCAAGTCGACACTGGTCAACGACATCCTCTACACGCACCTGGCGCGCGAGCTGAACGGCGCCCGTTCGGTGCCCGGGCGGCACACGCGGGTGGAGGGCGACGAGCTCGTCGACAAGGTCGTGCACGTCGACCAGTCGCCGATCGGCCGGACCCCGCGGTCCAACCCGGCGACGTACACGGGCGTCTTCGACCATGTGCGCAGGCTCTTCGCGGAGACGATGGAGGCGAAGGTGCGCGGCTACCTGCCGGGCCGCTTCTCCTTCAACGTGAAGGGCGGCCGGTGCGAGAACTGCGCCGGTGACGGCACGATCAAGATCGAGATGAACTTCCTGCCGGACGTCTACGTCCCCTGCGAGGTCTGCCACGGCGACCGGTACAACCGGGAGACGCTGGAGGTCCACTACAAGGGCAAGTCGATCGCGGAAGTCCTGAACATGCCGATCGAGGAGGCCCTGGGCTTCTTCGAGGCGGTGCCGACGATCGCGCGTCACCTCAAGACGCTCAACGAGGTCGGGCTGGGCTACGTCCGCCTCGGCCAGTCGGCGCCGACCCTGTCGGGCGGTGAGGCGCAGCGCGTGAAGCTGGCCTCCGAGCTCCAGAAGCGATCCACGGGCCGGACGGTCTACGTGCTGGACGAGCCGACCACGGGTCTGCACTTCGAGGACATCTCGAAGCTGATCAAGGTGCTGTCGGGGCTCGTGGACAAGGGGAACTCGGTGATCGTCATCGAGCACAACCTCGATGTCGTCAAGACCGCGGACTGGGTCATCGACATGGGTCCGGAGGGCGGCTACGGCGGCGGCCTGGTGGTGGCCGAAGGTACGCCGGAGGCCGTTGCCTCCGTCGGCGCGAGCCACACCGGCAAGTTCCTGCGGGACATCCTGGGCGCCGACCGGGTCTCCGACGCGGGTGCGTCCCCGGTGCGGGCCTCGGCGAAGAAGGCCCCGGCCAAGAAGGCGCCGGCCACGAAGGCTCCGGTGAAGAAGGCCGTGGCCACCAAGGCCGCTGCCGCGAAGAAGGCGGCCCCGGCCAAGAAGACGACGGCCCGGGCGCGCAAGGCGTAGCAGCCGCGCGGTGTTCGAGTCCGACGGAAGGGCCCGGTCCACGGCCGGGCCCTTCCGCGTGCGCCCGGGCAGCCCTCAGGAGGCGACGCCCACCGCGCGGCAGGTGCAGGCCGGGTCCGTCAGGGCGGCGAGGAGGGCGTCCGCGACATCCCCGCGCGGGATGACGCTGCCGCCGGGCGCAGGCGGCGCAGCAGCGGGTGGACCACGGCGCGGGTGAGGAGCCCCGTGCCCTTCGGCAGGGGGCCGACCGGCGCGGTCCGGCCGCGCTGCGGTGAGCCGGCCGGGGCCGACGCGGGCCGAGCGCCCTGCCGGAGCTCCTGCTCCGCCGCGTCAGAGCACCGCCGCGTCAGAGCGCCGCCGCGTCAGAGCTCCGCCGCGTACGGGGGTTCCGCGCCCGCCCGCGTGCAGGTCAGGGCCGCCGCGTGGGCGGCGCGGGCCAGTACGTCCGGCCAGTCCACCGGGCCGTGCGGCGCGATGGTGAGCCGGTGCAGCAGGGCGGCGTTGACGGTGTCGCCCGCGCCGATCGTGTCCACCACCGCCACCGGGCGGGCCGCCGCCGAGTACTCCCCGCCCTCCCGCGTCCAGGCCGTCAGGCCCGCCGCGCCCCGGGTCAGCACCACCGCCGACGGTCCGGCCGCCAGCCAGTCCTCGACCCGGCCGCCCAGCCAGACCGCGTCCTCCTCCGACAGCTTGAGGACGCTCGTGTACGGCAGCAGCCGCTCCAGGAAGCGCGCGCGGTACGCCGCCGGTTCCGCGATCAGCGCCGGCCGGATGTTGGGGTCCAGCAGGGTGAGCAGCCCGCGCCGGGACTCCCGGCGCAGCAAGGCCTCGTACGCGCTCGCGCCCGGCTCCAGGACCAGCGAGCAGGTGCCGAGCGCGAGGGCCCGTACCCCCTCCGGGAGGGCCGGCGGCAGGGTGAACAGCCGGTCCGCGGTGCCCTCGACGTAGAAGCCGTACGAGGCCGAGCCGTCCGGGGCCAGCGAGGGCACGGCGAGTGTGGTCGGCTCCGGTCCCCGCTGGACCAGCGACAGGTCCACCCCGGCCGCCCCCAGCCCGGCCAGCAGGCTCTCGCCGAAGCCGTCCGAGGAGACCCGCGAGCAGAAGGCCACCTCGGCGCCGAGCCGGCCGAGCGCGAGCGCGGTGTTGTACGGTCCGCCGCCCGGCCGGGGCAGCAGCGCGCCGGGCGGCCGTGCCGCGGGCACCAGGTCGATGAGGGCTTCTCCGCCGACGACGATCACGCGGGGGAAGCTACCGCATGGGACGGCGGTATCGTCGGGTGGGCCGGTGCCCCGGTCGGGTTCCGGCCCGGGCCGTGCACCAGCACCCGCACCGCACCCCCGTAGCTCAGGAGAACCGCATGCCCGCGCCGCAGTCGCCCGCCCGCCGTACCGTCCTCAGGGGCGCCGCCGCGCTCGCCGGGGCCGCGGGCGCCGGAGCGACCCTCGCGGCCTGCTCCACCGAGAGCAACAACGGGGGCAACACCCCTGCCACCCCGGGTGAGCCCGTGGAGCTGGGCGCCGCGGCGGATGTCCCGGTGGGCGGCGCGAAGCTGTACCGGGAGAAGAAGCTGATCGTCAGCTGCCCGGCGGAGGGCCAGTACAAGGCGTTCAGCGCCCTGTGCACGCACGCCGGCTGCGTGCTCGACAAGATCGTCGAGGGTGAGGGGAACTGCCCCTGCCACGGCAGCCGTTTCGACGTGAACACCGGCAAGGTGCTGCGCGGCCCGGCCTCCGCCCCGCTGCCCGCCGTCCCGGTCCGGGCCGAGAACGGCAACCTCGTCGCGGGCTGAGCAGCGACCGGGCTCGCGACCGGGCTCGCGACCGGGCCCGCATCCGCATCCGCACCCGCGCCCCCGCCGTCAGTCCCAGTCCCAGGCGATCCCGAGGATCCCTCGCCGCACCGACTGCTCCACCAGGTGCACCGCCCGGTGCCGGCCGCTGGGCGTCAGGTCCACGACGCCGGTGCGCGGGGCGTCCGGGCCGCCCCGCGCGAAGCGTCGGCAGCGCACCGGAAGGGCCGCCTCGTCGAAGCCGACCTGGAGCATGTACTGGCCGCCGGCGTAGCTGAACCCGCGCACGTACTCGCTGCTGCGGGGACCCGTACCGTCCTCGATCACATAGCCGAAGACGTGGGTGTCGCCGCGCCGCAGCCGCGCGTCGAAGAGCAGCTCCGCGACCACCACCCCGGACTCCGGGTGGCACCGCACGCGGCCCGTGCGGCAGTTCTCGTACGCCGATACGCGGATCCGGGACACATCGCAGCCCGGGTCGCCGTGGTGGACGGCCAGGTAGCGGTCCACCCCGTCCCGGTGCGCCCGCACGATCTGCTGCGACTCGCGCACCCGCAGCTCGCCCGCCGCTCCGATGCGGACCCGCTCATGGTGCCCGACCGAGTGCAGGCCGCCGTCCGGCGGCAGGTCCATCCCGTTCAGCAGCCGCTCCACCGTCCCGCCCATGGTGAACAGGGCCCGATAGGAGCGGGCGGGCGGCCGGGCGGGCCCTGGGCCGGTCTCGGGTGCGGCCAGCAGCCGCAGGAGGGCGCCGTCGGGCAGCTCCAGGATCCGCTCCAGGGCGCCGACCGCCCGCAGTGACTCGGGGTGACGCGGCCGCCGGGCGCCCTGCTGCCAGTAGCTGAGGCTGGTGACGCCGACCTTGATGCCCTGCACCGCGAGCCGGTGCTGGACCCGGTGCAGCGGCAGTCCGCGCGCGGCGAGGGCGGCGCGCAGGGCCAAATGGAAGGGGCCGCCGCGCAGCAACCGGCCCAGTTCCGCCGTGTCGCCGGTCGGTCGCATGGCGACTCCTCTGTGAACGTTCACACGGGCCGGCGCGGGGGATCGCGGGGGCGGCTCCGGGGGACCAGGTGACACGACAGCAACCGTTCACACCGCAGCCCCACTGTTCACACCGCAACGTCACCGCGTATTGAAGCGTGTTGACCTGATCGCGACAACTCCCTGATGCTCCTGAACAGCGTCCGGACGCGCTCCTCCACCCCCCAATCCCCACACTGGGAGGAACGCGATGCGCAACCGAAACCGGCGGCTTTCCCCAGCCGCCCCGCTCACCGCCGTGCTCACCGTCCTGCTGTTCGTCCTGCCCATCGGTGCCGGCGCCGGCACCGCCGCCGCCGATGCCGGCACCGATTCCGCCCTCGCCACCAAGCGCCTGAACATCACCATGCAGGCACAGACCAAGACCAACTGGTGCTGGGCCGCGGGCGGCAACACCATCGCCACCTGGTTCGGCCGGAACTACAGCCAGAACCAATTCTGCAACGCCGCCTTCAACCGCCAGCAGGGCACCGAATGCCCCAACAACCAGGCCACCCTCGGCAACGTCCAGACCGGGCTGCGCTGGGCGGGCATCAACCCCGGCTCGTACGTGACCGGCTGGCTCCAGTACTCCACCGTCCAGACCGAGATCAACGCCGACCGGCCGATCGAGACCCGTATCCAGTGGTCGAACGGCGGCGGTCACATGCACGTCGTCTACGGCTACGACACCGCGAGCAACTGGGTCTACTGGGGCGACCCCTGGCCCTCCAGCGACCGCTACAACTGGGCCTCGCACGCCTGGTACGTCAACAACAACACCTTCTCCTGGACCCACTCGCTCTACCGGATCGGGGCGTGACCGCCATGACCCTGCGCGCCACCGCCGCCGCCGCGGTCCTCGCGGCCACCGTCCTGCTCGGCCTCGCCCCACAGGCCGTCGCGGCCCCCGGTGGCCCCGTGCCGCAGCCCGAGGCCGCCACCGCCGAGAACCGGGCCGCCGCCGGCCGGGCGGCCACCGCACCCGACACCCTGGCCACCCTCTCCCGGTTCTTCGCCCGGGAGGGCAAGGTCTCCCTCGCGGCCGCGCAGCCCCGGATCGAGGGCGAGGCGATACCCGTCAACCACCTCTCCCCGGAGTTCGTCGCGGGCCGAACGGGCGCGCCCGTCGCCCGCCTGGAGTTCCTCGCCAGCCAGGCCGTCTCCTCCGACGGGCAGCAGGCCGCGCTGTGGACGGCGCGTACGGAGACCGGCTGGCAGGTCGTGAACATCGCCACCGGCGACGACGAGTTCCGCTACGCCCGGCTGGGCGCGCAGAAGCTGCCCGGCGGGACGGTGTTCCGGGAGCCGCAGATCGACGCCTGGTACGTGACCGGGGGCAGCAGGGTGGTGCCGCTGGACGAGGACGCGGTGCGGGCCGTGGGCGCCGGGGGTACGAGCCTGGCCGCCTACCGGGCCCGGGTCGCCGGGGCGTACGGGGACAAGCTGCCGGGCTCCTCGTATGCCGCGCGGGGCATGGCGGGCGGCTATGGCGAAGCCCCGCCGGAGGGCGGCGCGACCGCGGTCGCGGCGGTCGCCGGCGGCGCCGGGGCGCTCGCGCTGGGCGGGGGTGGCGTGCTGGTCGCCCTGCGGCGGCGCCGGGCGGTCGGGGCGTAGCCCGTCGGGGCCCGGCCGACCGCCAGGCGGCCGGGCCCCGCGGCCCCCGGGGGCTCCGCCCCCGCACCCCCGCGCCTCAAACGCCGGCGGGGCTGGAGGTGGCGGCGGGGCTGATGCCGGGCGCGAGGGCTGGTGCCGGGCACGAGGGCTACGGTCTGTTGTCGGTGGGCGCAAGTAGGGTGGTTGGCATGGCCGACCCTTCCAGCTACCGCCCCGAGCCGGGACAGATCCCTGACTCCCCGGGGGTCTACAAGTTCCGCGACGAGCACCGCCGGGTGATCTACGTCGGGAAGGCCAAGAGCCTGCGCCAGCGCCTGGCCAGCTACTTCCAGGACCTCGCCGGCCTGCACCCCCGTACCGCCACCATGGTGACCACGGCCGCCTCCGTCGAGTGGACCGTGGTGTCCACCGAGGTCGAGGCGCTCCAGCTGGAGTACTCGTGGATCAAGGAGTTCGACCCCCGGTTCAACGTCAAGTACCGGGACGACAAGAGCTACCCCTCCCTCGCCGTCACCCTCAATGAGCAGTACCCGCGGGTCCAGGTCATGCGGGGGCCCAAGAAGAAGGGCGTGCGCTACTTCGGTCCGTACGGACACGCCTGGGCGATCCGCGAGACCGTCGACCTGATGCTCCGGGTGTTCCCGGTACGGACCTGCTCCGCGGGCGTGTTCAAGCGTTCCGCCCAGATCGGCCGGCCCTGCCTGCTCGGCTACATCGGCAAGTGCTCCGCCCCTTGTGTCGGCCGGGTCACGCCCGAGGAGCACCGCGAACTGGCCGAGGACTTCTGCGACTTCATGGCCGGCCGCACCGGCACCTACCTCTCCCGGCTGGAGAAGGAGATGCACGCGGCGGCCGAGGAGATGGAGTACGAGAAGGCCGCCCGGCTGCGCGACGACATCGGGGCGCTGCGCCGGGCCATGGAGAAGAACGCCGTGGTGCTCGCCGACGCCACCGACGCCGACCTGTTCGCCGTGGCCGAGGACGAGCTCGAAGCCGCCGTGCAGATCTTCCACGTCCGCGGCGGCCGGGTCCGCGGCCAGCGCGGCTGGGTCACCGACAAGGTCGAGGCCGTCGACACCGCCGGCCTCGTCGAGCACGCCCTCCAGCAGCTGTACGGCGAGGAGAAGGGCGAGGCCGTGCCCAAGGAGGTGCTGGTCCCGGCGCTCCCCGAGGACACCGCGGCGCTGGCCCAGTGGCTCGCCGACCGGCGGGGGTCCCAGGTCAGCCTGCGGATACCGCAGCGCGGCGACAAGAAGGCCCTGATGGAGACCGTCCACCGCAACGCGCAGCAGTCCCTCGCCCTGCACAAGACCAAGCGCGCCAGCGACCTCACCACCCGCTCCCGGGCCCTGGAGGAGATCGCCGGGGCCCTGGACCTCGACGGCGCCCCGCTGCGCATCGAGTGCTTCGACATCTCCCACCTCCAGGGGGACGACGTCGTCGCGTCGATGGTCGTCTTCGAGGACGGGCTGGCCCGCAAGAGCGAGTACCGGCGCTTCGCGATCAAAACGTTCGAGGGGCAGGACGACGTCCGCTCCATGCACGAGGTGGTCTCCCGGCGCTTCCGCCGCTACCTCCAGGAGAAGCTCAAGACGGGGGAGTGGGACCCGCAGGACGCCGTCGGCGGCGGGGAGGTGCCCGAGGACGACGGGCGCCCCAAGCGGTTCGCGTACCCGCCCCAGCTCGTCGTGGTCGACGGTGGGCAGCCGCAGGTCGCCGCCGCCAAGCGGGCCCTGGAGGAGCTCGGGATCGACGACGTCGCCGTGTGCGGCCTGGCCAAGCGGCTGGAGGAGGTCTGGCTGCCCGGCGAGGACGACCCGGTCGTGCTGCCGCGCACCAGCGAGGGCCTCTACCTGCTCCAGCGGGTCCGTGACGAAGCCCACCGGTTCGCCATCCAGTACCAGCGGGGCAAGCGCGGAAAGCGCCTGAAATCCGGGCCGCTGGACGAGGTGCCCGGCCTCGGCGAGAGTCGCAAACAAGCCCTGGTCAAACACTTCGGTTCGGTGAAGAAGCTGAGACAGGCGACAATCGACCAGATCTGCGAGGTCCCGGGCATAGGACGGAAGACGGCCGAGACCGTGGCCGCGGCCCTCGCCGGGGCGGTTCCCGCCGGTCCTGCCGTCAACACGGCCACAGGAGAGATCATTGAGGATGAGAACCCCGCGCCAGCGGGAGCATCGTCCGAACGGGGGACCGAGCAATGACCGAGCACGAGACCGCGCACGACCGAGACGGAGCACAGGTGAGTACGGGCACGACAGTGGAGCCCGGCGAGACCGCCGAGGCGGCCATCCCCGAGCTGGTGATCATCTCCGGCATGTCCGGGGCCGGCCGCAGTACGGCGGCCAAGTGTCTGGAGGACCTCGGCTGGTTCGTCGTCGACAACCTCCCGCCGGCCCTGATCCCGACCATGGTGGAGCTCGGCGCCCGCTCCCAGGGCAACGTGGCGCGCATCGCCGTCGTCGTGGACGTCCGCGGGCGCCAGTTCTTCGACGCCCTGCGCGAGTCCCTCGCCGACCTCGACAGCAAGGGCGTCAACCGCCGCATCGTCTTCCTGGAGTCCTCCGACGACGCGCTGGTGCGCCGCTTCGAGTCGGTCCGCCGCCCGCACCCGCTCCAGGGCGACGGGCGCATCACCGACGGCATCGCCGCCGAGCGCGACCTGCTGCGCGAGCTGCGCGGCGACGCCGACCTCGTGATCGACACCTCCAGCCTGAACGTGCACGAGCTGCGCGCCAAGATGGACGCCCAGTTCGCCGGGGACGAGGAGCCCGAGCTGCGGGCCACCGTCATGTCCTTCGGCTACAAGTACGGCCTCCCCGTCGACGCCGACCTCGTCGTCGACTGCCGCTTCATCCCCAACCCGCACTGGGTCCCGGAGCTGCGCCCCTTCACCGGGCTCAACGAGGAGGTGTCGGGGTACGTCTTCAGCCAGCCCGGCGCCAAGGAGTTCCTCGACCGCTACACCGAGCTGCTCCAGCTCATCGCCACCGGCTACCGCCGCGAGGGCAAGCGGTACGTGACCATCGCGGTCGGCTGCACCGGCGGCAAGCACCGCAGCGTGGCCATGTCCGAGAAGCTCGCCGCCCGCCTCGCCTCCGAGGGAGTCGAGACCGTCGTAGTCCACCGGGACATGGGGCGCGAGTGACCGCACGGACCCCGCGGCTGAGCCGCCTGCGCCGCCTCACCCCCGGACGGGGCGAGGACGGCGCGGGCCGCTCCGGCCGCCGGCGCGGCGCCACGCCCAAGGTGGTGGCGCTCGGCGGCGGCCAGGGCCTGTCGGCCTCCCTCGCCGCCCTGCGCCGCATCACGGGTGACCTCACCGCGGTGGTCACCGTCGCCGACGACGGCGGATCCAGCGGCCGGCTCCGGGAGGAGCTCGGCGTGCTCCCGCCCGGTGACCTGCGCAAGGCGCTGGCCGCGCTGTGCGGGGACGACGACTGGGGCCAGACCTGGGCCCGGGTCATCCAGCACCGCTTCCAGTCCGAGGGCGATCTGCACGGGCACGCGGTCGGCAACCTGCTGATCGTCGCCCTGTGGGAACAGCTCGGCGATCCCGTCCAGGCCCTCGACCTGGTCGGGAAGCTGCTCGGGGCGCAGGGCCGCGTCCTGCCGATGTCGGCGGTGCCGCTGGAGCTCCAGGCCCTGGTCAGAGGGCACGACCCGGCCCGTCCCGAGGACGTGGACACCGTCCGCGGGCAGGCCACGGTGGCGCTGACCCCGGGCGAGGTGCTCTCCGTACAGGTGGTGCCGAGCGACCCGCCGGCCGTGCCGGAAGCGGTCGCGGCGGTTCTGGACGCCGACTGGGTGGTGCTCGGTCCGGGGTCCTGGTTCTCCTCGGTCATTCCGCACCTGCTGGTGCCGGAACTGCTGGAAGCGCTCATGGAGACGAAGGCCCGGCGGGTCCTCTCGCTGAACCTCGCGCCGCAACCCGGCGAAACAGAAGGCTTCTCTCCGCAGCGTCATTTGGAGGTTTTGGCCCGACACGCCCCTAAACTCGCCCTGGACGTGGTGCTGGCCGACGAGGCCGCCGTGCCCGACCGCGAGTCCCTCTCCGATGCCGCGAAACGGTTCGGTGCCGCGGTCGAGCTGGCTCCCGTGGCCAGGCAGGACGGTTCTCCGAAGCACGATCCGGAGCTGCTGGCCGCCGCGTACGACCGTATTTTTCGGATGCATGGAAGGATCGGCCCATGGCGATGACGCCTGCGGTGAAGGATGAGATCTCCCGCCTGCCCGTCACCCGGACCTGCTGCAGGAAGGCGGAGGTCTCGGCGATCCTTCGGTTCGCCGGCGGGCTGCACCTGGTGAGCGGCCGCATCGTCATCGAGGCGGAGCTGGACACCGGGATCGCCGCAAGACGTCTGCGCAAGGACATCCTGGAGATCTTCGGCCATTCTTCGGACCTCGTGGTGATGGCGCCCGGCGGTTTGCGACGAGGCAGCCGCTACGTGGTCCGCGTCGTGGCCGGCGGTGACCAGCTGGCGCGCCAGACGGGCCTCGTGGACGGCCGCGGACGCCCCATCCGGGGTCTTCCGCCGCAGGTGGTCTCCGGGGCCACCTGTGACGCCGAGGCGGCCTGGCGCGGCGCCTTCCTGGCCCACGGCTCGCTCACCGAGCCGGGCCGGTCCTCCTCCCTGGAGGTCACCTGCCCCGGCCCGGAGGCCGCCCTGGCCCTGGTGGGCGCCGCCCGCAGGCTGTCCATCGCCGCCAAGGCGCGCGAGGTGCGCGGAGTGGACCGCGTCGTGGTCCGGGACGGCGATGCGATCGGAGCCCTGCTGACCCGGCTCGGTGCGCACGAATCGGTGCTGGCCTGGGAGGAGCGGCGGATGCGGCGCGAGGTGCGCGCCACCGCCAACCGCCTGGCCAACTTCGACGATGCCAACCTGCGCCGCTCGGCGCGGGCCGCGGTCGCCGCCGGAGCCCGCGTGCAGCGCGCGCTGGAGATCCTCGGCGAGGAGGTCCCCGAGCACCTCGCCGCGGCCGGCCGACTGCGCATGGAGCACAAGCAGGCCTCCCTGGAGGAGCTGGGCGCGCTCGCCGACCCGCCGCTGACCAAGGACGCGGTGGCCGGCCGGATCCGCCGCCTGCTGGCGATGGCCGACAAGCGGGCCCAGGATCTCGGCATCCCGGGCACCGAGTCGAACCTCGACCTCAGCGAGGAGATGGCCGACAACATGGTCGGCTGACCGGACCGGCAGCCGGTTTCCGGATTCGGCCGAAGGGGGCCCGTGCGATCACTCGTGCGGGCCCCCTTTCCGCACGCCCCATTGACATGAGCATGGGCCGGTCTTGAGTCTGGCGTCCGAACGCTTTCGTGGCAGACGACGCCCAGGGGGGCACATGAGTCACCGCGCGAGATCGATCCTCGCCGCAAGCGCACTCGTCTTCGGAACCACACTCGCCGTGCTGCCCGCCGCGGCGCAGGCCCAGCCAGGACCCGGCGCCGCATCCGGCGCCGACGAGGTACGGGTCTACGACGCCGACATCACCAGGGAACAGGTCCCGCTCGTCCTCGCCGCGGGGCAGGACGCGCACGAGCTTTCCGAGCGGGCCCCGGAGACCGGCACCGCCCGGGTCGAGCTCTTCCTCAGCGGCGCCCAGGCCGGGGAACTGGCCGCCCAGGGCGTCAAGCTGGCCGAGCGCAAGGTCCCCGCCCAGGGCCTGGCCCGCGCCAAGGCCGCCGGCGACGGGGTGTTCCGCCCGTACAGCGGCAAGGGCGGCCTCCAGGAGGAGATCCTGCGGACCGCGCAGGAGAACCCGGGACTCACCAAGGTCGTCTCCATCGGCAAGACCGTCCAGGGCAAGGACATCCTCGCCCTGAAGGTCAGCAAGAACGCCAGGAAGACCAAGGACGGCGACAAGCCTGCCGTGCTCTACATGTCCAACCAGCACGCCCGTGAGTGGATCACCCCCGAGATGACCCGGCGGCTGATGCACCACACGCTCGACAACTACGGCAAGGACCAGCGGATCACCAAGCTGGTGGACTCCAGCGAGCTGTGGTTCCTGCTCTCCGCCAATCCCGACGGGTACGACTACACGCACGCGGCCGACGGCCAGCGGCTGTGGCGCAAGAACCTGCGCGACAACGACGGCGACGGGAAGGCCGGCCCCGGCGACGGCGTCGACCTCAACCGCAACTTCGCCTTCAAATGGGGCTACGACAATGAGGGTTCCTCGCCGAGCAAGGCGAGCGAGACCTATCGCGGCCCGAGCGCCTCCTCCGAGCCGGAGACCAGCGCCCTCGACCGCTTCGAGAAGCGCATCGGCTTCGAGTACGCCATCAACTACCACTCCGCTGCCGAGCTGCTGCTCTACGGCGTGGGCTGGCAGGTGGCCACCCCCACTCCCGACGACATCGCCTACAAGGCGCTCGCCGGCACCCCGGAGAACCCCGCCGTCCCCGGCTACTACCCGCAGGTCTCCTCCGAGCTCTACACCACCAACGGCGAGGCCGACGGCCACGCCTCCAACGTCAACGGCATCATGATGTTCACGCCGGAGATGACCACCTGTCAGACCGCTTCGGCGAGCGACCCCGATGACCAGTGGAAGCCCGAGGACTGCGCCTCCGGCTTCAACTTCCCGGACGACGAGCAGCTCGTCCAGGCAGAGTTCGCCAAGAACGTGCCCTTCGCGCTGTCGGTCGCCGAGAGCGCCGCGACCCCGGACCGCCCGAAGTCCTCGCTCGGCCTGAGCGCCGCGGACTTCACGGTGGACTCCTTCGCCACCTCCTACGTCGCCCGCGGCGAGGACCAGGCCGTCTCCGTCACGGCCCGTAAGGCGCTGAAGGACAAGGAACTCAACTTCCGGATCAACGGGGGCCGCACGCACGACGAGGACCTGAAGCCCTGGAAGGGTGGCGAGGTCTACGGCGGCGACGACAACAACTGGTTCGACGAGTACCGCGCCGAGGTCGACGGCGCGAAGCCCGGCGACAAGGTCGAGGTCTGGTTCACCGGCAGCGACCGCTCCGGCAAGCAGGTCTCCAGCGAGCACTTCACGTACACGGTCGCCGAGCGGCCGCGCGCGGACGTCCTGGTGATCGCGGAAGAGGGGGCCAAGGCCCAGCACGCCCAGACCTACGTCGACGCCCTGCGCGCCAACGGCAGGTCCGCGGCCGTCTGGGACGTCGCCGTCCAGGGCGTCCCGGACCACCTCGGCGTCCTCTCCCACTTCGGTACGGCCGTCCATTACACGGGGGCCAAGTCCCCCGGCGGCGAAACCCAGTTGGCCGTGCGCGACTTCCTGAACGAGGGCGGCAGGCTGATCGAGGCCGGTGAGCTGGCGGGCGGCAACGCCCAGGTCGGCCGCGCCGTGACCAACGACTTCAGCCAGTACTGGCTCGGCGCCTACGGCCGTACGAGCACCCCCGGAGCCACCGGCTTCGCCGGCGCCGGCGCCCTGAACGGGGCCCGGGGCAACGTGGGCGACGCCGCGGGCAACCCGCTCAACGCCCCCGGCGGTTACACCGTGACCTCCGAGACCCTGGCGGCCGCGCAGTTCCCGCAGTTCAAGAGCGCCCAGGCGGGAGCCTTCACCGGGGTCGTGAACCCGTACGCCCCCTACGCCGGCTCC
Source organism: Streptomyces sp. NPDC097617 (assembly GCF_044761485.1). NCBI lineage: Bacteria > Bacillati > Actinomycetota > Actinomycetes > Kitasatosporales > Streptomycetaceae > Streptomyces > Streptomyces sp. NPDC097617. The sequence goes on from NZ_JBIWCL010000001.1 coordinate 538,432, forward strand.
GGCATGGCCTCGGCCCTGCACGCCGACGACGACTGGAAGCGCCTCGTGCGCACGATCGACCTCACCGGGGTCACCGCGGCCGAACAGCCCAAGCTGAAGCTCGCGCTCAGCTGGAACACCGAGGAGGGCTACGACCACGCGGCCCTGGAAGCCCGGACCGCCGGCGGCGACGACTGGACCACCCTGCCCGAGGCGGGCGGGGCGACCAGCAGCACCGTCCCGGAGGAGTGCGCGGCCGGGTTCTTCATGAACGGCCACCCGTTCCTGCGCCGCTACCTCACGCTCGACGCCGGCGGCTGCACCCCGCAGGGCACCAGCGGCCGGTGGAACAGCTTCACCGGTTCCTCCGGCGGCTGGAAGCAGGTCTCCTTCGACCTGAGCGCCTACGCGGGCCGGACCGTTGAGCTCTCGCTCTCCTACATCACCGACCCGGGCTCGGGCGGCCGCGGCGTCTTCGCGGACGAGGCGCGCCTCTCCGTCAACGGGGCGGACCAGGGCGCCGAGGGATTCGAGACCTCCCTCGGTGCCTGGACGGCACAGGGCGCACCTGCCGGAAGCCCCGAGGTCGCGGGCGACTGGTCCCGGTCCGGTGAACTGTTCAAGTCCTATGCGGCGGTCACCACGCGTGACACCGTCCTGCTGGGCTTCGGTCTGGAGCACATGCCGACCGCGGCAGATCGCGCGCTACTCGTCGGTAAGGCACTGCGCTCGCTGCACCGCTGATCAGAGCCCCGGTCCTCGCTCACCCTGAGTGACCGGGGTCAAGGTCCCGAGGTCCCGTTCCGGAGCGTCCGGAACGGGACGCCGCGGGGATCCCCCCCCCACGAAGTGGGGGAGTGTCAGGCCCCGACCGATGTCACCCAGAAGCTCACGGAGAGGTAGGGTCGTAAGCGGTCGGGGACATCCCATACAGCTCGCCGGCGCTCTTACCGGCGCACCAACGAGGAGATCGGTTCGTGACGATCCGCGTAGGCATCAACGGTTTTGGTCGAATTGGCCGTAACTATTTCCGGGCGCTCCTGGAGCAGGGAGCGGACATCGAGATCGTCGGTGTCAACGACCTGACTGACAACGCGACCCTGGTGCATCTGCTCAAGTACGACACCATCCTGGGCCGGCTCAAGGCCGAGGTCTCCCACACCGACGACAGCATCACCGTCGGCGGTCAGACCTTCAAGACGTTCGCCGAGCGCGACCCCGCCAACCTCCCCTGGGGTGAGCTGGGCGCCGACATCGTCATCGAGTCGACCGGCATCTTCACCAAGAAGGCCGACGCCGCCAAGCACATCGCCGCGGGCGCGAAGAAGGTCCTCATCTCGGCTCCGGCCAAGGACGAGGACATCACCATCGTGATGGGCGTCAACCACGACAAGTACGACGCGGCCAACCACCACGTCATCTCGAACGCCTCCTGCACCACCAACTGCGTGGCGCCGATGGCCAAGGTCCTCGACGAGAACTTCGGCATCGTCAAGGGCATGATGACGACGGTCCACGCGTACACGAACGACCAGCGCATCCTGGACTTCCCGCACTCGGACCTGCGCCGCGCCCGCGCCGCCGCCGAGAACATCATCCCGACCTCCACCGGTGCCGCCAAGGCCACCGCGCTGGTCCTCCCGCAGCTCAAGGGCAAGCTCGACGGCATCGCCATGCGCGTCCCGGTCCCGACCGGCTCGGTCACCGACCTGGTGCTGGAGCTCTCCCGCGAGACCACGGTGGAAGAGATCAACGCGGCCTTCCAGAAGGCTTCGGAGGGGCAGCTCAAGGGCATCCTCGACTACACCGAGGACGCGATCGTCTCTTCCGACATCGTGAACTGGCCCGCGTCCTGCACCTTCGACTCCTCCCTGACCATGGTTCAGGACGGTACGCAGGTCAAGGTCGTCGGCTGGTACGACAACGAGTGGGGCTACTCCAACCGTCTCGTCGACCTCACCGTCTTCGTCGGCGGTCAGCTCTAAGAACGTAGGGCAAGGCACCGCGATGTGAGCACAGGGTCCGAGCAGCGCAACGAAGCGCCGCACGGGCCCTGTTGCTTGCCTCGTTCTTTCCTTCCTCGCCCTTCGAGTGAAGGCTAAAGGAGTAGAAATACATGAAGACGATCGATGAACTGCTCGCCGAGGGCGTCAAGGGCAAGCGGGTCTTCGTCCGCGCGGACCTGAACGTTCCGCTGGCCGAGGGCACCATCACCGACGACGGCCGCATCCGCGCCGTCCAGCCCACGATCGCGAAGCTCGCCGAAGCCGGCGCCCGCGTCATCGTGGCCTCGCACCTGGGCCGCCCGAAGGGCACCGGCGTGGAGCCGGCGTTCTCGCTCGCCCCCGCCGCCGCGCGCCTCGGCGAACTCCTCGGTGCGGACGTCGCGTTCGCCGCCGACACCGTCGGAGCCTCCGCCAAGGAGACCGTCGCGGCCCTCACCGACGGCCGGATCGCCGTCATCGAGAACCTGCGCTTCAACGCCGGCGAGACCTCCAAGGACGACGCCGAGCGCGGCGCCTTCGCGGACCAGCTCGCCGAGCTCGCCGACATCTACGTGGGCGACGGCTTCGGCGCCGTGCACCGTAAGCACGCCTCGGTCTTCGACCTGCCCGCCCGGCTCCCGCACGCGGCCGGCTACCTCATCGCCACCGAGGTCGGCGTGCTGAAGAAGCTGACCGCCGAGGTCGAGCGCCCGTACGTGGTGGTCCTCGGCGGCGCCAAGGTCTCCGACAAGCTCGCCGTCATCGACGAGCTGCTCGGCAAGGCCGACCGCATCCTCATCGGCGGCGGCATGGCCTACACCTTCCTCTACGCCAAGGGCTACGAGGTCGGCATCTCCCTGCTCCAGAAGGACCAGGTGGAGGTCGTCAAGGAGTACATGAAGCGCGCCAAGGACACCGGGGTCGAGCTGGTCCTCCCGGTCGACGTACTGGTCTCCTCGGAGTTCCCGGACCTCAAGGGCAAGACCCCGGCCGACTTCGCGGTCGTCGACGCGGACAAGATCCCCGCCGACAAGGAGGGCCTGGACATCGGCCCCGGGACGCGTGAGCTGTACGCGTCGAAGATCGCCGACGCGAAGACCGTCTTCTGGAACGGCCCGGTGGGCGTCTTCGAGCACCCCGACTACGCCGGGGGCACGTCGGCCGTCGCCCGGGCCCTGCTCGACAGCAGCGCCTTCACCGTCGTCGGCGGTGGCGACAGTGCCGCCGCGGTCCGCATCCTGGGCTTCGACGAGAATGCATTCGGCCACATCTCGACCGGTGGCGGCGCCTCCCTCGAATACCTCGAGGGCAAGACGCTCCCCGGCCTCGCCGCCCTGGAGGGCTGAACCCGTATGACCACGCGTACCCCGCTCATGGCGGGCAACTGGAAGATGAACCTCAACCACCTCGAGGCCATCGCCCACGTTCAGAAGCTCGCCTTCGCCCTCGCCGACAAGGACTACGACGCCGTCGAGGTCGCGGTCCTGCCGCCCTTCGTCGACCTGCGCTCGGTCCAGACCCTGGTCGACGGCGACAAGCTGAAGATCAAGTACGGCGCCCAGGACATCTCCGCGCACGACTCCGGTGCCTACACCGGCGAGATCTCCGGCCCGATGCTCTCGAAGCTGAAGTGCACCTTCGTGGCGGTCGGCCACAGCGAGCGCCGCCAGTACCACGGCGAGAGCGACGAGATCTGCAATGCCAAGGTCAAGGCCGCGTACCGGCACGGGATCACCCCGATCCTCTGTGTCGGCGAGGGCCTGGACGTCCGCAAGGCCGGCGAGCAGGTCCCGTACACCCTCAGCCAGCTCGACGGCGGCCTGGAAGGCGTCCCGGCCGATCAGGTCGAGTCCATCGTGATCGCCTACGAGCCCGTCTGGGCCATCGGGACCGGCGAGGTCGCCACCCCCGACGACGCCCAGGAGGTCTGCGGAGCGATCCGCGGCCGTCTCGCCGAGCTGTACTCGCAGGAGCTGGCCGACAAGGTCCGCATCCAGTACGGCGGCTCGGTGAAGTCCGGGAACATCGCGGCGATCATGGCCCAGCCCGACGTCGACGGCGCCCTGATCGGCGGCGCGGCACTGGACGCGGACGAGTTCGTCAAGATCGTCCGCTTCCGCGACCAGTGAGTATGCGGTAGGGCGGATCCGTCGTACCCTTGCGGGGGCCAGGGGCTGAACCATCAGCCACTGGCCCCCGCGCACATCTCGCAAAGCCGGAAAGCCAGAAAGTAGGAATCAGCCGTGATTATGGGGTTCTCGATCGCCCTGATCGTCTTCAGCGGCCTGCTGATGCTGCTCGTGCTGATGCACAAGGGCAAGGGCGGCGGCCTCTCCGACATGTTCGGCGGCGGTATGCAGTCGTCGGTCGGCGGTTCCTCCGTCGCGGAGCGCAACCTGGACCGCATCACTGTGGTCGTGGGTCTGCTGTGGTTCGCGTGCATCGTCGCGCTCGGCCTGCTGATGAAGTCGAGCACCTGACCGTTCTGGCCATTCCGGCAGTCCGGTCGGCACCACCCGGCCTATCATTGAGGTCGGCGTTCATGGCGTGGAATCAGTAACTCCGCTCCCTGGACGTGCGTTGGGCCTTACGTAGACTTGGGCGCTCCGCGGCGGAAATCCACACACACTCCGCGGCACCATCACGCAGGGAGTTACGACCGTGGCAAGTGGCAACGCGATCCGTGGTAGCCGGGTCGGAGCGGGGCCGATGGGTGAGGCAGAGCGCGGCGAGTCCGCGCCCCGCCTGCGCATCTCCTTCTGGTGCTCGAACGGGCACGAGACGCAGCCGAGCTTCGCCAGCGACGCGCAGGTGCCGGACACCTGGGACTGCCCGCGCTGCGGGTTCCCGGCCGGCCAGGACCGGGACAACCCGCCCGCGCCGCCGCGCACCGAACCGTACAAGACCCACCTGGCGTACGTACGGGAGCGGCGCTCGGACGCCGACGGGGAGGCGATCCTCGCGGAGGCGCTCGCCAAGCTCCGCGGCGAGATCTGAGACGGCCCCAAGCGTGTGACGTGAGGCCCGGTGCCACAGGAACTTCTCCTGTGGCACCGGGCCTCTTTGTGTGCGTTCTGCCGCTTGTGATCCCTTAAGTTGGAGAACGGCGGGGCACGACAGGACGGAAGAAGTGGGTTGATGTCCGAGATGAATGCAAAGCAGGCCGCCGCGCGGAGCGCGTCGAGCGAGGGTGGCGGTGGGCGACAGGATGGACGTACGAAGCTGACCCGGACGCCCGAGTGGCTGGCGCTCGGCAAGCACCGGGAGGAGTTCGGGCCGACGCATCTGCGGGAGCTGTTCGAGGAGAATCCCGGCCGCGGCTCCGGCTACACCCTGCAGGTCGGCGACCTGCACATCGACTACTCGAAGCACCTCGTCACCGACGAGACGCTCAGGCTGCTCCGCGAGCTGGCCGAGGCCACGGGCGTGGCCGAGCTGCGCGAGGCGATGTTCCGCGGCGAGAAGATCAACACGACCGAGGACCGGGCGGTCCTGCACACCGCCCTGCGCGCACCCGCGGACGCGGTCGTCGAGGTCGACGGCGAGAACGTCGTCCCCGGCGTGCACGCCGTCCTCGACAAGATGGCGGACTTCTCCGACCGGATCAGGTCGGGGGCATGGACCGGCTTCACCGGCAAGCGCATCAAGAACGTCGTCAACATCGGTATCGGCGGCTCCGACTTGGGCCCGGCCATGGCGTACGAGGCCCTGCGGGCCTTCGCCGACCGGGATCTGACGGTGCGCTTCGTCTCCAACGTCGACGGCGCCGACCTGCACGAGGCCGTGCGGGACCTGGACCCGGCCGAGACGCTGTTCATCATCGCCTCCAAGACCTTCACCACCATCGAGACCATCACCAACGCCACCTCGGCGCGCGGCTGGCTGCTCGCGGGGCTGGGCGGGGACCAGTCCGCGGTGGCACGGCACTTCGTGGCCCTGTCGACCAACGCCGAGAAGGTCACCGACTTCGGCATCGATCCGGCCAATATGTTCGAGTTCTGGGACTGGGTCGGCGGGCGCTACTCCTTCGACTCGGCCATCGGCCTCTCGCTGATGATCGCGATCGGCCCGGCCGCCTTCCGGGAGATGCTCGGCGGCTTCCACGCCATGGACGAGCACTTCCGCACGGCGCCCGCCCAAGAGAACGCGCCCCTGCTGATGGGCCTGTTGGGGATCTGGTACATCGCCTTCTTCGACGCCCAGTCGCACGCGGTGCTCCCGTACAGCCACTACCTCTCGCGTTTCACGGCGTACTTGCAGCAGCTCGACATGGAGTCCAACGGCAAGTCCGTGGACCGCGACGGCAATCCGGTGGAGTGGCAGACGGGCCCGGTCGTCTGGGGCACGCCGGGCACCAACGGGCAGCACGCCTACTACCAGCTGATCCACCAGGGCACCCGGGTGATCCCCGCGGACTTCATCGGCTTCGCCCGGCCGGTGGCGGAGCTGGAGGAGGCCACCGCGGCCCAGCACGACCTGCTGATGGCGAACTTCTTCGCGCAGACCCAGGCACTGGCCTTCGGCAAGACGGCGGACGAGGTGCGCGCCGAGGGCGCCCCCGAGTCCCTCGTCCCGCACAAGACCTTCCACGGGAACCACCCGACGACCACCATCCTGGCCGGCGAGCTCTCCCCGGCGGTGCTGGGCCAGCTGATCGCCCTCTACGAGCACAAGGTGTTCGTCCAGGGCGCCGTGTGGAACATCGACTCCTTCGACCAGTGGGGCGTCGAGCTCGGCAAGGTGCTCGCCAGGCGCGTCGAGCCCGCGCTGAGCGAGGGCGCGGACGTGCCGGGGCTGGACGCCTCGACGAAGGCCCTGGTGGCCACGTACCGGAAGCTGCGCGGGCGCAGCTGACCCGGGCGCAGATGCAGGAAGGGCCCGCCTCCCGGTACCGGGAGGCGGGCCCTTCGCGCGTGGGCCGCCGTCAGGAGGAGGCCGGGGGGTACATCCCGGTCGGGAGCTTGGCCGCGGCCGCCCGGTCCAGGAGCCACAGGGTGCGCGAGCGGCCGTACGCCTGCGCGGCCGGGGCCTGGACCCCGCCCGCCCCGCCGAGGGCCAGGGAGACCGCCCCGGCCTTGTCCTCGCCCGCCGCCAGCAGCCAGACCTCACGCGCCGCCCGGATCGCCGGGAGGGTGAGCGAGATCCGGGTGGGCGGGGGCTTCGGCGCGCCGTGGACGCCGACCACCGTGCGCTCGGTCTCGCGGGCCGCCGGGTGCTCAGGAAACAGCGAGGCCACGTGCGTGTCCGGGCCGACGCCCAGCATCAGCACGTCGAAGGTGGGGACCGGACCGTGGTCCTCGGGGCCGGCCGCCTTCGCGAGCTCGGCCGCGTACGAGGCTGCCGCCGCGTCCACGTCCGCCCCGTACGGGCCGTCCGAGGCGGGCATCACGTGCACGCGGGCCGGGTCCACGGGGACCGAGTCCAAAAGGACCTCGCGGGCCTGGGTGTGGTTGCGCTCGGGGTCGTCGGCGGGGACGTACCGCTCGTCACCCCACCACAGGTCCAGCCGGGCCCAGTCGATGGCGTCCCGCGCCGGGGCGGTGGCCAGGGCCGCGAGCAGGCCGTTGCCGTTGCGTCCGCCGGTCAGGACGACGGACGCGGAGCCGCGGGCCGTCTGCGCGTCCACGATCTTCGTGATGAGCCGGGCCGCGGTGGCCTGGGCCATCAGTTCCTTGTCCCGGTGGACGACGACCTGGGGAGTCGTCATACCCATGTGCTGCCGCCTTCTTGGTTGTGCGGGTGGGATGCGGTGCGGGTGCCGCTGCGCGGAGCCGGCCCCGCCCTTTCGCCGTTTCCCGGGCTCTGCCCGGACCCGGTCCTCAAACGCCGGACGGGCTGACGATCCAGCCTCGCCGGCGATTGAGGCGCGGGGTCCGGGGCGGAGCCCCAGCACGGTCCCGCAGAGCCCTACTTGGCCTTGGCCCTCTTGGGCTTCGGAGCCGGCTGAGGGGCCGGCTGAGGGGCCGGCTCCGCCGGAGCGTCGGCCGGGGCCGGCCCCGCCGGGGTCGCCGAGGCTTCCAGCCGCGCCACGCCGAACTTCAGCGAGGCCTCGTACGTGTTGTCCGGGTCCAGCCTGCGCAGCTCCTCCGCCAGGAGCTCGGCCGTGTCGCGGCGCTTGAGCGCCACGGCACGGTCGGGCTGCCCCGGCATGCACAGGGTGGCCAGCGCGCCGTCCGCCCGGTCCAGGACGATGTCGCCGTCCTTGGTGGACAGCCGTACGGCGGTCAGGCCGGGGCCCGACGACAGCGTGCGCTTGACGGGGACCTGGAGCCGGTCCGCCAGCCACATGGCCAGCAGTTCGCAGCTCGGGTTCTCGTCCTCGCCCTCTACGGTCGCCGATTCGACCGACAGGGCCTGCTGGTCCAGTGCCGCGGCCAGCATGGAGCGCCACGGGGTGATCCGGGTCCACGAGAGGTCCGTGTCCCCGGGGGCGTACGCCCCCGCACGGCCGCCGAGCGCCCTGATCGGGTCCTCGCAGGAGTACGTGTCCGTGATCCGGCGCTGTCCCAGCGCCCCCAGCGGATCGCCCGCCAGGTCCGCGGGAGCACCGTCCGGCCACCAGACGACCACGGGGGCGTCCGGCAGGAGCAACGGGAGAACCACTGACTGGGCGTGGTCGACCAGTTCGCCGTGAAGGCGGAGCACAACCGTTTCACCGCTGCCGGAGTCCGCTCCGACGCGGACTTCCGCGTCGAGCCGGGCGTCGCGGCGGCTGCGTGGCGAGCGGCTGGCCCGCTTGATGACGACGACGATCCGCGAGGGGTGTTCGTGGGACGCGTCGTTCGCCGACTTGAGCGCGTCGTACGCGTTCTCCTCGTCGGTCACGATCACCAGCGTGAGGACCATGCCGATGGCCGGCGTGCCGATGTCCCGGCGTGCCTGCACCATCGCTGCATTGATCTTGCTGGAGTTGGTCTCCGTGAGGTCGATCTTCATGGCCGGCGCCAGCTCCGTCCGTCTCGTGCGAGCATCTCGTCCGCCTCGACCGGCCCCCAGGTGCCCGACGGGTACTGCGCGGGCTTGCCGTGCTTGTCCCAGTACTCCTCGATCGGGTCGAGGATGTTCCAGGACAGTTCGACTTCCTGGTGACGCGGGAAGAGGTTCGCGTCGCCGAGGAGCACGTCGAGGATGAGTCGCTCGTACGCCTCGGGGCTCGACTCCGTGAAGGACTCGCCGTAGGCGAAGTCCATCGTGACGTCCCGGACCTCCATGGAGGTGCCCGGAACCTTGGAGCCGAAGCGGACCGTCACGCCCTCGTCCGGCTGGACCCGGATGACCAGGGCGTTCTGCCCCAGCTCCTCGGTCGCGCCGGACTCGAACGGCAGGTACGGGGCCCGCTTGAAGACGACCGCGATCTCGGTCACCCGGCGGCCCAGGCGCTTGCCCGTCCGCAGGTAGAACGGGACGCCCGCCCAGCGGCGGTTGTTGATCTCCAGGCGGATGGCCGCGTAGGTGTCGGTCTTCGACTTGGGGTCGATACCGTCCTCTTCGAGGTACCCGACGACCTTCTCGCCGCCCTGCCAGGCCGCCGAGTACTGGCCGCGCACGGTGTGCTTGCCCAGGTCCTCCGGCAGCTCCACGGCGGTCAGCACCTTGAGCTTCTCGGCCACCAGCGCCTTGGGGTGGAAGGAGCCGGGCTCCTCCATCGCGGTCAGCGCGAGCAGCTGGAGCAGGTGGTTCTGGATGACGTCACGGGCGGCGCCGATACCGTCGTAGTACCCGGCCCGGCCGCCGATGCCGATGTCCTCGGCCATGGTGATCTGCACGTGGTCGACGTACGACCGGTTCCAGATCGGCTCGAACATCGTGTTGGCGAAGCGGAGCGCCAGGATGTTCTGGACGGTCTCCTTGCCGAGGTAGTGGTCGATCCGGAAGACCTCGTCACGGGGGAAGACCTCGTGGACGACCTTGTTGAGTTCCTCGGCGCTCTTCAGGTCGTGTCCGAAGGGCTTCTCGATGACGGCACGCCGCCAGGAGCCCTCCTTCTGCGCCAGCCCGTGGTCCTTGAGCTGCTGGACCACCTTGGGGAAGAACTTGGGCGGGACGGACAGGTAGAAGGCGAAGTTGCCGCCCGTGCCCTGTGCCTTGTCCAGCTCCTCTATGGTCGCCTTCAGCGTCTCGAAGGCGGCGTCGTCGTCGAAGTCGCCCGAGACGAAACGGCAGCCCTGCACGAGCTGCTGCCACACTTCCTCGCGGAAGGGCGTCCGGGAGTGCTCCTTGACCGCGTCGTGGACCACTTGCGCGAAGTCCTCGTCCTGCCACTCGCGACGGGCGAACCCGATCAGCGAGAAGCCCGGCGGGAGCAGGCCGCGGTTGGCCAGGTCGTAGACGGCAGGCATCAGCTTCTTGCGCGACAGGTCACCCGTAACGCCGAAAATGACCAGGCCGGACGGCCCCGCGATGCGCGGGAGCCGCCGGTCCTGTGCGTCACGAAGCGGGTTCGCTCCGTTCACAGACAAGGTGTTCAGGCCTCCGTGGGGGCAAGGCGCAGAAGCTCCGCCTCGGTCGACTTCAGCAGGTCGTTCCAGGACGTCGCGAACTTCTCGACGCCTTCGTCCTCGAGCAGCTGCACCACATCGTCGTACGAGATGCCCAGCTTCGCGACCGCGTCGAGCTCGGCGCGGGCCTGCTCGTAGGTGCCGCGCACGGTGTCGCCCGTGATCTGCCCGTGGTCGGCGGTGGCCTCCAGGGTGGCCTCCGGCATGGTGTTCACCGTGTTCGGGGCGACCAGGTCGTCCACGTACAGGGTGTCCTTGTACGACGGGTCCTTGACACCCGTCGAGGCCCACAGCGGACGCTGCTTGTTGGCTCCGACACGCTCCAGGGCGGTCCAGCGGTCCGAGGAGAAGACCTCCTCGTAGGCCTCGTAGGCCAGACGGGCGTTGGCGAGCGCCGCCTTGCCCTTGAGGGCCTTCGCCTCGTCGGTGCCGACCGCGTCCAGGCGCTTGTCGATCTCCGAGTCCACGCGGGACACGAAGAAGGAGGCGACCGAGTGGATCAGGGACAGGTCCAGGCCGGAGGCCTTGGCCTTCTCCAGACCCGAGAGGTACGCGTCCATGACCTCGCGGTAGCGCTCCAGCGAGAAGATCAGCGTGATGTTGACGCTGATGCCCTTGCCGATGACCTCGGTGATCGCCGGCAGGCCGGCCTTGGTCGCCGGGATCTTGATGAGCGTGTTCGGGCGGTCCACCAGCCAGGCGAGCTGCTTGGCCTCGGCGATGGTCGCCGGGGTGTTGTGGGCCAGGCGCGGGTCGACCTCGATCGACACGCGGCCGTCCTGGCCGTCGGTGCGGTCGTAGACCGGGCGCAGGATGTCGGCGGCGTCGCGGACGTCCGCCGTCGTGATCATGCGCAGGGCCTCCTCCACGGTGACCTTGCGGGTCGCGAGGTCGGTGAGCTGCTGCTCGTAGCCCTCGCCGCCGCTGATGGCCTTCTGGAAGATCGCCGGGTTGGTGGTGACACCGACCACGTGCGACTGGTCGATGAGCTCGGCCAGGTTGCCGGACGTGATGCGCTTGCGGGACAGGTCGTCCAGCCAGATCGCGACGCCTTCGTCGGAGAGGCGCTTGAGTGCGTCTGTCATGGGATTACATCTCCTACTTGGTTCCGGACCGGGCGTCAGCGCGCAGCGGCTTCGAGGGACTGCTTGGCGGCGGCCGAGACGTGCTCGGGGGTGAAGCCGAACTCGCGGAAGAGCACCTTCGCGTCGGCCGAGGCACCGAAGTGCTCCAGCGAGACGATCCGGCCGGCGTCGCCGACGTAGCGGTGCCAGGTCAGGCCGATGCCCGCCTCGACCGCGACGCGCGCCTTCACCGACGGCGGCAGGACGCTGTCCTTGTACTCCTGGTCCTGCTCCTCGAACCACTCGACGGACGGCATCGAGACGACCCGGGTGGGCACGCCCTGCGCCTGGAGCTGCTCGCGGGCCTCGACGGCCACGTGCACCTCGGAACCGGTGGCGATGAGGAGGACCTGCGCCGGACCGCCCTCGGCCTCGAACAGGACGTACCCGCCCTTGGCGGCATCCTCGTTGCGCTCGTACGTCGGCACACCCTGGCGGGTCAGCGCGAGGCCGTGCGGGGCACCCTTGCCGAAGACCTTGGTGTGGCGGCGCAGGATCTCGCGCCAGGCGATGGCGGTCTCGTTGGCGTCGGCCGGGCGGACGACGTTGAGACCCGGGATGGCGCGCAGCGAGGCGAGGTGCTCGACCGGCTGGTGGGTCGGGCCGTCCTCGCCGAGACCGATGGAGTCGTGCGTCCACACGTACGTCACCGGCAGGTGCATCAGCGCGGACAGGCGGACGGCGTTGCGCATGTAGTCGGAGAACACCAGGAAGGTGCCGCCGTAGATGCGGGTGTGGCCGTGCAGGGTGATGCCGTTCATGGCCGCGGCCATGGCGTGCTCACGGATGCCGAAGTGGATGGTGCGGCCGTACGGGTCGGCCTCCGGCAGCGGGTTGCCCACCGGCAGGAACGAGGAGTCCTTGTCGATGGTGGTGTTGTTGGAGCCGGCCAGGTCGGCCGAGCCGCCCCACAGCTCCGGGATGATCGCGCCGAGCGCGCCCAGGACCTTGCCGGAGGCGGCGCGGGTGGCGACACCCTTGCCGGGCTCGAAGACGGGGAGCTTGTCCTCCCAGCCCGCGGGCAGCTCGTTGGCGTTGATGCGGTCGAACTCGGCGGCGCGCTCCGGGTTGGCGGTGCGCCAGGCGGAGAACTCCTTCTCCCACCCGGCCTTGGCCTCGCGGCCGCGGTCGAGGGCCTTGCGGGTGTGGGCGATGACCTCGTCGGCGACCTCGAAGGTCTGCTCCGGGTCGAAGCCGAGCACGCGCTTGGTGGCCGCGACCTCGTCGTCGCCGAGCGCCGAGCCGTGGGCGGCCTCGGTGTTCTGGGCGTGCGGGGCGGGCCAGGCGATGATCGAGCGGGCCGCGATGAAGGACGGCTTGCCGGTCTCGGCCTTGGCGGCCTGGAGGGCCGCGAACAGCGCCTTCGGGTCGAGGTCGCCGTTCTCCTGCTGCGCGACGCGCTGGACGTGCCAGCCGTAGGCCTCGTAGCGCCCCAGGGTGTCCTCGGAGACGGCCGTCTCCGTGTCGCCCTCGATGGAGATGTGGTTGTCGTCCCACAGCAGGACGAGGTTGCCGAGCTTCTGGTGGCCGGCCAGCGCGGACGCCTCGTGGGAGAGGCCCTCCTGGAGGCAGCCGTCACCCGCGACGGCGTAGATCATGTGATCGAACGGGGAGGCGCCCTGGGGGGCCTCCGGGTCGAACAGGCCGCGCTCGTAGCGGGAGGCCATGGCCATGCCCACCGCGTTGGCGATGCCCTGGCCGAGGGGGCCGGTGGTGGTCTCGACGCCCGTCGTGTGGCCGTACTCCGGGTGACCGGGGGTCTTCGAGCCCCAGGTGCGGAAGGCCTTCAGGTCGTCCAGCTCCAGCCCGAACCCACCGAGGTAGAGCTGGGTGTAGAGCGTCAGGGACGAGTGCCCCGCGGAGAGCACGAAGCGGTCGCGGCCCACCCACTCGGGGTCCGCCGGGTCGTGCCGCATCACCTTCTGGAAGAGGGTGTACGCGGCGGGGGCCAGGCTCATCGCCGTACCGGGGTGGCCGTTTCCGACCTTCTGGACCGCGTCAGCGGCCAGGATGCGGGCGGTGTCGACGGCCCGCTGGTCCAGTTCGGTCCACTCGAGCTCTGTGGTGGTCGGCTTGGTGCTCACCGTGGGTCAGGGCTCCTCTCCACATGTATGAATCCCGGTGACGAACGGTGCACCGGCGCGATTGCGAGCCTACCCCCGCAACGGCGTGCAGCTATTCGAGTGCAGGCAGTCCGTCACCGCGCCGCCGGTACCTGTTCACCCGCCCACGGGTGTTCGGCGTGGCCTGTGCCCCGTATATATGCACGGTCCGATCGGCCCAACACGAAGCGACCCCGGCGCAGGGCGACGTAAGCGCAACGTCTACAGTGGCGTGGTACGCGCAAGCCTTAACCGGGCCTTCATGTTCTGGGCGGTCCGGGTCCGAGCTTGCTGGATTCTCTCTCAGGGGTGTGCGTGACGGCCGTCGAATCCCGTCCAGCGGGGGTGCTCGGGACGAGCCCCGGTCAGCGGCCGCTCGGGACCCGCGTCATGGCTTTCGTGGCATTGACCAAGCCGCGGATCATCGAACTTCTGCTGATCACCACAGTGCCGGTGATGTTCCTCGCCGAGCAGGGTGTGCCGTCGCTGTGGCTGGTCCTCGTGACCTGCTTCGGCGGCTACTTGTCCGCGGGCGGCGCCAACGCGCTGAACATGTACATCGACCGCGACATCGACGCGCTGATGGACCGGACCTCGCAGCGCCCGCTGGTGACCGGCATGGTCAGCCCGCGTGAGTGCCTGGCCTTCGGCCTCACCCTCGCGGTCGTCTCGACCCTGTTCTTCGGCCTGCTCGTCAACTGGCTGTCGGCGGCGCTGTCGCTCGGCGCGCTCCTCTTCTACGTCGTGGTCTACACGATGCTGCTGAAGCGGCGCACCGCGCAGAACATCGTCTGGGGCGGCATCGCCGGCTGCATGCCGGTGCTGATCGGCTGGTCGGCCGTCACGAACTCGGTCTCCTGGGCCGCGGTCATCCTCTTCCTCGTCATCTTCTTCTGGACGCCGCCGCACTACTGGCCGCTGTCGATGAAGGTGAAGGACGACTACGCGCGCGCCGGCGTGCCGATGCTCCCCGTCGTGGCGGGCGCCACGGCCGTGTCGCGCCAGATCGTCCTCTACAGCTGGGTGATGGTGGCGGTCTCGCTGCTGCTGACCCCGCTGGGGTACACCGGCTGGTTCTACACCTCGGTCGCGCTGGCGGCCGGCGGCTGGTGGCTGTGGGAGGCGCACGCGCTGCACGCACGCGCCAAGGCCGGTCTCACGGGCGGGAAGCTCAAGGAGATGCGGCTGTTCCACTGGTCGATCACCTATGTGTCGCTGCTGTTCGTGGCGGTGGCCGTGGATCCCTTCCTCCGCTGATTACTCGCCGGTAGCATGCTTTCCATGGGAGACACCGAAGAGACCGCGGGCGCCGCCGCCGCAGCAGGCGCCGCGGAGAAGAAGCAGGACCGCAGGGCCGCGAAGCTGGCCAAGCAGATCGGCGCGTTCGCCAAGGAGCACGGCGGCGCCGAGGGCCAGCTCGCCCACATCGGCCAGGCCGGCACCCGGATCGTGCTCGTGGGCACGGACGGCGGCTGGGGCGATCTGGTGGCCCCCACCTACGCGGTGGCGCAGCTGGCCGCCGAGAAGGCCGGGCTGACCCTTCACGACGAGTTCGACGGGGAGTTCGCCGCGCGCGTGCGCACGGGCCCGTACGAGTGGTCGCGGATGGCCGGTATCCAGATCGGCGGACCCGAGAACCCCGCGGCCTGAGCCCCGGATCGCCTCCGCGGGACCCGGGAGTGCCGCGGGAGTGCCGTTTCGGTCAACAGCCCGAGCAACACCTCACACCCCGCTCACCCGTTAGGACGTGTGGAAGCCCCTTCCTCACGTCCGCAACGGGATGCCCGGATGATCGAAACGCCGCCCCTGGTGGACCAGTCCTGCCACGGAGTACTCCGTACGGAGCTGGGCCTGGGCACCTTCGAGGCCCAGCTGATGCGCTCGGCCGGCCCGCCCGCCGCGGGCACCACCTTCTTCGACACGCAGACCGGCTTCGCGGTGCGCCGCTGGTGCCCGCCGCTGCTGGGGCTGGAACCGCACGCCGCGCCCGCCCGGTATCTGGCGCGGCGGCGCGAGCTGGGCGCGGCCGAGACCGCGCGGCGGCTGCTGAGGGGATCCGGCGTCGCCGCCTACCTGGTCGACACCGGGGTGACCGGGGACCTCACCGGCCCCAAGGAACTGGCGCTCGCCGCGGACGCCGAGGCCTTCGAGGCCGTCCGGCTGGAGTTGCTGGCCGAGCAGGTCGCCGACACCTCCGCAACGGTGGGTGCCTTCCTCGCCAATCTCGCCGAGGCCGTCCACCATGCCGCCGCCGGGGCCACGGCCTTCACCTGCGCCACGGCCTTCGGCGGTGCGGACACCCCGGCCGTCGCGCCCGAGCCGCCGGGTCCCGGGGCGGTACGCGGGGCGGCCGGGCGGTGGCTGGCCGGGCGGGCGCGGGGCGAAGCCGTACGGGACCCCGTGCTCCTGGCCCACCTGCTGTGGAGCGCGGTGGCGTCCGGGCTGCCGCTCCAGCTGCACACGGCCGCGCCCGATTCGGCTCCGCTGACCGGGTTCTTACGGGCCACCGCCGGCCCGGGGGCGCGGCTGGTGCTGCTCGGCGGATACCCGCACCACCGCCGTACGGCGCAGCTGGCGGCCGCCTTCCCGCACGTCTACGCCGATACGGGCGCGGCCCTCGGGCCGAGCGGGGCGCGGGCGGCGGCGGCCCTGGCGGAACTGCTGGAGTTCGCGCCGTTCGGGAAGGTGCTGTTCTCCAGCGGCGGTCGGCACCTGCCCGAACTGCACGCGGTGGGCGCCCTGGTGTTCCGTGAGGCGCTGGGCCGGGTGCTGGGCGGATGGGTCGCCGAGGGCTCCTGGTCCTGGCGGGACGCGGAACGGGTGGCGGCCATGGTCGCGGCGGGCAACGCCCGCCGCGTCTACCGCCTGGAGGGGGACTAGACGGCGGAGAGCTGCGGGTCGCCCTGCGAGGGGATCTCCGCCTGCTCGGCCGGCCGCTCGCGCAGGCTCAGCGCGACCCGGAGTACGGCGATCCACACCAGGCAGGAGCCCAGCATGTGGGCGGCGACCAGGGCCTCGGGGACCTGGGTGGCGTACTGCACGTAGCCGATGGCGCCCTGGGCGAGCAGGACGACCAGCAGGTCGCGGGCGCGCGCCCGGGTGTCGGCGGGAGCGTCCACGACACGCAGGACCAGCCACATCGCGACGCCGAGCGCGCACACCACCCAGGCGGCGACGGCGTGCACGTGGGCGGTGGTGTCCCAGTCGAAGGGCATGCGCCTGATCTCGCTGCTGTCACCGGCGTGCGGACCGGAGCCGGTCACGACGGTGCCGGCCGCGATCAGGACGAGGGTGGTCGCGAGCAGCGCCCACGACAGCTTGCGCACGGGCCCGGGTGCGCGCGGCCTGGGGGCGCCGTCGCCCTCGCGGGTGCGCTGCCAGGTGAGCGTCGTCACGGTGATCAGCGCGGTGGCGAGCAGGAAGTGCCCGGCCACGCTGTAGGGGTTGAGCCCGGTCAGCACGGTGATGCCGCCCAGTACGGCGTTCGCCATCACGGTGAAGAACTGCACCCAGCCGAGCTTCGTCAGGGAGCGCCGCCAGGGCTTGGCCGAGCGGGCGGCGATGATCGCCCAGCCGACGGCCGCGCTGAGCACGTAGGTCAGCATGCGGTTGCCGAATTCGATGGCGCCGTGGAAGCCCTGCTCCTGCGTCACGAGCAGGCTGTCGTCGGTGCACTTGGGCCAGGTGTCGCAGCCGAGACCGGATCCGGTCAGCCGTACCGCGCCGCCGGTGACGACGATGACCACGCTCATGACGAGCGCGGCGAGTGCGGCCCGCTGGACGGTCCGGGGTGACGGGGTCCAGCGGCTGGCGATGTGGGCGAGGGGGTTCAACACGCCCCATATCGTAGGCGACCCCTTGTGCAAAGTTTCACGAGGGGGTGCCCGTGGCGGCGTCGGGACCGATGACCAGGCGGTACTTCGCGGCCGCGGGGTCGCCCTCCTCGTGCCACCACAGCAGGATGCGCCAAGGGACGCCGTCGCCCGGGTACTCCGCCGAATCGGCGAAGCCGGGTAGTAATTCGCCCACTATGTCCTTGGCTGTTCGATTCCTTACTTCTGTGGCGCTGTGCCAGGGATGTTCCATTACGTTCCACAGGCCGTCAGGTCCGCGCACCTCGATGCGCCACACCGCGATCCACGGGGTGACCTCCAGCATCGTGCGCACCTGCTCGGCGTCGAGACCCAGGCCGGCCGCGATCGCGGTCTCCCGCGTCCCCTGGATGCGGGCGGCCACCACGGCCCGGGGCAGCAGCCGTTCGGGCAGCAGCCCCTGCGCGCGCAGGCCCACCAGGGAGTCGAAGGGCAGGAAGCGCAGGCGCAGTTCCAGCTGGCGGCCGATGTGGTCGAGGGCCTCCTCGGCTTCCCCGGCCTCCTCGGCGGCAGGGTTCGCGAGCAGCAGCTGCCGGAAGTCGGACTCGGCGGCCACGGCCCAGGCCACGGCCTCCTCGGCGAATCCCAGCTCGGCGAGGCGGTCCCCGAGGAACACCTTGGCCTGCGCCAGGCCCCGCCGGTTGACCGGATCCCCCTGGTCCAGTGCCGCCCAGACCTCCACGGCGGTCCGCGTCAGGTCGCGGGCGCGTTCACCGGCAGCCCGCTCCATCGCGCTCGGCCCCTCCCCGGCGGCCGGCCTCAGCGGATGCTTCGGCAGCCGGGCCCCGTCGCTCAGCGGCCAGGCCAGCCAGACCCCGTGGTTGATCAGCCCGCGGGCGTACCAGCGGGCGAACTCGGGGGAGTGTCCGGCCGCGCGCTCGGAGCTGCGCAGCCCTTCCTCGATCGTGGCGAGGGCGCCCGCGCGGTCGCCGGCGGCGAACCGCAGGGCGGCGCGGTCGGCCAGGCGCAGCCCGAGCAGGGCCGTGCACCGCGGGTCGTCGCCGAGCGGGCGCAGGGCGCCGATCAGCTCGTCGAGGAGCCGATCGCGCTCCGCGGGCTCCGTGTGCCCGTCCCCCGACCGCACGCGTGCCCATTGATCGTCCAGCCGTAGAACGGCCTCCCACTGCACCATGTCCGCCCCCCGGCTTCATGTGTGAGGGGGCCATCCTCGCGGCATCGCCGCCGCGAGGGGAGGGATTTCATTCCCAGCGGAAGAGCCGCGCGGCGGCGCCCAGACCGAGTACGGCCCAGCCCGCGAGTACGGCCGCGTCGGCCCAGGGGAGCGCGGCCCCGTGCTGGAGCACCTCGCGCAGCCCGTCGGACAGGGCCGCGATGGGCAGCAGCCCCAGTACGGACTGCGCGGCGTCCGGGAACTTCTCCAGCGGCACGATCACCCCGCCGCCGACCAGCAGCAGCAGGAAGACCAGGTTGGCGGCGGCCAGGGTCATCTCGGCCTTGAGGGTGCCCGCCATCAGCAGCCCGAGGCCGGAGAAGGCGGCGGTGCCCAGCAGGATCAGCGCGGCGACCGACAGCGGGTCGCCCTGGGGGGACCAGCCCAGGGCGAGGGCGATCACGGTCAGCAGCGCGATCTGCAGCACCTCGGTGACCAGCACCGACAAGGTCTTGGCGGCCATCAGGGCCCAGCGCGGCAGGGGGGAGGCCCCGAGCCGCTTGAGGACCCCGTAGCGGCGGTCGAAGCCGGTGGCGATGGCCTGGCCGGTGAAGGCCGTGGACATCACGGCGAGCGCCAGGATCCCGGGGGCGAGGAAGTCCACGGACTTCCCGCCGCCCCCCTCCTGAACCGGCACGGTGATGATGTCCACGGCCGAGAAGAGGGTCAGCAGCAGCGCCGGGATGATCACGGTCAGCAGCAGCTGCTCCCCGTTGCGCAGCAGCATCCGGGTCTCCAGCGCCGTCTGCGCGAGGATCATGCGGGACACGGGCGCGGCCCCCGGGCTGGGGGTGAACGTACCGGCGCTCATGCGCGCAGCTCCTTACCGGTGAGTTCGAGGAAGACGTCCTCGAGGGTGTGCCGCTCGACCGTGAGGCTGCTCGGCATCACGCCGTGCTGCGCGCACCAGGAGGCGACGGTGGCCAGCAGCTGGGGGTGGACGTCGCCGGTGACCCGGTAGACGCCCGGGGTGAGCTCGGCGGCCTCGGTGCCGTCGGGCAGCGCCTTCAGGAGCGAGGCGAGGTCGAGGGAGGGGCGGCCGGTGAAGCGCAGGGTGTTCTCGGCGCCGCCCCGGCACAGCTGCTCGGGGCTGCCGTGGACGATGACCCGGCCCGCGTCCACGATGGCGACCTCGTCGGCGAGCTGCTCGGCCTCGTCCATGTGGTGGGTGGTGAGGACGACGGTGACCCCGTCGCCGCGCAGTTCCCGTACGAGGTCCCAGGTCGCGCGGCGGGCCTGGGGGTCCAGGCCCGCTGTGGGCTCGTCCAGGAAGACCAGCTCGGGGCGGCCCACGACGGCCATGGCCAGGGCGAGGCGCTGCTGCTGGCCGCCGGAGAGCCGGCGGTAGGGGGTGCGGCCGCAGCTGCCGAGGCCCAGGCGTTCCACCAGGGGGTCGACCTCGAGCGGGTCGGCGTACAGCTTGGCCATGTGGCGCAGCATCTCGACGGCGCGGGCTCCGGAGTAGACGCCTCCGGACTGCAGCATCACGCCGATCCGCGGGCGCAGGGCCTCGGCGCGGGCGACCGGGTCGAGGCCGAGGACGCGGACGGTGCCGGCGTCGGGGCGGTGGTAGCCCTCGCAGGTCTCCACCGTGGTCGTCTTGCCCGCGCCGTTGGGACCGAGGACCGCGGTGACGGAGCCGCTCCGGACGGTGAGGTCCAGTCCGTCCACCGCGGTCTTGGTGCCGTACCGCTTCACCAGTCCGCGGATCTCCACGGCGGGGTCGTTGCTCATGAGGGGTGAGTCTACGGAGCCCAGGGAGGGGGCGCGGGTTGCGGGGTCGGGGGCCCTTGATGCCCGTGGGATTCGAACGCGGTATCGCGAATACGGTTCTTTTCAGTCTCCTGGCCCTGATCGCACCGGCGTCTTTCAGTGATCTTTTGCGGAATCCGATGGCGATCGCGCCGGGGCGGTCCGAAAGGGCAGGTGCCCTGGTGGGAGCCGGGTGCGGCCAAGCGGGAGCGCTCGGGGAGCTTGCGGAACACTGCCCTCCGAATAACTCTCCGTCGATAAATTAGGTAACCCTTAGTGATGGAGGCCACCAGGGGTGGCGTCCGTCACGGCTTGTCCCCGCTCGGTTATTTACGCAACAATGGCGTTGTGAAATACGGCGAACGGCAGATCGACACCCCCCAGGGGGAGCTCGGCACCGGGGAGCGGTCAACCCGCAACCGGGTGGCGCGCTCGATCCTGGACCACGGTCCGTCCACCGTCGCCGACCTCGCCCAGCGCCTCGGCCTCACCCAGGCCGCCGTCCGCCGCCACCTCGACACGCTCGTCACCGACGACGTGGTCGAACCCCGTGAGCAGCGTGTGTACGGTGCGCGCACCCGGGGTCGGCCCGCCAAGGTCTTCGCGCTCACCGACTGCGGTCGCGACGCCTTCGAACAGTCCTACGACACGCTCGCCGCGGACGCCCTGCGCTGGATCGCGCAGTCGGTCGGCGGCGGCGAGCAGGGCGAAGTGGCCGTCGCCGCCTTCGCCAGGGCGCGGATGGAAGCGCAGGCGCAGGCCTACCGGGAAGCCGTCGAGGCCGTCGCCCCGCAGGAGCGCGCGGAGGCCCTTGCCAGGGCGTTGACCGTGGACGGGTACGCTGCTACGGCGAAGAGCGCTCCCGGTCCGCACAGCGGTGAACAGCTCTGCCAGCACCACTGCCCGGTCGCGCACGTCGCCGAGCAGTTCCCGCAGCTGTGCGAGGCGGAGACCGAGGTCTTCTCCCGCCTGCTCGGGACCCATGTGCAGCGCCTCGCCACGATCGCCCACGGCGATGGGGTGTGCACGACGTTCATTCCGCGTAGCGCGAGCACCACACAGACCGACACATCAGTATCTGCACGTACGGCCGGGAGGAACCCCGCATGACCACGGAGATCGCTCACCCTGAGCTCGATGGCCTGGGCACCTACGAATACGGCTGGGCCGACTCCGACGCGGCCGGTGCCGCTGCCAAGCGGGGTCTGTCCGAAGATGTCGTCCGCGACATCTCGGCGAAGAAGTCCGAGCCGGAGTGGATGCTCAACCTCCGCCTCAAGGGCCTGAAGCTGTTCGGCAAGAAGCCCATGCCCAACTGGGGCTCCGACCTCTCGGGCATCGACTTCAACAACATCAAGTACTTCGTGCGTTCCACCGAGAAGCAGGCCGCTTCGTGGGAGGACCTGCCCGAGGACATCAAGAACACGTACGACAAGCTCGGCATCCCGGAGGCGGAGAAGCAGCGCCTCGTCGCCGGTGTCGCGGCCCAGTACGAGTCCGAGGTCGTCTACCACCAGATCCGCGAGGACCTGGAGGAGCAGGGCGTCATCTTCCTCGACACGGACACCGCGCTCAAGGAGCACCCGGAGCTCTTCCAGGAGTACTTCGGCACGGTCATCCCGGTCGGCGACAACAAGTTCGCGTCGCTGAACACCGCAGTGTGGTCCGGCGGCTCCTTCATCTACGTCCCCAAGGGCGTGAAGGTCGACATCCCGCTCCAGGCCTACTTCCGTATCAACACGGAGAACATGGGCCAGTTCGAGCGGACGCTGATCATCGTCGACGAGGACGCCTACGTCCACTACGTCGAGGGCTGCACCGCCCCGATCTACTCCTCGGACTCGCTGCACAGCGCCGTGGTCGAGATCATCGTCAAGAAGGGCGGCCGCTGCCGCTACACGACGATCCAGAACTGGTCGAACAACGTCTACAACCTGGTCACCAAGCGCGCCGTGGCGTATGAGGGCGCGACCATGGAGTGGATCGACGGCAACATCGGTTCCAAGGTCACCATGAAGTACCCGGCCGTCTACCTGATGGGCGAGCACGCCAAGGGCGAGACCCTGTCCATCGCCTTCGCGGGCGAGGGCCAGCACCAGGACGCCGGCTCCAAGATGGTCCACATGGCGCCGTACACCTCCTCGAACATCGTCTCCAAGTCGGTGGCGCGAGGCGGCGGCCGGACCTCCTACCGAGGCCTGGTCGAGATCGGCGAGGGCGCCCACGGCTCCAAGTCCAACGTGCTGTGCGACGCGCTCCTGGTCGACACCATCTCCCGCTCGGACACGTACCCCTACGTGGACGTGCGCGAGGACGACGTCTCCATGGGCCACGAGGCCACGGTCTCCAAGGTCTCCGACGACCAGCTCTTCTACCTGATGAGCCGCGGTCTGACGGAGTTCGAGGCGATGGCCATGATCGTGCGCGGCTTCGTCGAGCCCATCGCGCGTGAGCTGCCCATGGAGTACGCCCTCGAGCTGAACCGGCTGATCGAGCTGCAGATGGAGGGATCGGTCGGCTGACCCCCGACCGCGCGGCATCCCCCGCCGCACATCCTTTGACGTAGGCAGTGTTCTTTAAAGAGAGTGAGCAAGACGACAGCCATGGCTGAGGCTCAGAACATTCCGGCGGGTTCGACCACCGCCGGCGCGATCGCGGTGGCCGCCGAGTCCACCGTTGCCACCCGGATGAGTGCGCCCCCGTCCTTCGACGTGGCGGACTTCCCGGTTCCGAACGGCCGCGAGGAGGAGTGGCGGTTCACCCCGCTCGCCCGCCTCAAGGGCCTGCACGACGGCACCGCGGTCGCCGACGGCACCATCAAGGCCCAGATCGACGCGCCCGAGGGCGTCACGGTGGAGTCGGTGGAGCGCGGCGACGCGCGCATCGGCAAGGCCGGCACCCCGGTGGACCGGATCGCCGCCCAGGCGTTCTCGTCCTTCGCCAAGGCCACGGTCGTCACCGTGCCCAAGGAGACGGTCCTGACCGAGCCGGTGCGCCTCGCGCTGCACGGCGAGGGCGGCACCACCTTCGGCCACACGGTCTTCGACGTGCAGGCCTTCGCCGAGGCCGTCATCGTCATCGACCACACCGGTGACGGCGTGCGCGCCGCCAACGTCGACTTCCTGGTCGGCGACGGCGCCAAGCTCACCGTCGTGTCGGTGCAGGACTGGGACGACACCGCCGTCCACGTCTCCCAGCACAACACGCTGGTCGGCCGCGACGCGACCTTCAAGTCGATCGTGATCACCTTCGGCGGCGACCTCGTCCGCCTCCACCCGCGCGTGAGCTACGCCGGCCCGGGCGGCGAGGCCGAGCTCTTCGGCCTGTACTTCACCGACGCCGGCCAGCACCAGGAGCACCGCCTCCTGGTCGACCACAGCGCGCCGCACTGCAAGTCGAACGTGGTCTACAAGGGCGCGCTCCAGGGCCAGGACGCCCACGCCGTCTGGATCGGTGACGTGCTCATCGAGAAGACCGCCGAGGGCACCGACACCTACGAGATGAACCGCAACCTCGTCCTCACGGACGGCGCGCGGGTCGACTCGGTGCCGAACCTGGAGATCGAGACCGGCGAGATCGTCGGCGCCGGCCACGCCTCCGCGACCGGTCGCTTCGACGACGAGCAGCTCTTCTACCTGCAGGCCCGTGGCATCCCGGCCGACGAGGCCCGCCGCCTGGTCGTCCGCGGCTTCTTCGCCGAGCTCGTCCAGCAGATCGGTGTCGACGACATCGAGGAGCGCCTGCTCGCCAAGATCGAGACCGAGCTCCAGGGTTCCGTCTGATGAATTACGTCAAGGCCTGTGCGCTCAGCGAGCTGGAGGAGAACACCCCCAAGCGGGTGGAACTCGACGGCACGCCGGTGTCCATCGTCTCCACCGAGGGGGAGGTGTTCGCGATCAACGACATCTGCTCGCACGCGAACGTCTCGCTCTCGGAGGGCGAGGTCGAAGACTGCATGATCGAGTGCTGGCTGCACGGGTCGGCCTTCGACCTGCGCACCGGCAAGCCTTCGGGTCTGCCGGCGACGCGCCCCGTACCCGTATACCCCGTAAAGATCGAAGGGGACGACGTGCTCGTCTCCCTCACCCAGGAGTCCTGAGGTATCCATGGCAACGCTTGAAATCCACGACCTGCACGTCTCTGTCGAGACTGGTGACTCGGCGACCGGCGCCCGCGAGATCCTCAAGGGCGTCGACCTCACCGTCAAGCAGGGTGAGACCCACGCCATCATGGGTCCGAACGGCTCCGGCAAGTCCACCCTGGCGTACTCGCTCGCCGGTCACCCGAAGTACACCATCACCGGTGGCACCGTGACCCTCGACGGCGAGGACGTCCTGGAGATGTCCGTCGACGAGCGCGCCCGCGCCGGCGTCTTCCTCGCGATGCAGTACCCGGTCGAGGTCCCCGGTGTCTCGGTCTCCAACTTCCTGCGTACGTCGGCCACCGCCATCCGCGGCGAGGCGCCGAAGCTGCGTACCTGGGTGAAGGAGGTCAAGTCCGCGATGGAGCAGCTCCACATGGACCCGGCCTTCGCCGAGCGCAACGTCAACGAGGGCTTCTCCGGCGGTGAGAAGAAGCGCCACGAGATCCTGCAGCTGGAGCTCCTGAAGCCGAAGATCGCGATCCTCGACGAGACCGACTCCGGCCTCGACGTCGACGCGCTGCGCATCGTCTCCGAGGGCGTCAACCGGGTCCGCGAGACCGGCGAGGTCGGCACCCTGCTGATCACGCACTACACGCGCATCCTGCGCTACATCAAGCCCGACTTCGTGCACGTGTTCGCGAACGGCCGTATCGCCGAGTCCGGTGGCGCCGAGCTCGCCGACCAGCTGGAGGCCGAGGGCTACGACAAGTACGTGAAGGGTGGCGCGACCGCGTGACACAGCTGCCTGGCCTCCTCGACATCGAGGCGATCCGCAAGGACTTCCCCCTGCTGGATCGTGTGGTCCACGACGGGAAGAAGATCGTTTACCTGGACAACGCGGCGACCTCCCAGAAGCCGCGCCAGGTGCTCGACGCGCTGAACGAGTACTACGAGCAGCACAACGCCAACGTCCACCGTGGCGTGCACGTGCTCGCGGAGGAGGCCACGGCGCTGTACGAGGGCGCTCGCGACAAGGTCGCCGCCTTCATCAACGCGCCGAGCCGCGACGAGGTGATCTTCACCAAGAACGCCTCGGAGTCGCTCAACCTGGTCGCGAACATGCTCGGCTGGGCGGACGAGCCCTACCGGGTCGACCGCGAGACCGAGATCGCCATCACGGAGATGGAGCACCACTCCAACATCGTGCCGTGGCAGCTGCTCTCGCAGCGCACCGGCGCGAAGCTGAAGTGGTTCGGCCTCACCGACGACGGCCGGCTCGACCTGTCCAACATCGAAGAGGTCATCACGGAGAAGACGAAGATCGTCTCCTTCACGCTGGTCTCCAACATCATGGGCACGGTCAACCCGGTCGAGGCGATCGTCCGGCGCGCCCAGGACGTCGGCGCCCTCGTGCTGATCGACGCCTCCCAGGCCGCCCCGCACATGCCGCTGGACGTGCAGGCGCTCGGCGCCGACTTCGTGGCCTTCACCGGCCACAAGATGTGCGGCCCGACCGGCATCGGCGTGCTCTGGGGCCGCCAGGAGCTCCTGGAGGACCTGCCCCCGTTCCTCGGCGGCGGCGAGATGATCGAGACCGTGTCGATGCACGCCTCGACCTACGCCCCGGCGCCCCACAAGTTCGAGGCGGGTACGCCCCCGATCGCCCAGGCCGTCGGCCTCGGCGCGGCCGTGGACTACCTGAGCGCGATCGGCATGGACAAGATCGCCGCGCACGAGCACGCGATCACGGAGTACGCGATCAAGCGCCTCGCAGAGGTGCCCGACCTGCGGATCATCGGCCCCACCACGGCCGAGGACCGCGGCGCCGCGATCTCCTTCGTCCTCGGCGACATCCACCCGCACGACGTCGGCCAGGTGCTGGACGAGCAGGGCATCGCGGTCCGCGTGGGACACCACTGCGCGCGCCCCGTCTGCCTGCGCTACGGAATTCCTGCGACGACGCGAGCGTCTTTCTACCTGTACTCCTCTCCGGCCGAGGTCGACGCGCTGATCGACGGGCTGGAGCACGTACGGAACTTCTTCGGCTGACGGACGAGGCGACGAGGACGCAGTGAAGCTGGATTCGATGTACCAGGAATTGATCCTGGACCACTACAAGCACCCGCACGGGCGTGGCCTGCGCGACGGCGACGCCGAGGTGCACCACGTCAACCCGACGTGCGGTGACGAGATCACGCTGCGCGTGAAGTACGACGGCGAGACGCTGACCGACGTCTCCTACGAGGGCCAGGGCTGCTCCATCAGCCAGGCCAGCGCGTCCGTACTGAACGAGCTGCTCGTGGGCAAGGAACTGGCCGAGGCGCAGAAGATCCAGGCAGTCTTCCTGGAGATGATGCAGTCCAAGGGCAAGATCGAGCCCGACGAGGCCATGGAGGAGGTGCTGGAGGACGCGGTCGCGTTCGTCGGCGTCTCCAAGTACCCGGCTCGTGTGAAATGTGCTCTGCTGAGCTGGATGGCGTGGAAGGACGCGACCGCCCAGGCTCTGGGCGGCGCGGAGAGGAAGACGGCATGACCGAGAACGCGACGCCCGAGGCGTCGATCAAGCCGGCCACCGAGGAGGAGGTCCGCGAGGCCCTCTACGACGTGGTCGACCCCGAGCTGGGCATCGACGTCGTCAACCTGGGCCTGATCTACGGCATCCACATCGACGACGCGAACATCGCCACCCTCGACATGACGCTGACGTCGGCGGCCTGCCCGCTGACGGACGTCATCGAGGACCAGGCGAAGTCGGCGACGGACGGCATCGTGAGCGAGCTCCGGATCAACTGGGTCTGGATGCCGCCGTGGGGCCCGGACAAGATCACGGACGACGGCCGCGAGCAGCTCCGCGCACTCGGCTTCAACGTCTGACCACAGCATGACGAAGGGCCCCCGGCACATCGTGCCGGGGGCCCTTCGCGTTTTCCGGAACGCTGTTCTCCGGGTGGACGGGTGGTGTGCACCCGCAGTTGTCCACCGTGGCCGAATCTTCTCGACGGCCGCCACGACGTGGCGCCGTGGACGAGAGGACCCACCGTGACCGTTCGTTTCGCCGCCGGGACCGCCGGCGCCGCCGCCCTGCTGGTTGCCGCGCTGACCGCGCCCGCGCAGGCCGTGACGTACGGGACGCCGACGATCGCCCTGTCCGCGTCCTACCTCTCCGGGGCCGTCGGGGCGGTCGGGGACCCGGTCGTGAACGTCACCGTCGGCCAGAGCGGGGCCGACGCGTCCGCGCTCACCGTCAGCGCGTCCGCGTCGAGCAAGGCCTCGGTCGCCGGGACCGGGGACGTGAGCGTCACCGGCGCCGGGGCGGTGCGGCAGCTGGCCGTCGCCGCGCGCGGCCGCGGGTACACCAACCTCACCGTCAAGGTGAGCGGACTGGGCGGCAAGACCGCCACCAGGACGCTGTACTACGCGGCCTCGGCGGCCGTGCAGAATCCGGCCGACGCGCGGTACCTCACCGGGTCCGCCGACGCCTCGGCCGCTGTGGACGTCGGCGGGGGCTACGCCGTGGTCGCCGACGACGAGTCCAATGTGCTGCGCCTGTATGACCGCTCCCGCTCGGGCGCCCCGGTGAAGACCTGGGACTTCAGCTCGCAGCTCGGTGTCAGCAAGGAGGTGGACATCGAGGGGGCGACCCGGATCGGCAACACCATCTACTGGACGGGCTCGCTCGGCAACAACAAGGACGGCGAGTACAAGACGCCCCGGAACACGGTCTTCACCACCACGGTGAGCGGCTCCGGCTCGACCGCGCAGCTGGCGTACGGGCGCTCGTACAAGAAGCTCCGCGAGGACTTGGTGGCCTGGGACAAGGCGAACGGGAACAAGTACGGCTTCGCGGTGGGCACCGCGGCCGGGGAGGCGCCGAAGCAGATCGACGGGTTCAACGTGGAGGGCCTGGAGTTCGCGCCGGGCTCGACCACCACCGCCTACCTGGGCTTCCGGGCCCCGCTGGCGCCGGTCGTGCCGGGCGGCAAGGCCCTGATCGTGCCGGTCACCAACTTCGACCAGGTCCTCGCGAGCGGGGCCAAGGCCACCTTCGGGGCGGGCATCGAGCTGGACCTCGGCGGGCTCTCCGTCCGCGACCTCCGCAAGAACGCCGCCGGGCAGTACCTGATCCTGGCCGGCTCCTGGGCCGCGGACGACAACTCCGACCCGTACGCCCTCTACCAGTGGGACGGCGTTCCCGGCCACGCGCCGGTCAAGCGCGCGGACCTGCCGACCACCGACCCCGGCGGCTGGGAGGCCATCGTGGAGGTGCCGGACCTGTCGGTCGCGGGCGCCCGGGTGCAGCTGATCACCGACAGCGGCTCCGCGGACCTGTACGGGGACGGCGGCGAGGCCAAGGACCTGACGCACGCGGAGTGGAAGAAGGCCCGGGCGGCCTGGTTCACGCTGGGCTGATACCCGATCGTTGCGTACGGGCGTACGCAACGATGTGTACAGTTGTACGCATGCCCTATGTGATGCTTGCCGCGGCCATCGCCGCAGAGGTCGCCGGAACCACCGCCATGAAGTACAGCGACGGCTTCACGAAGCTGTGGCCGTCGCTGGGCACCCTGCTGGGGTACGCCATCGCCTTCACCCTGCTCGCGCAGACGTTGAAGTCGATGTCGGTCGGCACGGCGTACGCCATCTGGGCGGGCGTCGGCACCGCGGCGATCGCCGCCATCGGCATGGTGTTCCTGGGGGAGGCGGCCACCGCCGCCAAGATCGCCGGGATCGCCCTGGTCATCGGCGGCGTGGTCCTGCTGAACCTCGGCGGGGCCCACTGATGCCCTCCGGCGGGCGGCGCTACGACCCGGACCGGCGCCAGCGGATCATCGACGCGGCGATCCGGGTGGTGGGCGTCAAGGGCATCGCGGGGCTGAGCCACCGCAGCGCGGCCGCGGAGGCCGACGTACCGCTCGGGTCGACCACGTACCACTTCAAGACGCTGGACGACCTGCTGGTCGCCGCGCTGCGCCAGACCAATGAGGGCTTCGCGCAGGCGGTGGCCCGTTCGGTGGCCCTGGCCGACCCGGACGCGGACCTCGCCCCGGCCCTGGCCCGCCTGCTCGGGGAGCTCCTGGCGGCGGACCGGGGGCGGGTGGAGCTGGAGTACGAGCTCTACCTCGCGGCCCTGCGCCGCCCGGCACTGCGGCCGGTGGCGGCCGCGTGGTGCGATGCGGTCGCGGCGGCGCTGGCCCCGCGGACCGACCCGGTGACGGCGCGGGCGCTGGTGGCGGCCGTGGACGGGATCGGGCTGCAGGTCCTGCTGACGGATTCCGCCTACGACGAGGCGTACACCCGCGAGGTCCTGCGGCGGATCCTGCGTCAGGACTGAGCGGGGTCCGCGGCGGCGGTGGAGCCGGCGGCGGTGGTGTCCGTGGAAGCGGTCGTGTCGACGGCGGTCGTACCCGTGGCGGCGGTCGCGCCCGCGGCAGCGGTGCGGACGGCCGCGAGGGCCGTCCGCACGCTCGCCTCGATGTCCTGGATCGGGTAGATCACCTCGCGCACCGTGCGGTCCCGGTCGATGACCAGCGTCAACCGCTTGATCCGGCTCGTGCCCGCCGTACGGAACGTCGGCAGGCGCAGCGCGGTCGTCAGCGCCAGGTCCGCGTCCGACAGGAGGGGGAACCGCAGCCGCTCCTGCTCCGCGAACTCCCGCTGCTCGTCCGGCCGCTGGGCCGACACCCCGTGCACGGTGGCGCCGGCCGCGGTGAACTCCGCGAGCTGGTCGCGGTACGTGCACGACTCGAACGTACAGCCCTTGGCGCCCGGGATCCCGGCCCAGCCGGGCGGGTAGGACTCGGCGCGCGCGTACGCGCCCGGGAAGCAGTACAGAATGGTGAACGGGGTGTCCGCCACCGGGTCGCTGATCCCGCCGAAACGGTCCGGCAGCAGCAGCGGCGGCACTCTCGTGCCGCGCAGCGCCTGCACCCGTGCCGCCTCGCGCGAGGCCTCGCCGGTCGTCGCCGTCATGTCTCCCTCTCCCAGGATCCAGGTGTCTCCCCAGTCCTGGAGGGCCACCAGGACGGGCAGCAGCCCCCGCCCGCGCGGGGTCAGCCGGTACTCGTGCCGCACCGGGCGTTCCTGGTACGGCTCGCGCGACAGCACCCCGGCCTCGACGAGCAGCTTCAGCCGCTCGGCCAGCACCTTGCGGGACATCCCCAGCTCGTGCTGGAACTCGTCGAAGCGGTGCACGCCGCGCGCGGCGTCGCGCACGATCAGCAGCGTCCACCAGTCGCCCACCACATCGAGGGCCTGGGCGATGGCGCAGTCCGCGTCGCCGAGGTGTGTGCGCTGGGCCATGGGGAACTCCTTCGTCCGTTGACCCAAGGCTGTCATGCTGACATAGTCAGTTCCCAAAGGGAACTTACTCGTTCGGATGTGGGGGACACGGGTGTGCTGCAGGGGTTCAAGGACATACCGAGGGTCGTGTGGCTGCTGGCTGCGGGGGTCTTCGTCAACGCCCTCGTCAGCTTCACCTTCGTTTTCGTCTTCCTCTACCTGACCGGCCCCCGTGGTCTCGGCGCCGCCCAGGCCGGCCTCGTCACCGCCATCGGCGGCATCGGCCTGGTCGCCGGCAACTTCACCGGCGGCTGGTACGGCGACCGCTTCGGCCACCGCCGGGTGCTGCTCGCCGCCGCCACCCTGGGCGGCCTCGCCCTGGCGGTCCTCCCCCTGCTGCCCACCCCGCTGCTCTACGCGGCCCTGCCCGTGGCCCAGTACGCCTCCGGCGTGATCCGGGCCGCCAACTCCGTACTCGTCGCGGTCACCGTCCCGGAAGGAGCCCGCCGCCAGGCCTTCGCCCTCGTACGCTGCGCCTCCAACGGCGGATTCACCCTCGGGCCGCCGCTGGGCGCCCTGATCGCCACCGGCCTCTCCTACGACTGGCTCTTCGTCGGTGACGGCATCGGCACGCTCGTCTTCGCCCTGTGGACCGCGCGGGTCGTCCCGGCCCGCGGCACCACCCGCACACCCTCCCGCGCAGCCCTCCGGGCGCGGGAGGTATCCCCGGCGGCCCGGGACGGGGGTCCGGGCCGCCGGGAGCACGGCCTCCGGCGCGAACTGCGCGCCCGCCCCGCCGTGCTGCTCCTGCTCGGCGCGATCCTGGTCACCGACATCGTCTACCGCCAGCAGTACTCCACCTTCCCCGTCTTCCTCGCCGACCACGGGCTGGACGCGCGCGCCTTCGGGCTCGTCATCGCCCTCAACGGAGGGGTGATCCTCCTGCTGGAGCTGCCCGCCGCCGTCGCCCTGCGCGAGCGGCCGGCGCTGCCGGTCATCGGCACCGGGCTGGTCCTGGTCGGGGCCGGGTACGCGGCGCTGCTGCTCGGGGCCGGGATCGCGAGCGCCGTGACGATGATGATCCTGCTGAGCCTCGGGGAGATCCTCTACAAGACCACCGCCACCGCCTACGTGGCCGACCAGGCGCCCGAGCACGCCATCGGGCGGTTCCAGAGCCTGTACGCGGGGGTCTCGGTCAGCGGGGTCGTCGTCGGCCCCGCCCTGGGCGGAGCCCTGTACTCGGCCGCGCCCGGACTGCTGTGGCCGCTGTGCGCGCTGCTGGCGGCGGGGGCGGGAGCAGTACTGCTGGGGGCGCACGCGCGGCAGGCCCGGCGCGCCCGGCGCGCGGCGCGACCCGCGCGACCGGCACATGAGACCGGTTCGCAACCGAAGGCCGTCGCCGGTTAGGTTTCGGATATGACTGCTACGCGTACCACCGGCGCCGTCGCCGCCGGACTTGCCACCATCACCGCCGACGGCACCGTCCTCGACACCTGGTTCCCCGCCCCCGTGCTGGTCGCCGAGCCCGGCCCGGCCGGCACCGAGCGCCTCACCGCCGACCAGGCCGTGGAACTGCTCGGCGCCGCCGCGGCCAAGGCGATCCGTACGGACGCGGTCCGCGGGGTCGAGGTCGTAGCCGTCCGCACGGTCATCTCCTCCCTGGAGGACAAGCCGCTCGACGCGCACGACGCGTACCTGCGCCTGCACCTGCTGAGCCACCGCCTGGTCAAGCCGCACGGCCAGAACCTCGACGGCGTCTTCGGCCTGCTCACCAACGTCGCCTGGACCTCGCTCGGCCCGGTCGCGGTCGACCAGGTCGAGACCGTCCGCCTCAACGCGCGCGCCGAGGGCCTGCACCTCCAGGTCACCTCGATCGACAAGTTCCCGCGGATGACGGACTACGTCGCCCCCAAGGGCGTGCGTATTGCCGACGCGGACCGCGTCCGCCTCGGCGCGCACCTCGCCGAGGGCACCACCGTCATGCACGAGGGCTTCGTCAACTTCAACGCCGGCACCCTCGGCACCTCCATGGTCGAAGGCCGCATCTCCGCGGGCGTCGTGGTCGGCGACGGCTCCGACATCGGCGGCGGCGCCTCCACCATGGGCACCCTCTCGGGCGGCGGCAAGCAGATCATCTCGATCGGCGAGCGCACCCTGATCGGCGCCGAGGCGGGCGTCGGCATCGCGCTCGGCGACGAGTGCGTCGTCGAGGCCGGCCTCTACGTGACCGCCGGCACCCGTGTGACCCTCCCGGACGGCCAGACCGTCAAGGCCCTGGAGCTCTCCGGCGCCAACAACATCCTCTTCCGCCGCAACTCGGTCACCGGCGCCGTCGAGGCCCGCCCGTACAAGGCGACCTGGGGCGGCCTGAACGAGGTCCTGCACAGCCACAACTGACGTCCCGTCGCCCTCGCCCGCGGCTGAGCCGCGACGAGTGGTGGACGTCCGTCCCGAACGAGCGCCCTCCCACGCCCCCACCACGGCCGGGAGGGCGCTCGCACTGGCGCCCGATGCTTCGGCGTCTCCTCCCGCGAGGAGCTGCTGCTCCATCGCGACGACCCCCAGTTCGCCGACCGCCACGACGACGGTCAGGGGACTCTGGCGGCTGAGGGTGATGGGCCCTCGGTGTTCGGGCCGGGGGCGTCAGTTCAGGGGGATGGTGCGGATCAGGCCCGCGAAGGCCTGCTTTTCCGCCTCCGTCAGTTCCACCGACTCCAGCGGGTGCGCGGCCGAGCCGCGCTGGGCCGGGATCATCGGCAGGCCCTCGGCGGCCGCCGGCTCCGGCTGGTGGAGGCGGTTGTCCCGCAGCATGTGGCCGAGGCCGGTGACCCAGACGATCGCGGCCACGAGCAGGACGGCGAGGCCGGTTTCCTGAGCGAGGGAGATGGAGGGGAACACGAGGATCCTCCGGAGTGCGGTCGGTACAAGCCGGTACAAGATCGGGCGTGGAAATACTCAACACCACGACGGGTCGTTTCGGTGGAGATGTGTCGAGCGTCACGCCAGGGCCGAAAGTCCCCACCTTGCCCGGAAAGGGCCCGTTACGGCTCCAGGTACAGCTTGAAGCCCTCGTGGCTGCGGGCGAAGCCCAGCCGCTCGTAGAACCGGTGCGCGGCCGTCCGCCGCTTGCTGCTGGTCAGCTGGATCAGGCCGCAACCGCGCTCGCGGGCCCGCTCGGCGGCCAGCCGCACCAGCTCGGCGCCGAGTCCGCCGCCCCGCCGGTCCGCCCGGACCCGTACCGCCTCCACCAGCGCCCGCTCCAGCCCGTTCTGGCCCAGGCCCGGGATGTACGTCAGCTGGAGGCAGCCGAGGACGACCCCGTCCGGGCCGTCAGGGCCGACCGCTTCGTCCGTTTCATCCGCTTCGTCCGTGCTCTCGGTGAGGACCAGCAGCTCGTTGCGCGGGTCCGCCGCGATCGCGGCGAAGGCGCGCTCGTGCGCCTCTCCGACCACGATCCGGGCCGGGTCGACGACCGCGTCCTCGTTCTCGAGGAGGGCGAGGACGGCGGGCAGGTCCTGGCGTGTGGCCTCACGGAAGATCATGGCCGGAATTGTGGCAGGGGGTCCGGTCTGGACTGCGGCCGGACCCCCTGTGGCTTCGAACCCGAGGTGTTACGGGCGGAAGCGCAGCACCTGCGGGTCGTGGTCGCTGTTCTGCGCCGCGAACTCCGCGTTGATGTGCACGCTGTCGTACGTGAACTTCTTGATCGCCGGGCTGGTCAGGATCTGGTCCAGCACCTGGGCGTTGCCCTGGTAGACGTACGAGTAGCGCTCCGCCTTCGGCAGCGACTTGATCGCCGGGTACAGGGCGCCGCCGTCCGCCAGCGCGTCCGTCGTCGCCGAGAACTCGAAGTCGTTGATGTCACCGAGGACCAGGACGTTGGCGTTCTTGTCCTCCGCCAGGATCTGCTTCACGAAGCCGTTCACGGCCTGCGCCTGCTGCAGTCGCTTGGCCTCCGAGGAGCGGACCGGCGGCTGGTGGTGCGAGGTCAGGCCCTCGTCGCCGCCCTTGGAACCGAAGTGGTTGGCGATCACGAAGACCGGCTTGCCGCGGAAGGCGAACTCGCCGGCGAGGGGCTTGCGGCTGTCCGCCCACGCCGGGTTGGCGGGGTCGACGCGGCCGGGGGAGTGGGTCAGGGCGGCCTTGCCGTCGACCTTGGCCACGCCCGTCGCGGTGACCGCGTCACCCGGGGCGCGCTCGGTGAAGGAGACCCGCGCCGGGTTGAAGAGGAACACCTGGCGGATGTTGCCGCCGGGCTCGCCGCCGTCCTTCTTGTCCTCCGGGTTGATGGTCCGCCACTGGTAGGCCGGGCCGCCGGCGGCCGAGATGGCCGCGGTGAACTTGGCGATGGTCTGCTCGGCCGAGACGGTGCCGTCGTTCTTGGCGCCGTTGTCGTCCTGGATCTCCTCCAGGGCGAGGATGTCCGGGGAGGCCAGGTTCTCGACGACGGCCTTCGCCAGCGCGTCGAACTTCTCCTGCGGGTCGGTCGGGTCGAGGTTCTCGACGTTGTACGTGGCCACCGCGAGCTCCTGCTCGACCTGCGGCTTGGTCTTCTCGGGGGCGAGGGTGCCCGCCTTGACCGTGCCGAGGGTGCGGGCCACCAGCGTGTAGCCGCCGAACTGGTTGAAGTCCAGCGGGCCTTCGGTGGTGCCGGTCAGCTTGTCGCCGACGTTGGCCACCGGGAAGGGCTGCTGCGCGAGGGGCGCCAGCTGCTGGACCTGGAGGCGGCCGGTGTTCTGGGACTCGTAGGAGCCGTAGATGGTGCCGCCGCGCTTGGCGGTGTTCTCCCAGCCCTTCACCGTGACCCACAGCTCCGAGTACGGGTCGGTGGCGCCGACCACGCGGGAGGTGCCGATCTTGACGTTCATGCCCTCCAGCGACTCGTAGTGGTCGAGGGCGTAGCGCGCGGGCTCCAGGGTCAGGCCGTTGACGCTGCCGCCGGCGGCCGGGTCACCGGCCGGGGCGTACTCGGCGGGCACCGTGTACTCGTTGATCGCGGTGGCCGCGGGCAGCGCGTTGCCGGAGGAGACCACGGTCACCGTCGGCTTGGAGATCTGGGTGACCGACTGGTTGCCGGAGGTCAGACCGCCGGGGATGTACTCACCCACGGTGCCGGTGACCTTGACCGCGTCGCCCACGGCGACGGTCGGGACCGAGTTGGTGAAGACGAAGACGCCCTCGCTGGTGGCGTCGTTGTCGTCAGCGTCCGGGTCCTGGATCCAGAAGCCGCGCGAGCCGTACGTACGTACGCCCGTCACGATGCCCTCGACGTCGGTGACCTGCTTGCCGTTCAGCGGGGATATCCGGGTGGTGCCCTGAATGTCGTGGATGCGTATCGGATCGGCGGACACGGCGCCTTCGGCCGCGTCGGCGGAACCCGCGAGCAGGCCGGTGGCCAGTGCGGTGGCGACGAGGGCCGCGACGGCGGCGGAACGGGGATGCGAGGAGCGCATGGGCAGGAACTCCGGTGTGGGAGAGGGGAAGGAGAGGGGCGCGGCAGTGAGATCTGCGGGTGATGTGCCGCTCCCGATATATCTACGCGCGTCAATTTCCTGTGTGGCCAGCAAAGTTGTCAAGCCCTCCAGGGAATACGGCAGCTGACTGTGGGATGAACCAAGAGGGATGACCCGCCGGACGCGCCCGAAATGCGTCTACGCTGGAGCGCCGCAAGAAGCCACGTCTGTCATCTGCGCCACATCAGCCCTGCCCGCACCGCCCGTCATGTCGGCCATGTCATCGAAATCCGGGCGCACATGACGGTCCGGCCGCCAAACGGCCCGTGTCGCCAACGCCACACCCCGAAAGACCCTGCCAGGCCCCGCCAGACCCCCGAAAACCCAGTCCGATCCCACCCCACCCCACCGCGTCCGCGAGGAGAAACCGCCCCCATGTCCGCAGACTCGCACCCCACGCTGCCGCCGGTACGGCTGCACTCCGATGCGGAGCTGGCCCGCGACGCCCTCGGCGCCCCGCTGTTCGCGCGCGCCGTACGGCTCGCCCGCTGGGCCGGCACCGATACCCGCGTCGGTGTCGGCGGAGAGCTCGCCGCCGACCAGCTGCCCGAGGCCGCCGCGCTGCTCGGTCTGGACGCCGCCGACGGGGACTCCGCCGGGTACGTGAGCCAGGCCTGGCGCGTGGCCGTGGACACCGGGCTGGTGGACGTGACCGAGCCGGACGACGACGGCGATGAGAGCGGCGCGAGCGAGGCGAGCGGCGAGGAGCGCTTCGGGACGGCCGCGCCCGGTGAGGACCTCGCGCTCGTGACGAGCGGTGCTCCCGGCGACGTACTCGACCTCTGGCTGGCGGCCCTGGACACCGTGCTCGCCGACGCCTCCGTGCCCGACCTGGACGACCTCGTCGACGCGCTGGACGCGGGCGGCGAGATCGACTTCGACCGGCTGGACTGGAACCCGGGGCGCGAGGCGGACTTCCTCGACGGGGTCCTCGCCAACCTCTACCTGCTCACCGTCACCGAGGGCGGGGCCGCGGACGGACCGGTTCCGCTGCCGGTGCTCGCCGCGTCGATGGTCGTGCCCGACGATATGGGCGAGCCGACCGATGCCGTGCTGGAGCAGGTGTCGGACGCGATGATGCGCCTCGACGACCAGTTCCGGCAGCTGGAGCCGATCGGACTGGTGGAGTTTCGGCCCGTCGACGAGGAGCTGATGGCGGAGGCCGACGGCCCCCTGGACGGAGCGGGCGAGGCGGGCGAAGCGGACGACGAGGACGACGAGGACGTCTCGCGCTACGGGATGGTCCGGCTGACCCCGCTCGGCCTGTACGGGATCAGGGCCCGGATGCTGGAGGCGGGAGTGGACGCCCCCGCCCTCGGCGAACTGTCCGAGAAGGGCGCCGACGTACTGCTCGACGCCGTCTCCCTCTACTCCGAGAACGCCGCCCAGGCCGAGATCGAGCAGTGGCTGGCCGGCCGCGAACAGCCCGCCGCGGCCGCCGAACTGCTGGCCGCCGCCCGCGGCGACGACGAAGGCGGCCCGCTGCGCAGGCTCCGCTGCCAGCAGGCCCTGGCACCGGCCGGACCGGAGGCCGAGTCGGCGGTCCGCTCGGTGCTCGACGACCCGGAGCTCGGCGGGCTCGCCCGGGTCTGGCTGGCGGAGCGCGGCGCGGGCGACGTACCGGCTCCGGACCCCGAGATGGTGTTCTGGCTGACCGTCGACACGATCGCGGCGCAGCTCGCCACCGACGGGGAGACGGATGAGTTGCCGCTCCTGATGGAGACCCTGACCGCTCATCATGCGGGGTTCTTCGAGCAGGTGTGGCGGGTGGAGCACCCGGCGACGGCGTACGTCCTGGAGGCGATGGGCCGACTGCACCCGGACCGGAAAGCGGCCAAGGAGGCCCGCAAGGCCGCGTTCAAGGCCCGCTCCCGCCGCCCGGTCTAGGCGGGCCGAGGGCCGAGCGGCGGGCCTGCCGAGGCCGGGGTTCCCGGGCCGGGGCTCGCGGCCGGGGCCGGTCCGTGATCCCCCGGGGACACAATGGGCGTCATGGATTCAGGACTTGCCGCACTGCTGGGCGCCGCCGTCGGCTCCGTCACCACCCTGGGGGCCGCCTTCGTGAACGGCCGTGCGCAGGCGCGGTCCCAGCACGGCCAGTGGAGGCGCCGGCACCGTCGCGACGCCTGCGCGGCCTACCTCGGCGCGTTCCACGACCGCGACGTAGCCATGGACGCCGTACTCGACGCGCTGCGTGCGGACGCACCCGACCTGCCCGACCTCGACGGGAGGACGGGCCGCTTCGTCTCGCTGGCCCGCGAGGTCCACCGCGCCGCCGAGGTCGTCATCCTCGAGGGGCCGGCCGCCCTCGCGGAGGTCGCCGGACGCGTCACCCAGGCATCCGGCGACCTCTCGCACGTCGTGCGACGGATGGCCGAGGACGCCCGGGCCGGGGACACCACCCGCAAGGCCGAGGACACGGCGCTCGCCGCCGAACGACAGCACGCCCTCTACCGGGCGGTCCAGGACTTCCGCCTCGCGGCCCGCGGCGCCATAGGCGGGGCCGACTGACCTGCGGACCTGCGGACCTGCGGACCCGCGGACCTGTCGGCCCGGCGACCGGCCCGCCGACCGACTGACCCGCAGCCCCTCGTCCGGGTGGTCCGGGTGGTCCGGGGCATCGGGGGCGGGTGGCGACAATGCGCCGTTCCAGGGGCCGGAGTTGGCCATTCCAGGGGCGGGCAAGGGGTCGGTTCCTCTTGGTGGGTAGTTCAGCCGCCGTTCACGTGCGGGCGAGAGCGTGTGCGCTGACGACCGCACGACAGGCGCACCACCTCCCCACCCCTGGAGACCCGATGCCGCTCAGCCGTAGAGACTTCACCGCCCGCACCGTCATCGCCGGCGCGGGCGTCGCGCTCACCGGAACGGTCGGAGCCCTCGCCACCGCCCCGGGGGCCCTCGCCGCCGAGGACGGCACCGCCCGCGACGAGCACGGACGGCCCTGCGAGCCCGGCTACGGCCCGCTCGTCCCCGACCCGCGGGGAATCCTTGCCCTCCCCGCCGGGTTCACCTACCGCGTGATCACGCACAGCGGGGTCACCAAGCTGGACTCCGGCGAGACCACCCCGTCCAACCACGACGGGACCGCCGCCTTCGAGGGCCACCGCGGAGTCACCCTCCTCGTCAACAACCACGAGCTCAAGGGCAAGCGGGAGGGCTGGGCCCACCCCGTCCCGCTCGCCGAGGGCCTGGTCTACGACCCGGCCGCGGCCGGCGGGTGCACGGTCGTCGAGGTCCGGCGCGGCGGCGAGGTCGCCGAATGGGTGGGCATCGCCGGTACGTCGACCAACTGCGCGGGCGGCGCCACCCCCTGGGACACCTGGCTGACCTGCGAGGAGAACTCGGACCTCGCGGGCAAGAACGGTATGACCAAGGACCACGGCTACGTCTTCGAGGTCGACCCGCACGACCGGCGCGCCAACCGCGACCCGCGCCCGATCAAGGCCTTCGGGCGCTATGACCACGAGGCCGTGGTCATCGACCCGCGCCAGGGCCACGCCTATCTGACCGAGGACGCCTCCGGCCCCAACGGGCTGCTCTACCGCTGGACCCCGCCCCGCGGCTTCCGTCACGGCCGCGGCAGGCTCCATACGCTCGCGGCCGACGCCGGTGTGCTCCAGGCGGCCAAGTGCATCGACAGCTCCGGCCGGTTCGTCGACGATTTCTCGCGCGCCACGAAGATCGGCACCGTCTACGGGGTCGACTGGGTGGATGTGAGCGACCGCGACGCCCGGACGGTGCCGGTGCGCAAGCAGTTCGCGGACGGTGTGGTGACGCGCGGACGCAAGCTGGAAGGCATGTGGTGGGCCGACGGCGGCGCGTACTTCGTCTGCTCCTACGCCCGTGAGGAGAGCCCGGGCGCGGCCCACGACGGTCAGGTCTGGTTCTACGACCCCAAGCGGCGCACGGTCCGGCTCACCGTCCTCATCGGGGTCAACGCGGACCCGTCGGTGGACGGGGGCTACGACGGCCCCGACAACATCACCGTGTCCCCGTACGGCGGCCTGATCATCGCGGAGGACGGGTCGGGACTGCAGCACCTGTTCGGTGCGACGGATTCGGGCCGCACCTACCCGCTGGCGCGCAACGAGCTGAACAACGGGTCCGAGGAGGAACCGGAGTACTCCGAATTCACCGGTGTCTGCTTCTCGCCGGACGGGCGCACGCTGTACGCCAACATCCAGGACCCGGGCATCATGCTGGCCATCACCGGGCCGTGGCGGCGCGGGCACTGACCCCGCGGTCACTGACGGCGCGGGCAGGGAGGGCTGCGCCCGAGTCCGCGCCGGGGCGGGCGCGGGTGTGCGGGCGCGGGCTCGGCGCCCGCGCCTCACTGGGCCGGGGAAACCTCCGAGCGGGAGGCCTCGGCCCACTCCGCGAGCAGGAACTCATACGCCTCGGAGGGCCACTCGCCGTCCACTCGGGTGTCCACAAGGTGCCGTATCGCCTCGTTCGCCTCTGCGGCGGACGGCCGGGCAGGCCCCGCAGGTGTGAAGGTCTTGTGCATGCCTCCAGGCTACGGGCGGGCACTGACAGCCACTCACGGATTACGCGTGGCATCCATCACCCGCAATCCGTGGCGGCAGTCGTATGTGCCCGCCCACCTGCTCAGAGTGCCTGCGAGGCGGGCTTGACCATGCCGCGCACTGTGCGCGACTTCACAAAGTCGCCCATGGCAGTCATCTCCCACTCGCCGGAGAACTGCTTGATGAGCTTGGCCATCATCACGCCGGTCTGGGGCTCGGCGCCCGTGAGGTCGAAGCGCACCAGCTCCTCGCCGCTCGCCGCGTCGATCAGCCGGCAGTAGGCCTTTGCGACCTCGGTGAACTTCTGGCCGGAGAAGGAATTGACCGTGAAGACCAGGCCGGTGGCGTCGGCGGGGATCCGGCCGAGGTCCACGACGATCACCTCGTCGTCGCCCGCGCCCTCACCGGTGAGGTTGTCACCGGAGTGCTTGACGGCGCCGCCGAGGATGGACAGCTTGCCGAAGTAGCAGCTGTCGATGTGATTGCGCTGGGGGCCGTACGCGATGACGGAGGCGTCGAGGTCGATGTCCTTGCCGCGGAACGCGGGTTCCCAGCCGAGGCCCATCTTGACCTGGGAGAGCAGCGGGCGGCCGCCCTTGACCAGGGAGACGGTCTGGTTCTTCTGGAGGTTGACCCGGCCCTTGTCGAGGTTGATCTTCCCGGCGCCGGGCGCGGCGGCCGGAGGCGCGACGGGCGCGGCCGGGGCGGGGGCGGGAGCCGCGGGGGTGGTGGCGCCGCCGAGCCAGGGGGAGGGCGGGTACGAGACCGGCGCGGCCGGGGGGGGGGGGGGCGCCGGGGCCACCGGGGCCGGCGGCGGGGTCACGGCCTGCGGGGCCGCGGGTTCTTCGTCCACGGAGACCCCGAAGTCGGTGGCGATGCCCGCGAGGCCGTTCGCGTACCCCTGGCCGACCGCGCGCACCTTCCACACGCCGCCGCGCACATAGATCTCGACGACGACGAGCGCGGTCTCGGCGCCCAGCTGCGGCGGGGTGAAGGCGGCGATCACCGCCCCGCCGTCGGCGTTGCGCACGGTGGCGGTGGGCTCGATGCCCTGGAACGTCTGCCCGGCGGCGTCGGGGCTGGCCGTGACCACGATCCGCTCGATGCCCGGGGGCACCGCGCCGGTGTCCACGGTGATCGAGTCCGGCGTCGAACCGCCGCCGGACCGGTAGCCGACACCGGGCCCGGTGGGCTGGTTGAAGAAGATGAAGTCGGCGTCGGAGCGCACCTTGCCGTCCGCCGTGAGGAGCAGGGCCGACACGTCGAGCCGTACCGGCGCAGCCACGTCGACCGTCACGCGGACGGCATTGAGCGGCAGGTTGGATCCAGGGGTCATAGCGGTCATGCCCGGAGAACGACCGGAGGGGCTTTGCCGTTCCCTTACCCTCGCGGGATATTTCGGGATGTTTCAGCGTCGATCGCCTGGATGGCCGCGGGGCTGATTGCGCGGGTGGCTGCGCGCGAGGCGCTCGTTGCCGAATTTGTACGCGCCCGTCCAGCGGGCCATCACGAGCTGCGCGTCGCCGGACTCCACCTCGGCCAGGAACTTCTCGGCCCGGTCCCCGCGCAGGGTGGCCGCGGTGCGGCCCCGGTGGGTGATGACGACGCAGTCGTCCCGGTGACGTTCGTAGGTGAACCCGTGCGGTTTCGGCATGCGGCGCAGCCTGCCGCGCCGGGGCGGGCCGGGCAACGTGATTTCCGGGGCTCCGGGGCCCTGGGTGCCCCGGTGCCCCGGTGTCGGAGCCCTGCGCCCCGGTGTCCGACGCCCGTGCCCCGGCCGGCGGGCGGCCCGCCGGGGCTCCGAGACGGGCTAGCCTCCGGTGACCTGGCGCGGCAGACCCATCGGGTTGGCCTCGCGCAGCTCGGCCGGCAGGAGCGCGTCCGGTACGGACTGGTAGGCGACCGGCCGCAGCCAGCGCTCGATCGCGGTGCCGCCCACCGAGGTGGAGTGCGAGGTGGCCGCCGGGTAGGGACCGCCGTGGTGCTGGGCCGGCGCCACCGCGACTCCGGTCGGCCAGCCGTTGACCACGATCCGGCCCGCCAGCCCCGTGACCTGCCCGATCAGCTCGGCGGCCGGGCCCGGCGCACCCTCGGTCTCGGCGGCCGACAACTGGAGGGTGGCACTCAGGTTCCCGCCGAGGCGCCCGAGGACCGCGCCCGCCTCGCCCTGGTCGGCGTAGCGCACGACGACGGTCACCGGACCGAAGCACTCCTCCAGGAGGAGATCGTGAGCGCCGCCCTGGAGGAGGTGCTCGGCGCCTACGGTCAGGTAACCCGCCCCGACCGTGTGCTCCCCGCCGGATCCGGGGGTGACGGGGGCGTCGACGCCGGGCAGCGCGGCCCGCTCGCGCACCCCGGAGACGAAATTCTCCCGCATCCGGTGGTCGAGCAGCACGCCCGGCTCGGTCTCCCCGAGCGCCTTGGTGAGCTCACCGGTGACCCGGTCGCCGTCCGGGCCCTCGGGGACCAGTACCAGGCCGGGCTTCACGCAGAACTGGCCGACGCCGAGGGTGACCGAGCCGGCGAGGCCGGACCCGATCTCCTCGGCGCGCTCGGCGGCGGCGGCCGGGGTGACCACGACGGGGTTGAGGGAGCCCAGTTCGCCGTGGAAGGGAATGGGCACGGGCCGGGCGGCGGCCGCGTCGAACAGGGCACGTCCGCCCCGGATGGAACCGGTGAACCCGGCCGCCGCCACCAGCGGGTGGCGGATCAGCTCCAGCCCGGCGTCGAACCCGTGGACCACGCTGACCACTTCGGCCGGGAGCCCGGTGGCGATCGCGGCCCGGCGGAGCAGTGAGGCGCACAGCTCGGAGGTGGCGGGGTGGTCGGGGTGCGCCTTGACGACGACCGGGCAGCCGGCGGCCAGCGCGCTCGCGGTGTCGCCGCCGGGGACGGAGAAGGCGAGCGGGAAGTTGGAGGCGGCGTAGACCGCGACCACGCCGAGCGGCACCTTGTAGCGGCGCAGTTCGGGGCGCGGCGGGCTCAGGGCCGGGTCGGCTCTGTCGATCCGGATGTCGAGGTAGGTCCCGGCGTCCACAGCGTCGGCGAAGGCGCGCAGCTGGCCGGTGGTGCGGGCCAGTTCGCCGGTGAGCCGGCCCGGGCCGAGCGCGGTCTCGGCGTCGGCGGCCTCGATGACGTGGGCCGCGGACTCGTCGAGCAGTGCGGCGGCGGCGCGCAGGAAGGCGGCGCGGACGGTGGCGTCGGCGAGCGCGCCGCGGGCGGTGTGGGCGGCCCGTACGGCTTCGTCCACCTCCCCGGGTGTGGCTTCCACCGCAACCTGTTCGCGCTGCTTCCCGGTGCGGGGGTCCACACTCCAGACTGGTGTCGTTGTCATGGCCCACTGCCTCCTGGATCGTTCAGTATTCTGAACGC
Organism: Streptomyces sp. NPDC097617; assembly: GCF_044761485.1. Lineage (NCBI taxonomy): Bacteria > Bacillati > Actinomycetota > Actinomycetes > Kitasatosporales > Streptomycetaceae > Streptomyces > Streptomyces sp. NPDC097617. The sequence goes on from NZ_JBIWCL010000001.1 coordinate 582,686, forward strand.
CGTTCCGGTGGATGAATGATCACATCTGCTGTGGACTCTATTTCCGCGTCCTCGGTGTGACAAGAGGCGATCAGAGGGGGAGCAGGCGTATGACGACGGCCGAGTCGGGGATTCCGGCCCAGGCGGCGCCGGTCAAGTCGGCGGTGCGGACCGTCCTCCTGCTGGAGCACTTCGCGGCGCGCCCGGGGCTGCACAGCCTGGCCGACATCCAGAACGACCTCTCGCTGCCCAAGTCCAGCCTCTACATGCTGCTGCGCACGCTGGTGAATCTGGGGTGGGTGGAGACGGACGCGACGGGCACGCGGTACGGCATCGGCGTACGGGCCCTGCTGGTCGGCAGCTCGTACATCGACGGCGACGAGGTCGTCGCGGCCGCGCGGCCCACCCTGGACCGGCTCTCCGACGACACGACGGAGACCATCCACCTGGCCCGGCTGGACGGGACGAGCGTGGTCTACCTCGCGACCCGGCAGTCCCAGCACTACCTGCGGCCCTTCACCCGGGTCGGGCGACGGCTGCCCGTGCACTCGACGGCGCTGGGCAAGGCGCTGCTGGCGACGCACACGGACCAAGAGGTACGGGGGCTGCTGCCGCGGCGGCTGGAGGCCGTCACCGAACACTCGATCACCGACCGGGAGCAGCTCATCGAGGAGCTGGCGCTGGTACGGGAGCAGGGGTACGCGGTGGACCGGGAGGAGAACACGCTCGGGTTGCGCTGCTTCGGGGTGGCGGTGCCGTACCGGACGCCGGCGCGGGACGCGGTGAGCTGTTCGGTGCCGGTGGCCCGGCTGACGGGGGAGCACGAACAGGTCATCAAGGCGGCGCTGTTCGAGGCGCGGGACCGGCTGTCGGTCGTGACGCGCCGTATGTGAGGGCCTGCAGGTGAGGGCCTGCACGTGATGCTCCGCGGGCGGCGCATCGCGGGCGTCGCTCCGTGGGTGCGGGTGCGGGTGCGGCGCTCCACGGGTGCGGTGCGGTGCGGTGGGTGAGCGTGTGCAGCGGGTCCTCCCCCGCGTGGGGGAGGCGGTTCCCCTTCAAGGGGGAGGCGGCGGGGCCGCGCAGCCGCGACCGTTGAGTCATGAACACGCGAGAGATGCAGCGCAGTGCGGTGACGGACGCGAATCGGCCGTCACCTCCCTCCCGCCCGGGGACCGGGCGGCGGATCCTGCGGGCGTTGGCCCTGGCCGCCACCGTGCCGTATCTGGGACTCAAGACGGCCTGGCTGTGCGGGAGTCACCTCGGGATACCCGAGGGCAGCGTGCTGAGGGAGCCGGGCTCGTACTTCACGGCGGCCAACGCCGTGACCCTGGCGATGGACGCCTGTGTGATCCTGCTCGTGATGGTGCTCACCAGGCCCTGGGGCATACGGGTGCCGGCCTGGGTGCTGACCGTTCCGGTGTTCGTGGCCACGGGACTGCTCGCCCCGATCTTCTTCGCTTTCCCCGGCCAACTGCTCGTGCGGGCGCTCGGTTTCGGGGCGGACCCCGGGGTGGAGGCGGTGCGCGAGCCCTTCCTTGACTCCTGGGTGTTCATGGTCGTCTACACCGGATTCATGCTCCAAGGACTCGCCCTCGCCGCTTTGTTCGTGCCCTATGCGCGAGAGCGCTGGGGTTCGCGGTGGCAGGGCGTGACGGGGAAGCGGCTGCCGCCGTCCACGGGGGTGGTGGCGGCAGCCGCGGCGGCCGTCGGGCTGGCGGTCGCCGCGGTGTACGGGTACTGGACCTTCGGCGGTACCGCCGGGCTGGGCGCCGAGAGGGCGGCCGCTCACTCCGCGGAGACGGCCGTGGTGACCGCGGTCGACGCGATATGCGTGCTGGCCGCCGGAGCGGGGGCCCTGCTCCTGGCCCGGGGCGGGACGCTCCCGGCGCGGTGGCCGCTCGGTCTCGCCTGGATCGGCGGGGCGGCCGCGCTGAGCTGGGGAGCCTGGGTGATGATCGCCGCGCTGGGACCGCAGCTGGACGGAGGCGAAGGGCCTCCCGCCGCAACGCTGTTGATCTACGCTGGTCAGATGATCACGGGATTGCTTACCGGCGCCGTCCTCATACGGTTTCTCACCGTCCGCCGCCCGGCGTGAACCGGCTGCTGGGGGCGCGGGCCAGGTGGCGCTGGGTGCACCTGATCCTCGGCGGGGCCCTGCTGATGCCGTACTTCCTGCTCGCGCAGGTGGTGGTCGGCGTTGCCGCCGGCGGGGTCAACGCACTCGACTCCGCCCCGCTCAGCCTCCTCGCCTACGCCGCCTCCCTGCCCCTCGTCGCCGCCACCGCGCTGGTCGGGCCGGTCCGGCCGATGTCGGTGGTCGCCGTCCGGGCCATGTGCGGGGTGCCGGGGGAACGGTTGGCCGACGGGCCGGCGAGGTCCTGGGCCGCGCGGGGGCGGGCCTCGGCCTGGTGGACCCTGCACCTGGGGACCGGCGCCCTGATCAGCGGGATGACCCTCGCGGTGCCGCCCATGGCGGTCGTGCTGATCTCGCTGCCGGTCGTGGGACGGCTGCGGGACGTCCGGTTGGGGTACGGCTGGTTCGCCACGGACACCGACCCGTACGTCGCACCCCTGCTCGGGATCGGGCTGCTCGCCGGGGTCGTCCTGTGCGCCGCCGGGGCCGGGCGGCTGCTGGCCCGGATGGCGCCCGTACTGCTCGGGCCGACGGCGGCGGACCGGCTGGCCGCCGCCGAGGAGCGGGCCGCCGACCTGGCCGTGCGCAACCGGCTGGCCCGGGAACTGCACGACGCGGTCGGGCACGCGCTGAGCGCCGTCATGCTCCAGGCGGCCGCCGCCCGGCGGATGCTGGAGCGCGATCCCGAGTTCGTGCGGGAGGCGCTCGCCGCGATCGAGGACACCACCCGGCGGACGGTGGGCGAGCTCGATGCCGTACTGGGCCTGCTGCGGGACGGGGACCCGGCCCGGCCGGACGCCGCACCCGCACCCACCCTCGCCACCGACCTGGACGGACTGCTGGCCCGCACCCGGGCCGGCGGCACCACCGTCACCGCGCACCAGGACCCCGGGCCCGTCGGGGAGTGGGCCGCGCTCCCGGCGATCGCCTCCCGCGAGGCGTACCGGATCGTCCAGGAGGGCCTGAGCAACGCCCTGCGCCATGGCGCGGGCCCGGTGGATCTACGGATCCGGGTACGGGCCGGCCCCGCCGCCGGACCAGGCACCGGACCCCGCCCCGCTCCCGGACCCCGCCCCGCATCCGGCACACGCCCCGACGCCGCCGCACCTCGTGAACTGGAGATCACCGTGACCAATCCGCCCGCCGCACCCGATGGCGACCGGGAGCCCCGTACCGGCGGGGGCCGCGGACTGCGCGGCTCCGCGGAACGGGCCGCCCTGCTCGGCGGCAGCGTCGAGGCGGGCCCGCACGGGGACCTGTGGCGGCTGCGGGCCGTGCTCCCGCTCGCCGGGGCCGGGGTGGGGGGCGACCGGTGACCGGGACCGCTCCGGCGGGCCGGCCGCCGCTGCGGATCGTGCTCTGCGACGACGAGCGGATGGTCCGCACCGCCTTGCGGGTCATCCTGGAGGCCGAAGCCGATCTGGAGGTCGTCGGCGAGGCGGCCACCGGGGCCGAGGCGGTATCGCTGGTCCGTTCGCTGGCCCCCGACGTCGTCCTCATGGACGTCCGGATGCCCGAGATCGACGGCATCCGGGCCACGGAGCAGATCCTCGCCACCATGGCCGACCCGCCCCGCATCGTGGTCGTCACCACTTTCGAGAACGACGCCTACGTCTATGACGCGCTCCGCGTCGGAGCCGTGGGCTTCCTGCTCAAGCGGGCCGACCCCGACGAGCTGATCGGCGCGGTCCGGCTCGTCGCCCGCGGCGACTGCCTGCTCTTCCCGGCCGCCGTCCGCGCCCTGGCCGCCGCCCACACGGCGGGCGCTGCGGCTGCGGGAGCGCCCTGGGTGGCCCGGCTCACCGACCGCGAGGCCGACTTCCTGCGCCTGATGGCCACCGGGCTGTCCAACCACGAGATGAGCGAGCGCCTCGGCGTCGGGCCGCAGACCGTCAAGACGCACGTCGCGTCGGTCCTCAGCAAGACCGGATCCCGCGACCGCACCCAGGCGGTCATCGCGGCCTACGAGGGAGGCTTCATCATGAAGAAAACCTGAGAACCCCGCCACAATCGGGGCAGAGCGGAACGGCTGGGGCGGCCGGGACGTCCTTCTGGGGGATGAACAAGACGATCAGGCGTGCGTCGGTCTTCTGTCTGCTTCTGGTGCTGGCCCTGCTGGTCCGCGTCACCTGGGTGCAGGCATACCAAGGCCAGGCCCTCGCAGACGACAAGCACAACCGCCGCAATCTCATCGGGCAGTACGAGAACCCGCTGGGCAACATCATCGTGGGCGGGGAGGCGATCACCGGCTCGGTGAAGACGGGCGGAAAGGACTTCGCGTACAAGCGGACATATGTCGACGGTCCCCTCTACGCCCCGATCACGGGCTACAGCTCCCAGGCCTACGGCACCTCCATGCTGGAGGGCATCTACAAGAACGTCCTCAATGGTTCCGACAGCCGGCTGAAGACCGTGATGGACATGCTCACCAACAAGCGCGCCGCCCCGGGCAACGTCCTGACCACCATCGACAAGGACGTCCAGAAGGCCGCCTACGACGCGCTCCAGGGCAAGCAGGGCTCGGCCGTCGCCATGGACCCGAAGAGCGGCGAGATCCTCGCCGTCGTGAACAACCCCTCCTTCGACCCGGGCAGCATCGCGGGCGCCAACGACCAGAAGGCCTGGGGCGAGCTCTCCGCCGACAAGGGCAAGGCCATGGAGAACGTGGCGCTGCGCAAGCCGCAGGCCCCCGGCTCCACCTTCAAGCTCGTCACCCTCGCGGCGGCGATCGAGAACGGCCTCGTCACCAACCTCGACCAGCAGACCGGCATCGCGGACCCGTACACGATCCCCGGCACCCGCACCCCGCTGCCCAGCGAGGCGGGCTCTGCGGCCTGCAACAACGTGTCGGTGCGCACCGCCCTGCGGCTGTCCTGCAACAACGTGTTCGCCGAGCTCGCCTCCAAGCTGGGCCAGGACAAGATGCGGGCGACGGCCGAGAAGCTCGGTTTCAACGTGCAGATCGACACCCCGGTCCGCACCAACCCGTCGAGCAAGTACCCGTCGAAGAAGATGTCGATCGACCAGGTCGCGCAGACCGGCATCGGCCAGTTCGACGTGCAGGCCACCCCGCTCCAGATGGCGATGGTGACGGCCGCGATCGAGAACGGCGGCAAGCTCGTCGCCCCGCACATGGTCTCCGAGGTCACCGACGCGGGCGGCAACGTGCTGGAGAGCTTCAAGGACCCGAAGTCCCAGCAGGTCATGAACGAGAAGACCGCCTCGATGATCCGCGACGCCATGCGTACGGTCGCCACCGAGGGTGGTGGCAAGCCGGCCCAGGTCTCGGGCGCCGAGGTGGGCGGCAAGACGGGCACCGCCCAGCGCGGTGTCAACAACAGCCTCGCGCCGCTGGCCTGGTTCACCTCGTACGGCAAGCTGAACGGCAAGCGGATCGCGGTCGCCGTGGTGATCGAGAACTCCGACACCGACCGGTCCGAGATCGGCGGCGGCAAGCTGGCCGCCCCCATCGCCCAGCAGATGATGGAGGCGTGGCTGAAGAAGTAGCCACGCGGGCCGCAGGGCCGACGCGCCGGGAACCGCCGAGGCTCCCGGCGCGTTTTCCATCCCATGATCAGAACCGCGAGAACCGCCGACCTCGCCGCGATCGCCGCCCTGCACACCAGGGCCCGGGCCACCTACTACGAGGGCCATATCCCCGAGGAGGCCTACCAGGGCGACGCCGAGATCCGGCGGACCCGCGAGGGCTGGTCCCGGGCCATGGACCGGGACGCCGCCGAGGGCGGAGTGCTCTGCGCCGAGCAGGACGGCGAGCTGACCGGGGTCGCCGCGTACCGCACCCTGGACGGCGAGGCCACCTTGACCCAGCTCCACGTCGATCCCCTGCACTGGCGCCGCGGCACCGGTGCCGCGCTGCACGCCGCCTGCCTGGAGGCCTGGCGCCGGGCCGGAATCAGCCGGGTCCGCCTGGAGGTCTACGAGCACAACCTGCGCGCCCAGGCCTTCTACGCCACCCAGGGCTGGCTGGCGGACCCCTCGGCGCCCCGGTCGGGCAGCCACCGCACCCTCTGGCTCCAGGTGAGCGGGGTGACCGACACGTCCGGGGAATGAGACGGGCGGGTGGATGGTTGAAGCGGTAACCGTTTCATCCCCATCCGAACCCTGGAGAGTAGAAGGATCATGCGCGTCGAGATCTGGAGCGACATCGCCTGCCCCTGGTGCTACATCGGCAAGGCCCGTTTCACCAAGGGGCTGGCCGAGTTCGCGCACCACGACGAGGTGGAGGTCGTCTTCCGGTCCTTCGAGCTCGACCCCGGCGGTGCGAAGGGGGTCACCGCTCCCGTCGTGGAGATGCTCGCGAAGAAGTACGGCCGCACCCTCGACGAGGCGCGCGGCATGGAGGAGCACGTCGCCGCCGGCGCCCGCGCCGAGGGGCTCACGTACCGCACCGAGGGCCGTGACCACGGCAACACCTTCGACATCCACCGCCTGCTGCACCTGGCCGCCGCCCGCGGCCGCCAGGAGGAGCTGCTCGACCTCGCCTACCGGGCCAACTTCGGCGAGGAGCGCTCCGTCTTCGACCCGGAGGTGCTGGTCGCCCTCGCCGTCGAGGCCGGGCTGGAGGAGGCCGAGGCCCGTACCGTCCTCGCCGACGACTCCGCCTACGCCGCCGAGGTCCGCGCCGATGAGCGCGAGGCCGCCGAGCTGGGTGCGAACGCCGTGCCGTTCTTCGTCCTCGACCGCCGCTACGGCATCTCGGGCGGTCAGCCGGCCGAGGTGTTCACCCGGGCCCTCGAGCAGGCGTGGGCCGGGCGCGAGGTCGAGGAACCGGCCGCCGGCGCCGAGGCGTGCGAGCCCGACGGGGCGTGCGCGGTCCCTCAGACATAAGGACTACTTGGGGTGAACTCAGTGAACTCGGCAATGGACTTTGGGTCTTTCCTGGCGCAGGGTTGAAGGTATGGATCTTCAGCTCGCCGAGGCGACCCGTGCCGAGTTCGCCCACACCACCACGTACCTGAACACCGCCAAGTGCGGGGTCGTCCCGCGTTCCGCCGTCGCGGCCGTACGGGAGCTGGCCGAGGCGGCGGGGGCCGGTCTCCCCACCGGCTTCGGCGACTTCGACCGGGTGAACGGAGCCCGGGCGGCCTTCGCCCGCCTGGTCGGGGTGGACGCCGACCGGGTGTCCGTCGGCTCGGCCGTCTCCACCCATGTCGGCCTCGTCGCCGCCTCGCTCCCGCCCGGCGCCGAAGTACTGTGCCCCGAGGGCGATTTCTCCTCCGTGATCAACCCCTTCGTGGCGCGCGGCGACCTCAAGCTGCGCTTCGCCCCGTTGGAGTCCGTCGCCGAGGCCGTCGGCCCCGACACCGCCCTGGTCTCGCTCAGCGTCGTGCAGTCCGCGGACGGCCGCACGGCCGACCTGGCCGCGGTGCGCGCGGCGGCGACCGCCCACGGGGCCCGGATGCTCGTGGACGCCTCCCAGGCGGCCGGCTGGCTCCCCTTTGACGCCTCGCCGTACGAGTACACGGTCGCCGTGGGCTTCAAGTGGCTGCTCGGTGTCCGCGGGGCCTCGTACCTGACCGTGTCGCCGCAGGCCCAGCACACGCTGACCCCACTGCATGCCGGCTGGGTACCGGCGGTGGCCGACGGCGACGCCACCTACGGGCCGATGTCCTCCCTCGCCCCCGGGGCGCGGCGGTTCGACGAGTCCCCGGCCTTCCTGGCCTACCACGCGTCCGAACTCTCCCTCGCCCTGCTGGAGCGCATCGGCATCGAGGCCGTCCACGCCCACAACACCGCCCTGGCCGCCCGCTACCGGGCCGGACTCGCGCGCCTCGGCCACGAGCCCGTCCCCGGCGATGCCGCCATCGTCTCCGTACCGGGCCTGGACGACCGGCAGCCCGCCCTGGAGGCGGTCGGCATCGCCACGTCCGCCCGCGCGGGCCTCCTGCGGGCCTCGTTCCACCTGTACAACACCGAGGCGGACGTGGACCGGCTGCTGGACGCCCTCTCCGCCCCCTGACCTCCGCCCCCTGACCTCCGCCCCCTGACCTCCGCCCCCTGACCTCCGCCCCCTGACCTCCGCCCCCTGACCTCCGCTTCCTGCCGCTCCGCCTCCTGACGCCGCGGGCCCCGCGCGTACAGTGCCGCCATGAGCGATGTGAGCGCCGCGCGCGACGTGCTGCACGTGAAGGGGCGGGTGCTGGTCGGGCCCGACGAGGTACGCGACGAGCTCTGGGTGATCGGTGGCCGGATCTCCTACGAGCGCCCGCGCGGCGCCCGCGAGATCACCACGGTCAGCGGCTGGGCCCTGCCCGGGCTGGTCGACGCGCACTGCCACGTCGGGCTGGACTCCCACGGCCCGGTCGACGCCGAGACCGCCGAGCGGCAGGCGCTCACCGACCGCGACGCCGGAACCCTGCTCATCCGGGACGCCGGATCGCCCTCGGACACCCGCTGGATCGACGACCGCGAGGACCTGCCGAAGATCATCCGGGCCGGTCGGCACATCGCCCGCACCCGCCGCTACATCCGCAACTACGCCCACGAGATCGAGCCCGCCGACCTCGTCGAGTACGTCGGCCGCGAGGCGCTGCGCGGCGACGGCTGGGTCAAGCTCGTCGGCGACTGGATCGACCGCGACGCCGGGGACCTCACGGCCTGCTGGCCGCGCGCCGAGGTGGAGGCGGCCATCGCCGAGGCCCACCGGCTGGGCGCCCGGGTGACGGCGCACTGCTTCGCCGAGGACTCGCTGCGCGACCTGGTCGAGGCGGGCATCGACTGCGTCGAACACGCCACCGGCCTGACCGAGGACACCATCCCGCTGTTCGCGCAGCGCGGGGTGGCGATCGTCCCCACGCTCGTGAACATCGCGACGTTCCCGAAGATGGCGGCGGGCGGCGAGGCGAAGTTCCCGCGCTGGTCGGCGCACATGCGACGGCTCCACGAGCGGCGGTACGACACCGTCCGCGCCGCCTACGACGCGGGCATCCAGGTCTACGTCGGCACCGACGCGGGAGGCTCCCTCCCGCACGGCCTGGTCGCGGCCGAGGTCGCCGAGCTCGTCAAGGCCGGTATCCCGGCGATCGACGCCCTCTCCGCGACCGCCTGGGCGGCCCGCGAGTGGCTCGGCAGGCCCGGGCTGACCGAGGGGGCGCCCGCCGACCTCGTGGTCTACGCCGCCGACCCACGGGCCGACGTACGCGCGCTCGCGCAGCCGCTGCGGGTGGTCGTGAACGGCGGGATCCGGGCCTGAGCCGGGCCTGAGCCAGGCCTGAGCCAGGCCTGAGCCGGGCGTGGGCGCCCTGTTGACGCCGCGTGACATCGGGGCCCGCCGGTCGTTGAAGACGGCCGCGCGGGCCGGATGCCGGTGGCAGGGGAGAACTCGAGTTCTTCATGGGGCGTAATGATTCGAATATGCGCCCGGAAACCACCCTTTGGGGTGAACTCGCCTCAGGTTGACCCTCGTTCACCCGCAGTGCGTAAAGATTCCGGGGTCGAGACCGTCGGCGCGCGATGTCCCCCATTGGCGACGCGACGGTACCCAACTCCCCGGGGGTTCCACCACCTTGAACAGCCATACCTTCCGCATGCCCGCGGCCGTCCTGCTCGCCACGGGAGCGGTCGCCCTGCTCACCGCGCCGCCCGCCTTCGCCACGGGAGGAGGCGGAGCCGGGGGCGAGGGCAAGGCCGGAGCCGTCGTCCTGCGCGCCGGACTGGACGTGGGCCTGCTCAACAAGACCGTGCACGTCCCGCTGAAGACGACCCTCAACGAGGTCAGTGCCCCGGCGACGGCCGAGAAGACGGCGCTGACGGTCACCCTGGACGGGGTCGAGGGGAACAACCCGGTCAGCGTTTTGCGCGCCGACGTGGCCACCTCCAAGGCCACCGCCGACAAGACCCGGGCCGAGGCCGAGGCGAACCTGGCCAAGGCCTCCGTCCATGTGCCGGGCATGCCGCTGCTCTCCCTCATCGAGGTGGAGAAGGTCACCTCCAAGGCCGTCTGCGAGGCGGGCAAGAAGCCGGTGGCCAGCGCGAACGTCCTCGGGAAGGTGACGGCGCTCGGCAAGAAGGTCACCCTGACGGCGGGCGGCCCCACCAAGGTCGACGTCCCCGGGGTGGGCCAGGTCGTGCTCGAGCTGTCCGGTACCGAGACCACCTCCACCACGGCCGCCGCGGCCGCGCTCCGCCTGAAGGTGGCGGTGAACCCGCTGAAGCTGAACGTGGCGCAGGTCGACGGCGAGATCGTGCTCGCCGAGGCGCACTGCGAGTCCCCGAAGGGAACCGAGCCGGCGGCGCCGCCGCCCGCGAACCCGGACATCAAGCCCCAGACCGCGACGGGGACCGGCGGCGCCGCGGCGTCCGGTACCACCGCGAACGCCAACCTCGCCGAGACCGGCGGCGGTTCGCTCACTCCCTACGTCGCGGGCGGGGCGCTGACCCTGCTCGCCATCGGCGGGGGCGCGCTCCTGCTCACCCGCCGGGGCAGGGCCTCGTAGGGCTCGCGGGGCGGGCGTGGGCGGGCGCGGGCGGGCGGCGCGCGGTTCCCGCAGAGCACTCGGAGGGGGGTGCTCAGCGGGTGGCGTGCGCCAGTCCCTGCTCGCCCGCGCCACGTGACATGACGGCCTCGGTGACCTGCTGGTCGATCCGCGCGAACTCGCTTCGCTCGGCGGCCGGGAGCGAGGGGTCCGAGGCCGCGCAGGAGGCGCAGACGACGCGGAACGGCGGTCCCATGTCCGAGTACTGCGTGAGGCATTCGGCCTTCACCACCTCCCACCGGCCCGGATGCCCCGCCGCGGGGGAGAAGGTGAACCGGGGGACCGAGGACTGGTTGCCGCGCAGTTTGTCGGCCGGTACGAAGCTGGCGACCTGGTCACCCATGCCGAAGACCACCCAGATGCCGTTGATCTTCTCGTAGGGCTGCGGCACGTGGTTGTGCGTGCCGATGATCAGATCGATGTCGGGGTGGCCGTCGGCCGAGCGGGAGGCGGTCAGCCGCTGCTCCGCGGCGGGCGCCGCGGAGCGCTCGAGCAGCCGCGGCACGGCATAGGTCCCGCCGCCCACGACCGCCAGCGCGGCCAGCGCCGCGCCCCACCTGGCGGATGCCTTCATTGCCGACCCCCGATGTCGTTCCCGATGCGGGGATCCTCACCCGGCCCCGCCCCCGAAGCCATCGTAGGGGGGCCGTTCAGGTCAGGAGGGGCCCGGCGGCCGGCGGTCACCGCCCCGCCAGCGCCAGGGCGTGGTCCAGGGCCTGGAGCAGCCGGCCCGTCGTCGCCCGGTCGCGCACCGCCAGCCGCAGCCAGGAATGGTCCAGCCCCGGGAAGGTGTCCCCGCGGCGCACCGCGAAGCCGAGGGCGCGCAGCCGGGTGCGGACCTCGGCCCCGCCCGCCACCCGGATCAGAACGAACGGCCCCTGCGCCACCCCGACGGACGTCACCTCATCGAACTCCGCGAGCCCGGCCAGCAGATGCGCCCGGTCCACCGCGATCCGCCGGGCCGCCTCCTGCGCCTCGGCCAGCGCGGCCGGAGCCATACAGGCCTCGGCCGCCACCAGCGCCGGCGTCGACACCGGCCACAGCGGCTGCGCGGCCGCCAGTTTCGCGATCACCTCGGGCTCGGCCAGCACGTAGCCGATCCGCAGCCCGGCCAGCCCCCAGGTCTTGGTCAGGCTCCGCAGCACCACCAACCCCGGCAGGTCCATCCGTCCCGCCAGGGCCCCCCGCTCGCCCGGGACGGCGTCCATGAACGCCTCGTCCACCACCAGGATCCGGCCCGGCCGGGCCAGCGCCGCCAGGGTCTGCGCCGGGTGCAGTACGGACGTCGGGTTGGTCGGGTTGCCGATCACCACCAGGTCCGCGTCCTCGGGCACGGCCGCCGGGTCCAGCCGGAAGCCGTCCGCCGCCCGCAGGATCACCCGCTCCACCCGGTGTCCCGCGTCGCGCAGGGCCGCTTCCGGCTCGGTGAACTGCGGATGCACCACGACCGGCCGTACGGTTCCCAGGGCGCGCGCGATCAGTACGAAGGCCTCCGCGGCCCCGGCCGTCAACAGCACCCGCTCGACCGGCAGCCCGTGCCGAGCGGCCACCGCCGCGCGGGCGGGCCGCCCGTCGGGGTATGCGGCGAGATCCCCGAGGGAGGCGGCGATCCGCTGCTTGAGCCACTCCGGCGGCGTCTGCGCACGTACGTTGACCGCCAGGTCCACCAGCGCGGAGCCCGCGTCGACGACCTCGGCGTCCCCGTGGTGGCGCAGGTCGTGCGCGTGCGCCGTGGCCACCGCGCAGGTCGCCGCCATCGACCGCCGCTTGGGCACGAGCAGTTCCCCGCCGGCCGCGAGCGCCGCGGCCTCGGCCACCGAGGGGGTTCCGGCGGCGGTGCGCACGGCCTCCGAGGGGTGCGGCACGGCGACGGCGGCGAGCCGTTCGGCCGGGTAGCTCACCAGAGGGACGCCGAAACGTTTCGCCGCGCCCCTTATCCCGTCCTCGTCCGCCTTCGACTCCACCGTGGCCAGCGCCTTCACCGCCTCCACGGCCAGCCCGGCCCCCCGCAGCGTCTCCTCGACCAGGGCGCAGACCTCCGCGACGGAAACCCCCGCGCGTCCGCCGACCCCGACCACCACCTGCGTCGTGTACTCGCCCACCGGGGGTCCTCCCTTCGTTGTCATCGTGACCGTCACCGCCACCCGCACATCACCTGCCCCGGTCGGACCGGCGTCAACAGTCCGCCGCCCGCCACCCGCGCGCGGACGTGCACGCGGGCCGAGGAATCTGTATTCAGGGGCACATGGCCGTGATCGTGGCGCTGGGCGCGTTCCTGATGACCCTGGCGGGCGGATGGGCGGCGCAGCGCGTCACCGACCGCCGCCACCTCGTGCTGGGCCTGGCCGGCGGGCTGATGCTCGGCGTCGTGGGCCTCGACCTGCTCCCGGAGGCCCTCCACGCCGCGGGCGACGAGGTGTTCGGCGTACCGCTCGCCCTGCTGCTCTTCGTCGGCGGCTTCCTCGTCGGGCACGTCGTGGAACGGCTGCTCGCCGTCCGCCAGGCCGCACACGGAGCCGAGGACGGCGCCCGCGTCCCCCAGGTCGGACTGACCGCGGCCGCGGCCATGGTCGGCCACAGCCTCGCCGACGGCGTGGCCCTGGGCGCGGCCTTCCAGGTCGGCGGCGGGATGGGCGTGGCCGTGGCGCTGGCCGTCATCACCCACGACTTCGCCGACGGGTTCAACACGTACACGCTCACGAGCCTCTACGGCAACGACCGCCGCAAGGCCCTGCTGATGCTCTACGCGGACGCCGTCGCGCCGGTCGTGGGCGCGGCGTCCACTTTGCTGTTCACCCTTCCGGAGGAACCGCTCGGCGCGTACCTCGGGTTCTTCGCAGGCGTGCTGCTCTACCTCGCGGCCGCCGAAATCCTGCCCGAGGCCCACCACAAGCACCCCGCCCTGTCCACGCTGATGTGCACGGTGGGCGGGGTGGCCGGGATCTGGCTGGTGGTGGGCCTCGCGGACTGAGCGCCGACGGGGGACCGAGGCGACGGAGGTCACCGCCGTGCTGCCGCGGCTTCCGCGAAGCGGCGCGCGACGGACGGCTCCGCCGCCCAGTGCGTGTGCAGGTAGCTGGCGTGCACACCCTGCTGCACGAAGCCCTCGACCCTGCGCTCCGGGTGCGTGAACCCCCAGGCCGGGGACGTTCCGGCGCCCGGCTCGATCACCGTCCGGTGGAACTCGTGCCCGCGCAGCCGGGTGCCGGCCCGCGCGAGCGCGCTGTCGGTCACCGCCACCGCCTCGCGGTAGCCCAGGGTCAGACGGTCCGACATCCGCGCGTCGGCGTCGAGCACCCCGCACATGGGCTTCCCGTCGAGCGAGCGCCCGAGGTACAACAGCCCGGCGCACTCGGCGGCGACCGGGCCGCCGGCCGCGGCGAAGGCGGCGACGGCCGCCCGCAGCGGCTCGTTCGCGGACAGTTCGGGGGCGTACATCTCCGGGAAGCCGCCGCCGATCACCAGGCCGGTGGTGCCGTCGGGGAGCGCCTCGTCCCGCAGCGGGTCGAAGGTGACGACCTCCGCCCCGGCGGCGGTGAGCAGCTCCGTGTGCTCGGCGTAGGAGAAGGTGAACGCCGGCCCGCCCGCGACCGCGATCACCGGTGCGGCGCCGCTGCCGGGGCTCTGCCCCGGATCCCGCTCCTCAAGCACCGGCGACGCGGGATCCGGTGTGGCCCGATGGGGCGACCACGCCTCGCAGTCCAGCGGCGGGGCCGTGCGGGCGAGCGCCATCAGGGCGTCCAGGTCGCAGCCCGCCCGGACCTGCGCGGCCAGCGCCGACACCGAGGCCAGGGCGTCGGTGTGCCGCTCCGCCACCGGGACCAGGCCCAGGTGCCGTGAGGGCGTGGCGACCTGCGGAGCCCGGCGCAGGACGCCGAGGACCGGCATCCCGGCCTCCTCCAGGGCCTCCCGCAGCATCGTCTCGTGCCGGTCGGAGCCGACCTTGTTCAGGATCACGCCCCCCAGCCGCACCTGCGGGTCGAAGGACGCGAAGCCGTGCACGAGCGCCGCCACGGACCTCGACTGCGAGGAGGCGTCGACCACCAGCACCACCGGCGCCCGCAGCAACTTCGCCACCTGCGCCGTCGACGCCAGTTCGCCCCGGCCGGCGGCGCCGTCGTAGAGGCCCATCACCCCTTCGACCACGGCGAGATCGCAGCCGGCCGCCCCGTGCGCGAACAGCGGAGCGATCAGCTCCGGCCCGCACATGAAGGCGTCGAGGTTGCGGCCCGGCCGGCCGGTGGCCAGCGCGTGGTAGCCGGGGTCGATGTAGTCGGGCCCGGCCTTGTGCGGGGACACGGCGAGGCCGCGCTCCGAGAAGGCCGCCATCAGGCCCGTTGCGACGGTGGTCTTGCCGCTGCCCGACGAGGGAGCGGCGATGACCAGACGCGGCACGTCGAACCGGTACGAAGTCACCACTCGATGCCCTTCTGGCCCTTCTGCCCCGTGTCCATCGGGTGCTTGACCTTGGTCATCTCGGTGACGAGGTCCGCGAACTCCACCAGCTTCTCCGGCGCGTTGCGGCCCGTGATCACCACGTGCTGCGTGCCCGGGCGGCTCCGCAGCACCTCGATGACCTCGTCGACGTCGATCCAGCCCCAGTGCATCGGGTAGGCGAACTCGTCGAGCACGTACAGCTTGTGCGTCTCGGCGGCCAGGTCGCGCTTGACCTGCTCCCAGCCCTCCTTGGCCGCCTGCTCGTTGTCGAGCTGCGCGTCGCGCTGGACCCAGGACCAGCCCTCGCCCATCTTGTGCCAGACGACGGAGCCGCCCTCGCCGGAGGCGCCGAGGACCTTGAGCGCGTTCTCCTCGCCGACCTTCCACTTCGCCGACTTGACGAACTGGAACACCCCGATCGGCCAGCCCTGATTCCAGGCGCGCAGCGCCAGCCCGAAGGCCGCCGTGGACTTGCCCTTGCCGGGGCCGGTGTGGACGAACACCAGCGGGCGGTTGCGGCGCTGGCGCGTCGTGAGCCCGTCGTCCGGAACGACGGACGGCTGTCCCTGAGGCATTACGCGGCCCTCCTGTTGCTGTGGGGTGATGCAGTGGATGTCACTGCCGTACGTACGTTCTTCACGAGCCCGGCCAGCGAGTCGGCCCGCAGCCCGTCGAGCGTGACGGCGGGACCGCCGAGGTCCCGGGCCAGTACGCCGGCCAGCCCCAGCCGGACCGGCCCGGACTCGCAGTCCACGACCACGGAGGCGACGCCCCCGGCCTGCAGCAGGCGCGCGCTGTGCCCGGCGAGCTCCCGCGGACTGCTGTCCGTACGACCGCCGGCGTTCCCCGCCGACGTGGCGCGTCCGTCGGTGACGACCACGAGCAGCGGCCGGCGCGAGGGATCCCGCAGCCGCTCGATCCGCAGCACCTCGTGGGCCTTCAGCAGCCCGGCGGCCAGCGGGGTGCGGCCGCCCGTCGGCAGCTGCTCCAGCCGGGCCGCCGCCGCGTCCACCGAGGAGGTCGGGGGCAGGGCCAGCTCGGCCGTGGCCCCGCGGAAGGTGATCAGACCGACCTTGTCCCGGCGCTGGTAGGCGTCCAGGAGCAGCGAGAGCACGGCGCCCTTGACCGCGCCCATCCGCTGCCGGGCCGCCATGGAGCCGGAGGCGTCGACGACGAAGAGGACGAGGTTGCCCTCGCGGCCCTCCCGCGTGGCCTGGCGCAGATCGTCCTTGCGGATCACCAGACCGCGCCCGTCGCGGCCGCGCGCCTTCTGGTGCGGGGCGGCGGCCTGGATGGTGGCGGTCAGGTGCAGCTTCGTCAGGTGCCCGCGCGGGCGCTGGGCACCGGTGGTGCGGCCGTGGGCGGTGCGGGCGCGCGAGCGCCGTCCGGAGGCGCCCTCGCCGAGGCCGGGCACGCTGAGCATCTTGGTCCGGAACGGCTCGGCGGCGCGTACGGCGGCCTGCTCGGGCCCGGCGTTCTCCTGGGCGGAGGGCTGCTGCTCGGGGGACTGCGGCGCCTCGGGTGCCTCCGGCGCGTCCGGTCCGTCCGCGGACTCGGTCTCGGGGAGGTCGGGGCCGCCGCCCTGCGGGGGCGTGCCGCCGGGGCCTCCGTCGGGACCGCCGTCCTCGGGGCCGTTGTCGCCGGGGCCGTTGTCGTCGGGACCCTCCGGCTCCGGCTCGGGGTCGGGCTCCGGCTCCTCGTCGGGGAACCCGTCCAGGATCCGGTCGAGCATGTCCTCGTCGAGCCCGGGCGCGTCGAAGGGGTTGCGCCGCCGCCGGTGGGGGAGCGCCAGCAGGGCGGCCTGCCGGACGTCCTCCTTGCGCACCTCGGTCCGTCCCGCCCAGGCGGCCAGCGCGGTCGCCGTCCGCGCCATCACGATGTCGGCGCGCATCCCGTCGACCTCGAACCCGGCGCAGGTCGCCGCGATCTGCAGGAGCGCGGTGTCGCCGAGCGAGACCTTCGGGAGCAGCGCCCGCGCGGCCACCACGCGGGCACGGACCTCGTGCTCGTCACCGGCCCAGCGGGTCGCGAAGCCCGCGGGGTCGTCCTCGTAGGCCAGCCGTCGGCGGACGACCTCGACGCGCTGGGCGGGCTCGCGGGAGGCGGCCACCTCCACGGTCAGCCCGAACCGGTCGAGGAGCTGCGGGCGCAGCTCGCCCTCCTCCGGGTTCATCGTGCCGACCAGCAGGAAGCGGGCGGCGTGCCGGACGGAGACGCCCTCGCGCTCCACGTACGAGGCCCCCATCGCGGCGGCGTCCAGCAGCAGGTCGATCAGGTGGTCGTGGAGGAGGTTGACCTCGTCGACGTAGAGGATCCCGCGGTGGGCGTCGGCGAGCAGCCCGGGCTCGAAGGCCTTCACGCCCTCGGCGAGGGCCCGTTCGATGTCGAGGGCGCCGACGAGGCGGTCCTCGGAGGCGCCGACGGGCAGCTCCACCATGCGGGCGGGCCGCAGGGCTCCGGGGGCGGGCTCGTGCGGGCCGTCCGGGCAGGCCGGGTCGGGAGCGGCGGGCGCGCAGCTGAACCGGCAGCCCGAAACGATGTCCACCTGCGGCAGCAGCGCGGACAGGGCGCGGACGGCGGTGGATTTGGCGGTCCCCTTCTCGCCGCGCACGAGCACCCCGCCGACTGCTGGGCTCACGGCGTTGAGCAGGAGCGCCAGCCGCAGGTCGGTCTGGCCGACCACCGCGGTGAACGGGTAGGGCGTGCTCATGTGTTGCTCACTCCTTCTGTGGCTACGAATGCGGTCGGCGTACGGGTCGCCGCTGCGCGGAGCTCTCCCCGCCCCGCCCTGTCTCCGTCTCCCGGGGCTCCGCCCCGGATCCCGCGCCTCACCGGCCGGCGGGGCTGGATCTGTCAGCCCGTCCGGCGCCTCCGGTCCGGGTCCGGGCGGAGCCCGGTTCCGGGAAGGGGCGGGGCGGGGGAGAGCCCCGAAGGGCCACCGCCGTCATGGTGCGCCCGGGGGGATGAACGGCAGGTCCGACGGGGCGCCCCCCTCGATCAGCCTCAGCAGCGCATGCGTATCGGCGTGTTCCTCGATCAAGTCGCCCAGCAGGTCCAGCTGTTCCTCCCGCAGGGTGGCGAAGGACGTGTCCGGCGCCGGGACGAAGGCGCGCCCCGCGGCGGCCGCCACCTCCCGCAGGAACGCCCGGCGGAAGCCGTCCGACTCCAGCGAACCGTGCCAGTGGGTGCCCCACACCGAGCCGACCCGGCAGCCGTCCAGGAAGGCCTCGCCGCCCAGCACTTCGGCCACCCCGTGGTGGATCTCGTAGCCGGCGACCTCCTCGCCGAGCGCCGTCCCCGACGGCCGCGCCAGGGTCTTCTCCCGCTCGAAGCGCACCCGTACGGGCAGCAGTCCGAGGCCGTCGACCTCGCCCGCCCGCGATTCGACCTCGTCCGAGATCCGCTCGCCCAGCAGCTGGAAGCCGCCGCAGATGCCCAGCACCGGCCGGCCCTCGGCGGCCCTGCGCAGCAGCGCGTCCGCGAGCCCGCGTTCGCGCAGCCACTGCAGGGCCTTCACCGTGCCCCGGGTGCCGGGTACGACGACCAGGTCCGCGTCGGCCAGTTCCTCGGCCCGGTCCACGAACCGCACCACGACTCCCGGCTCCGCCGCGAGCGCGTCGACGTCCGTGAAGTTCGACATCAGCGGCACCGCGCACACGGCGATCCGCAGCACGTCCGCGCCCACCGGAGGGGCCACCACGGACTCCCGTACCGCACCGCGCAGGGAGACCCGCAGGCCGTCCTCCTCGTCGATGCCCAGCCCGTGCTGGAACGGCAGCACCCCGTACGTGGCCCGGCCGGTCAGGCCGCGCAGCATCTCCATGCCCGGCTCCAGCAGCGAGACGTCGCCGCGGAACTTGTTGACCATGTACCCGGCGATCAGGGCCTGGTCCTCGGGGGAGAGCAGCGCCGTCGTCCCGAAGAAGGACGCGAAGACCCCTCCGCGGTCGATGTCCCCGACCACGACCACCGGGAACCGCGCGGCCCGCGCGATCCCCATGTTCACGATGTCGGTCCGGCGCAGGTTGATCTCGGCCGGACTCCCCGCCCCCTCGCAGATCACGGCGTCATACGTGCCCCGCAGCTGCTCCAGGCAGTCCGTCACGACGCCGAGCAACTGCTCCTGGCGCCCCCCGTGCAGTGCCTTTCCGGGGGACGACCCCTCGGACCCGCCGAAGAACCCACGGGCGCTCATCTCGCCCACCGGCTTGCCCAGGAGCACCACCTGGCTGCTGCGGTCGCTGCCCGGCTTGAGCAGCACCGGGTTCATCAGCGCGGTCGGCTCCACGCGGGCCGCCTGGGCCTGCATCGCCTGGGCGCGCCCGATCTCGGCGCCCTCCAGGGTCACGAAGGAGTTCAGCGACATGTTCTGCGCCTTGAACGGGGCCACCTTCACGCCCTGGCGGGCCAGCCAGCGGCAGATGCCCGCCGTGACCACGCTCTTGCCCGCGTCCGACGTGGTGCCCGCGACCAGCAGACCCCCGCCGCGCTTCGCGCCGCTCATGCGCGCCGCCCTCTCTGTGTCGTACGGGAGACCAGCAGCCGGGCGGCCACGCAGGCGCCCAGCGCGAGCCAGGTCACCTGCCGCGACAGCCGGACCGCCCGCTCGATGTCCTCGACCTGCACCGGGCGGCCCGCGGCGCCGTTCAGCACGGCCCGGTGCTCGATCCGGCCGCCGTAGGCGAGGGTCCCGCCCAGCCTGACGCCCAGCGCCCCGGCGAAGGAGGCCTCGACGGGCCCGGCGTTCGGGCTCGGGTGCGCGGCGGCGTCGGCGCGCCAGGCCCGTATCGCACCCCGCCGGTCGGGGCCGGCCAGTACGGCGGCGACGGCCGTCAGCCGGGCCCCCGGCCAGCCCGCCAGGTCGTCGAGCCGGGCGGAGGCCCAGCCGTAGCGCAGGTAGCGGGGGGACTTGTGGCCGACCATCGCGTCCAGGGTGTTCACGGCGCGGAAGGCCAGCAGCCCGGGCACTCCGGCGACGGCGCCCCACACCAGTGCACCGACGACCGCGTCGGAGGTGTTCTCGGCGACGGACTCCACGACGGCGCGGGCCATTTGTTGCCCGTCCAGGGCCTGCGGGTCGCGCCCGCACAGGTGCGGCAGCCGCTCGCGGGCCACGTCGGTGTCGCCGGCGGCGAGCGCGCCGCCGATGGCGCGGGCCTCCCGGCCCAGAGAGGTGCCGCCCACGACGGCCCAGGTGGCGGCGGCGGTCAGGGCGATACGGGCGGCAGCGGGCCGGGAGCGCACGGCGCGGGCGCCCAGCGCGCCGACGGCGGCCGCGCCCCCGGCGCAGACCAGGGTGTGCAGGAGGCCCCGGGCGCGGTCGTCGCGCCACAGGGAGCGTTCGACGGCGGCGGCGGCCCGTCCGAAGGCGGCCACGGGGTGCCCTCGGCGCGGATCACCGAGGATCCGGTCGCCGATCAGGCCCGCCGTGGCGCCGTACGCGAAGACGCGATCGGCACGCATGGTGGCTGGTATGTCCTCACTCAGGGTCCGCGCCCTGGTTCGACGTGTCCGGCGGCGAGAGTTCCTGGCTCCCGGTCGCACTCGGCCCGAGTGCTCCGGTGACAGTGGCGGGACCGCGCCGGATTCGCACCGGACTTCCTCTCCATGCCGCCGTATTGGCTCGGGCAGTCCACCATGCACCGCGAGGCCCGTCAACTCGCCGTTGACCTGCGGTGCCGTGGGGGCGCAGGACACGGGAGGGGAGGCGGCCGGGGACGTGGACGGGGACGTGGAGAGGAACGTGGACGGGAACGCGAAGGCTCCCTCCGGGACAAACCCGGAGGGAGCCTTTCGGACCCGGTCGGCCGCGGGGCGGCGGATCAGGCGACGATCAGGTAGATCCCGTAGCTCACGGCCACCGCGACGAGCGCGAAGCAGGCGTACGCGCCGCTGCGGGCGAGGGTGGCGCTGCCGCCCTGCTCGGTGGCGCTCTCGTGCTTGGACAGGCCCACCAGGCCCAGGGTGAAGAGGGCCACGAGGGCGACGGTGGCGAAGAGGCTGACCCCGAAGACGGAGCCGAGCGCTTCCCAGTCGATCTTCATACTGCCGTTTCCTCTGCGTGTCTCTGTCTTGGTCAGACCGCGGCGGCCGGAGCCGCCGGGGTCTGCGTCGCGGCCGGGATGGTGGCCTTGAGGTCCTCGTCCGTCACCGCGGCGGTGGTGCCGGCGGCGGCGACGGTCGGCGGCACGGTGACCGCGGCGATCGCCGTGGTGATGACACCCGGCTCCTCGGCGAGGGCCGGCTCCGTCTCGTTGACGTTGTGGTGGTCGACGACCTGGCGGCGCGAGATCAGCCAGATGGCCAGGCAGGAGCCGATCAGGAAGAGCGCGACCGCAGCGATGCCGACGTCACCGATGCGCATGACCAGCTCGGCACCGGCCGAGACCAGCGCGGCGGCCGGCAGGGTCAGGCCCCAGGCGATGAACATGCGGGTAGCGGTGGACCAGCGGACCACACCGCCCTTGCGGCCCAGGCCCGCACCCATGACCGCACCGGAGCACGAGTGGGTGGTGGAGAGCGAGAAGCCCAGGTTCGAGGAGGCGAGGATGACGGACGCGGCCGAGGTCTGGGCGGCGAAGCCCTGCTGCGGCTGCAGGTCGGTCAGGCCACTGCCCATGGTGCGGATGATGCGCCAGCCGCCCAGGTAGGTGCCCATCGCGATCGCCAGACCGGCGGAGACGATGACCCAGACCGGCGGGTTCGCGTCGGGCGCGATGGCGCCGCCGGCGATGAGGGCCAGGGTGATGATGCCCATCGTCTTCTGCGCGTCGTTGGTGCCGTGCGCCAGGGAGACGAGACCGGCCGAGGCGATCTGGCCGGCGCGGTAGCCCTTGGCGGAGGTCTTGTCGCCGACCTTGTTCCCCAGCTTGTACGTGACCTTGGCGGCCAGGTACGCGGCGATGCCGGCCACCAGCGGGGCGACGAGCGCGGGGATGAGGACCTTGGTGACGATGACGCTGCCGTTGACCGCGCCGATGCCGGCGGAGGCGACCGCGGCGCCGATCAGGCCACCCATCAGGGCGTGCGAGGAGCTGGAGGGGAGGCCGACCAGCCAGGTGACGAGATTCCAGAGGATCGCTCCGACCAGGGCGGCGAAGATCACCTCTGGCTGGATGCCCTCCTCGTTGACCAGTCCCTTGGAGATCGTCTTGGCGACCTCCACGGACATGAACGCGCCGACGAGGTTGAGCACGGCGGACATGGCCACCGCCGTCTTGGGCTTGAGGGCACCGGTCGAGATGGTGGTAGCCATCGCGTTGGCTGTGTCGTGGAAACCGTTCGTGAAGTCGAACACGAGAGCGGTAATGATCACGATCCCGAGGAGAAGCGTTATGTGCTCCATTTACCCAGGCTTCTGTTTGACGTCAGTGGCTCGGCGACCGTAGGCAACCTGGATGAACAAAAGGTGAACTGACGCGGGCGGAGCGGTGTACTGGCCCGGGGGGTGATCGGGTTATTCGTCCTGATTCTGACGTAGATAATGCCATTAATGCACGTCAAAGCCGGGTGAATGAACCCCTCCGTGAAGCGTTCGACGTGTACATGACCCTGCCCCTCGTGCCCCGAATGAGACCTAGATCACTCCACCCGCGTAGACCGTGGAGGGATCTCCTCCGGTGGCCCGCCCGCGGCCGCGCCCCGACACTGGAGCCGTGCGAACCGCGACAGCAACGGCTGCGGCCGTCACCACGACCCTTCTGGGTGCCGGCGCGGCCGCCGTCGCCGTCGGCCGGTACGCGGCCGACGCGGCCCTGCGGCCCGAACCCGGACGTCCGCTCCCCGGCGGGCCGAAGCTCAGCGTCCACTCCACCGCCGCCGACCGGATCACCCTGACCCGCTCCCTGGCCTCCCTGCGTCCGGGCACCTACGGCCTGGTCGCACCCGGCGTCCACGCCGTCGTCGGCCCGGTGATCCCCGACGCCGACCCCGGCCCGGACGCCGTCGTACGGCGGCTCGTCTCCGTCACCCACGGCACCCTCGAACCCGGCACCCGCGTCCGCCTCACCCCCCAGGTGTACGTCGGCAACCCGAGCACCGCCCTCGGGCTCGACCACGCCGACGTGGACGTCCCCGGGGAGCTCGGCGCCCTGCCCGCCTGGTTCGTGCCCGCGGTCCGGGACACCTGGGTGATCACCGTGCACGGCCTCGGCAGTACGCGCGAGCACCCGATGGTGGTCCTGCCCTTCCTGCACCGCCACCAGCTGCCCGTGCTCGACCTCGGCTACCGGGGCGACCTCGGCGCCCCCGCCTCCCCGGACGGCCTCGGCCACCTCGGTGAATCGGAATGGCGGGACCTGGACGCGGCCATCCGCTACGCCGTGCGCTACGGAGCCCGCCGCGTGATCCTGTACGGCTGGTCCACCGGAGCCACCATGGCCCTGTACGCGGCCGAGCGCTCGGCGCTGTCCCACCTGATCTCCGGGCTGGTGCTGGACTCGCCCGTGCTCGACTGGCACACCACCCTGCGCGGCCTCGCCGCCGCGCGCGGCACGCCGTCCGTGGTGCTGCCGCTCGCGGTCCGGGCCGCCGAGGGCCGCGCGGGCCTGCGGGCCGACCGCCGGCCGGCGGGTGCGGACCCCGGAGCGCTGCGCGTTCCCGTCCTGATCCTCCACGGCCCGGACGACGCGCTCGCCCCCTGGGAGCCCTCCCGCCGGCTCGCCGCCGCCCGCCCCGACCTCATCAGCCTGCACACCGTGCGGGGGGCCGGGCACGGCGCGATGTGGAACGCCGACCCGGCGGGCTACGAGGAGGCCCTGCGCCGCTTCCTCACCCCTCTTATGTGAAGGCCGTGGGAAGGGTCGGGCGAAGGGCCCGCAGGAAGGGCCCGCAGGAAGGGCCGGGCCAAGGTCCGTCATGTGAAGGCCCTGTGACGGACGGAGCCCTGCGGGCGGCTTGTCCCGGTCTGCACTGCGGGTGGTCGGCAGCAACGACGGGTTCCGTTTGGGCTTTCGGCCAGTGACGGGCGAGACTGCTTCCGTGACGTCCCGAAAGCCTGATGAGCAGTTGGCTCGCGACTCCAGACTCCGACTCGTCTCGCCGCGCTCCGTCGCCGCGGCCCGCAAGGCGGTGACCGACCGACGCACCCGGCCCGCGCCCAGGCCCCCGGCGGGTACGCCCGCCACGGCCGACCTCGCGAACCGGGCCCGGGCCTCGCTCGCCGATGCCGTACGCCTGACCCGCTGGGCCGAACGCAACCTCGGCGCCGGAGACGGCGGCCGGCCCGCCCCCACGGGCGCGCTGTCCGCGGCCGACGTAGAACGCGCCGCAGGGGAACTGGCACTGACGCACGGCCAGATCCGGGTCGGCTGGGACCGCGCCCGGCTCGCCGGACTGGTCGAGGTGCACGGCGGCCATGCCCGCCCCGGCTGGCGGCTGCGTGCCTGGGACCGCGACGACACCGCCGTACTGCGCGGCTGGGTCGCCCTCTTCGACGCCTGGTCACTGGTGCATCCCGCTCCCGCGGACATCGCGCCCTCGGCCGTCGCCGAGGTTGTCGAGGCCATGCCCCAACTCCTTTCCCTGCTCCAGCTGTCCGCCGGCCCGGTGACCGTGCCGGACCTGCTCGACCTGCTGGGGCAGCGCGTCACCGAACTGCGCGACGAGCGGTGCGAGATCCCCTACGAGGTCGAGCCGGCCGCGGCGCCGACGGTCGGGGCCGCGCCGACTGCCGCGCCGGCGCCGTCGGCCGGGCTCACGTCCGCCGCCGGATCCGCGGAGGCCCGCCCCGTCCCGCTCGCCCGGCTGCTGCGCTGGGCGCTCGGCGGACTCGCCGCCGTGGACGCCGTCACCCTCGGCCCCGCCCGGGCCACGCTCACCCCGCTCGGCAGCTGGGCCGTCTGGGTCAAGCTGGAGCAGATCTGCGTCGCGGCGCAGAGCCCCGCCGGGAACATCGAGCAGTCCGCCGCCGCCATGCTGCACGGCTGCGCGCGGCTCACCCCCGGTCCGGCCCGCGCCGAGTACCAGGCCTGGCTCGCCGCCCGGCCCGTCGGCCACGCCGTCGCCGAGCTGCTCCAGGCGGCCCGCGGCGAGGACGCCCTGCTGCGCGGCCTCGCCTTCGAGGCGCTGCGCGTGGTCGGCGCCCCCGCCGAGCCCGAGGTGCGCGCCGCCGTGCGCGAGCCCGCCCTGCGCCCCTACGTCCTGCTCTGGCTCGCCGAGCACGACGGGATCGACCCCGACGAGGCGCAGTACGTCCTGACCGCCGAGGAGTCGACCTGGCTGTGGGTGGACACCGCGGCCGCCATCGCCGACCACGGCGAGGCCGAGCTGCTGGCCCGCCACCTCGACTCGGCCGTGCGGACCACCGTCCCCCGGCTGCTGGACGAGGTCCGCGCGGTCGGTCATCCGCGCACCGTGCAGGTCCTCGTCGCGCTGGCCGCCGCCCACCCCGACCCGACGCTGGCCAAGGCCGTCCGCCGGGCCGCCTTCCAGGTCCACACCGGCGGCGAGTGACGGCGCGGGGCGAGGCCGACGGGCGAGGAGCAGGGGCAGGGGCGCCGTACGGGCCGCCGGGTCATACCTGCGGCGCGTACGTTCCGAAGCTCCAGACGTTGCCCTCGGCGTCACGGGCCATGTAGTCGCGGGAGCCGTAGTCCTGATCGGTGGGGCCCATGAGGATCTCCGCGCCATGCTCGACCGCCCGCCGGTGGTGCGCGTCCACGTCCTCGACCACCACATAGACCCCCGAGGGGCCGGCGCCCTGCATGGCCTTGTCGAAGGCCCCGCCGCTGCCCGAGCTGCCCAGCATCACCATGCCGTTGCCGTACGCCAGCTCGGCGTGCATCACCGAGCCGTCCTCACCCTCGTAGACGGCGACCTGGCTGAACCCGAACGCCTCGGTGAGCAGCCGGATCGCCGCCTTCGCGTCGCGGTAGACCAGCGTGGGACAGATGGACGGAACGCCTGCCATGACGATCACTCCCTCTCGTGACGGTGACCCGCGTCACACAGCATGGCAGGCGCCGCCGACGGTCAGCGGAAGGTGTTGCACTGGGCCATGTCGCCGGTCCGGTAGCCCTGGTAGAACCACTGCTGACGCTGCTCGGCCGAGCCGTGCGTCCAGGACTCCGGGGTCACCCGGCCCTGGAACTTCTCCTGGATCCGGTCGTCGCCGACCGCCGCGGCCGCGTCCAGCCCGTCCCTGATGTCGGCGTCGGTCAACGTCTTGATCAGCGGCCGCCCCGTGGAGGCGTCCGCGACATTCGTGGCGTTGTGCGCCCACACCCCCGCGTAGCAGTCGGCCTGCAGCTCGACCTTGACCGCGTTGCTGTTCGCGCCCTGCCTGCCGTCCTGCGCCCGCTGGAGCGTGCCGGTCAGGTTCTGGATGTGGTGCCCGTACTCGTGGGCGACGACGTACGCCTGCGCGAAGGGGCCGCCGGTCGCACCGAACTTCGTCCGCAGCTCGTCGAAGAAGTCGAGGTCCAGATAGACCTTGCGGTCCGCGGGGCAGTAGAAGGGGCCCACCGCCGCGGTCGCCATCCCGCACGCGGTGTTCACCCGGTCCTCGAAGAACACCGTCTTCGCCGGGCTGTACTGGCCACCGCGCCGGGCGAACTCCTGCTTCCAGAAGGCCTGGGTGCTCCTGACCACCGCCACCAGCCGGCAGTCCTCGCGCGTGTTCGCGTCCTGCCCCGACGTACAGGCCTGCTGCACTTCCTCGACCGACGAGGAGGCCGGCGCCGGCTGCTCCGTGGGGGACAGCCCCAGCTGGTCCGGCCCCACCCCGAACAGCAGCCCCATGACCAGCGCGATGAGACCGACGATGCCGCCGCCGACGGTGGCCTTCCCGCCCGGGATGCGGCTGCCGCCGCGCCTGTCCTCGACCTCGGAGCCGTCGAGTCTGGCGTCGTCGTCGAACTGCATCCCGCACCGCCCTCCACTCGTCGTACAGGTACGGCCGCGTCTGCACCCTTGCGGCGAGTATCAACCCATTCATTCCGGTACGCGCCCCGGCCACCCCCGGGACCACTGGGCCGGACGGGGGATGCGGGGGAGCGGCTCACGGCCGCCGGCCGGCCGGGCCCGCGCCCGGAAACCAGTTGCACAGCCCCGGTAGAATGTCTCGCATGGCACATCTCCTCGCGGATTAGCGGCGTCGAGGCTTCGCGTCCTGCCCCCCCTTCCGCCGTCCCCCCGCTCTGGAGTATTTCCGTGATCACCGCCACCGGCATCGAGCTGCGCGCCGGCGCCCGCATCCTTATCGAGTCCGCCTCCTTCCGCGTCGCCAAGGGCGACCGCATCGGCCTGGTCGGCCGCAACGGGGCGGGCAAGACCACCCTCACCAAGTGCCTCGCGGGCGAGGGCCAGCCCGCCGCCGGTTCGATCGCCCGCTCGGGCGAGGTCGGCTACCTCCCGCAGGACCCGCGTACCGGCGACCTCGACGTACTGGCCCGCGACCGGATCCTCTCCGCCCGCGGCCTCGACGTGCTCATCAAGAAGATGCGCATGAACGAGGAGCGCATCGCCACCGGCTCCGGGGGCACCCGGGACAAGGCGATGAAGCAGTACGAACGCCAGGAGACGGAGTTCCTGACCAAGGGCGGCTACTCCGCCGAGGCGGAGGCCGCGACCATCTCGGCCGCCCTCGGCCTGCCCGACCGCGTGCTCGGCCAGCCCCTGCACACCCTCTCCGGTGGTCAGCGCCGCCGCGTCGAGCTGGCCCGGATCCTCTTCTCGGACGCCGACACCCTGCTCCTCGACGAGCCCACCAACCACCTCGACGCCGACTCGATCGTCTGGCTGCGCGACTACCTGAAGACCTACCGCGGTGGCTTCATCGTCATCTCCCACGACGTCGACCTGGTCGAGACCGTCGTCAACAAGGTCTTCTACCTGGACGCCAACCGCTCCCGGATCGACGTCTACAACATGGGCTGGAAGCTCTACCAGCAGCAGCGCGAGGCCGACGAGAAGCGCCGCAAGCGCGAGCGCCAGAACGCCGAGAAGAAGGCCGCGGCCCTGAACTCGCAGGCCGACAAGATGCGCGCCAAGGCCACCAAGACCGTCGCCGCCCAGAACATGGCCAAGCGCGCCGACCGGCTGCTCGCGGGCCTGGAGGCCGTCCGCATCTCCGACAAGGTCGCCAAGCTCCGCTTCCCGGACCCGGCGCCCTGCGGCAAGACCCCGCTGACCGCCGAGGGCCTGTCGAAGTCGTACGGCTCGCTGGAGATCTTCACCGACGTCGACCTGGCCATCGACAAGGGCTCCCGCGTCGTCATCCTCGGCCTCAACGGCGCCGGCAAGACCACCCTGCTGCGCCTGCTCTCGGGTACGGAGAAGCCGGACACCGGCACGGTCGTCCCCGGCCACGGCCTCAAGCTCGGCTACTACGCCCAGGAGCACGAGACGCTGGATCCCGAGCGCACGGTCCTGGAGAACATGCGCTCCTCCGCGCCCGACCTGGACCTGGTCGCCGTACGCAAGACGCTCGGCTCCTTCCTCTTCTCCGGGGACGACGTGGACAAGCCGGCCGGGGTGCTCTCCGGCGGCGAGAAGACCCGCCTCGCCCTGGCCACGCTGGTCGTCTCCTCGGCGAACGTGCTCCTCCTCGACGAGCCCACGAACAACCTCGACCCGGCCAGCCGCGAGGAGATCCTGGGCGCGCTGCGCACCTACAAGGGCGCGGTCATCCTCGTCACGCACGACGAGGGCGCCGTCGAGGCGCTGGAGCCGGAGCGGATCATCCTGCTCCCGGACGGCGTCGAGGACCTGTGGGGACCGGACTACCGGGACCTGGTGGCCCTCGCCTGAGCGGGTTCCGGTTCCCGTTCCGCTTCTGATCCAGTTCCTTATGGATCATTCGGCTCACGGGTGATCCATCATCTGAGTGAGACGGTCTCGTACCGTTGCGCGTCGTACGACGGCCCTGGCCGCACCCGTGGAGGTGCGCGACCGGGGCCGTTCGTTTTCCGGTTCCGCGCCCCTGACCTGGTGGTTTCCGGCGGGGGCGGCGGAGTGTGACGGAGGTCATGCAGCGGAATGGAAGATTCCGTTCTGCTCGGGCGTCCACCGCTCGGGAAATGCCGTCGTACCGACCTTGCTGAATGGGTGGCCAGGAAGCGTGAGAGGGGTGATCATGAGAAGTCCAGAGCGCACTTCCCATGAGGAGGCACGGGTGGCCGAGACTCTGAAGAAGGGCAGCCGGGTAACCGGCGCCGCGCGCGACAAGCTCGCGGCAGACCTGAAGAAGAAGTACGACTCCGGTGCGAGTATCCGGGCGCTGGCCGAAGAGACCGGCCGGTCCTACGGATTCGTTCACCGGATGCTCAGTGAGTCCGGGGTTTCGCTACGTGGTCGCGGTGGCGCGACACGCGGCAAGAAGGCGGCCACGGCCTGACCCCGGCCCCATCGGTTCCAACGCGGCAACCGTTTCAAGGTTCATCATGATCCGACGATTCCTTCGGTGACCCCCGGTCGGCCTTCCGGTCGGCTGGGTGGTTACTGTGCAGTCACTTACGGCCGAGCTTGCGGCCGACTGCACACCGGAGGCATGACAGATGGCTCTGCTCGACAAGGACGGCGTACGACTTACCGTCGACGACACGGTCGCCACGGTGACACTGACCAATCCGGCCAAGCGAAATGCCCAATCCCCCGCGCTCTGGCGGGCTTTGGCCGAGGCCGGGAGGTTGTTGCCGGGCACCGTCCGGGTCGTCGTGCTGCGCGGTGAGGGCAAGTCCTTCTCCGCAGGGCTCGACCGGCAGGCGTTCACCCCCGAGGGTTTCGAGGGCGAGCCGTCCTTCCTCGATCTGGCGCGCGGTTCGGACGAACTGCTCGACTCCACGATCGCCGAGTACCAGGAGGCATTCACCTGGTGGAGGCGTAACGACATCGTCTCCGTCGCCGCCGTGCAGGGGCACGCGATCGGCGCCGGCTTCCAGCTCGCGCTCGCGTGCGACCTGCGCGTGGTCGCGGACGACGTGCAGTTCGCCATGCGCGAGACCAGCCTGGGCCTGGTCCCCGACCTGGCCGGCACCCAGCCGCTGACCTCCCTGGTCGGCTACGCCCGTGCGCTCGAGATCTGCGCCACGGGCCGCTTCGTGCATGCCGAGGAGGCGGAGCGCGTCGGCCTCGCCAACCTCGTGGTCGCGCCCGACGAGCTCGACGCCGCCGTCCAGGACCTCACCACGGCCCTGATCGCCCCGCCGCGCGACGCCGTGATCGAGACGAAGACACTTCTGCGCTCCGCCACATCCCGGCCCTACGACGATCAGCGCGCCGCCGAGCGCGCGGCGCAGGCCCGCCGCCTGCGGGATCTGGCCGGTCTCTCCGACTGACGGCCGCCGCGGTCCGGTCGGCGTCCCGGCGAAAGTCGGCGGGCCGACCGGCGTAGTCCCGGGGCGCCGACGCGGTCCGGCGCCTAACGTGGTGCGGAGTGAGTCCGCCACCCACGCGAAGGGACATGCGCGATGACCGAATCCGCAGCAGGGGGCTTCGGCAA
The DNA here is from genome assembly GCF_044761485.1 of Streptomyces sp. NPDC097617. Classification (NCBI taxonomy): domain Bacteria; kingdom Bacillati; phylum Actinomycetota; class Actinomycetes; order Kitasatosporales; family Streptomycetaceae; genus Streptomyces; species Streptomyces sp. NPDC097617. The sequence goes on from NZ_JBIWCL010000001.1 coordinate 613,170, forward strand.
GGAGCCCGGCGAGAGGGGACGTACGTCCATCGCCGACGGGGTGGTCGAGAAGATCGCCGGGCTGGCCGCCCGCGAGGTGGTCGGCGTACACGCCATGGGCAGCGGCAGCGGCCTCTCCCGTACTTTCGGCGCCGTCCGCGACCGGGTGCCGGGCGGCGGCAAGGCCGGTGTCAGCCGCGGGGTCAAGGCAGAGGTCGGCGAGGTCCAGACGGCCCTCGACCTGGAGATCGTCGTGGACTACGGCGTCTCGATCCGCGACGTGGCACGGGCGGTCCGGGAGAACGTCATCTCGGCGGTCGAGCGGATGACGGGCCTGGAGGTCGTCGAGGTCAACATCGCGGTCAGCGACGTCAAGCTGCCCGATGAGCCCGACGAGGAACCGGAATCCCGTCTCCAGTAGCCGAGAGGAGCCCGCATGAGCATGGCGATCGCCGGACTCTTCGCCGGCATGGCCCTGGCGTTCGCCGGGTACTTCGGCGGCTTCGGAGCCTTCCTGCTGGTGGCGGCCCTTGGCGCCATCGGCTTCGTCGCGGGGCGGTTCCTCGACGGGGACCTGGAACCCGGGGACCTGTTCCGCCGCCGCGACGACCGGCGCGGGTGAGGCGCCGATGAGCAGCAGCAGCCCGCCGCGCTCCACCGCGCCCCGCGTCGCCGCCGCCGACCGCGGGTCGACCCGGATCGCCGACCGGGTCGTCGCCAAGATCGCGGCCCAGGCCGCCCGGGAAGTGCTCGACACGACCTCGGGCGCGCCCGCGCACGCCACCGTCACGGTGCACCACGACATCGCGCGGGTCCGGGTCAGCCTGGAGCTGGACTACCCCTCCGACCTGGCTGCCCAGTGCGCGGCCGTACGCCGCCAGGTCGCCCTGCGCGTCGAGGAGTGCGCGTCGATGTCCGTCCCCGAGGTGGACATCGACATCGAGCACCTGCACTCCACCCACACCCGGACCGCCCCCGGGCGGGACCGGCGGCTGCGGTGACGGCCCCGCGCTCCGTTCGCGTGCGCCGGTTCCGCTCCGTCCGGCGGGTCCCCGCCGCGCTCACCGCCCTGGTTCTGCTCGGTGTGGCGGTCCTGTTCCTGTACGACCTGGCCGCCGTACGGGCCGACCGGCCCGGGATGAGCTGGCGCCGCGACCTCGCCGACCTCCTGGCGACGCACACACCCGCGGACCTGGGGGTGCAGCTGATCGCCGGTGCCGCGGCGCTGGTCGGGGCCGTGCTCCTGCTGCTCGCGCTGGCCCCGGGGCTCCGCGGGATCCTGCCGATGCTGCCCCCGGACCCGGGGGCGGGCGTACGGGCCGGGCTCGGGCGCAAGGACGCCGCTCAGGTCCTGCGGGACCGGGCCATGGAGGTGTCCGGGGTGCGGTCCGTCCGGGTCAGGGTGCGCCGCTCCCACGTCGGGGTACGGGCCACCTCGCACTTCCGCGAGCTGGACGACGTACGGGCCGACCTGGACGCGGCCCTGGCCGTCGGCATCGAGGAACTGGGGCTCGCCCACCCGCCGCAGCCGCGCGTGCGGGTCAGGAGGTGACGGGATGCTCGGGATGGTGAACCGGATCCTGCTGGCGGTGGCCGGAGCGGTCCTGCTGGCCGCGGGGACCGTGGTGCTGACGGGCGCGTGGCCGCTGCACGGCCGCCACGCGCCGCTGCTGAGCGAGCTGACCCGCAGCCGCTACTGGCACGCCGACGGCTGGTGGTGGTGGGCGGTGATCGCGGGGCTCGTCGTGGGCGTGCTGCTGGCGCTGTGGTGGCTGCTGTCCCAACTGCGGCGCTCCCGGCTGGGAGCGGTCTTCGTGGACACCGGTGACGGGGCGTTCGCCCTGCTCCGCGGGCGTGCGCTGGAGGCGGCGGTGGCCGCGGAGGCCGGCGCGCTGGACGGCGTCGCCGGCTGCCGGGTCGCCCTGCGCGGGCGGCGCGGGTCGCCGGCGCTGCGGGTCGCGCTGGAACTGGAACCCCACGCGGTGCCCGCCGACGCCCTGGCCGCCGTGGCCGGACCGGTCCTCACCCACGCCCGGACCTCGGCGGGCCTCGCGGAACTGCCCGCGGAGGCCCGCCTCAAGGTGACCTCCCACCGGGCCCAGCGCGTGACGTAGCCGGCGCGGACCCGGCGCGGCCCGGCGCGGCCCGGCGCGGCCCCGGACGCGAAGCGTCAGAAGCCGTGCCGGGAGCCGCCGTCGACCGGGAGCATGACACCCGTCAGGTACGAGGCCGCCGGGGAGAGCAGGAAGGCCGCGGTGCGGCCGAACTCCTCCGGGGCGCCGTAGCGGCGCAGCGGGATACGCGACTCGTTGCCCGCCCGCGCGGCCTCGGCGTCGCCCGACAGCGCGTCGAGCTCGCGCACCCGGTCGGTGTCGATGCGCGCCGGAAGCAGGCCGACGACCCGGATCCCGCGCGGTCCCAGCTCCAGGGAGAGGGACTTCGCGAAGCCGGCGAGGCCCGGGCGCAGTCCGTTGGAGATGGTCAGGCCGGGGATCGGCTCGTGGACCGAGCCCGACAGGACGAAGCCGATGACCCCGCCCTCGCCCAGCTCGGCGGCGGCGGCCCGGGCGAGGCGGACGGCGCCCAGGAAGACCGACTCGAAGGCCGCCGCCCACTGCGCGTCGGTGTTGTCCGCCGCGAAGCCCGGCGCCGGGCCGCCGACGCTGATGAGGATGCCGTCGAGGCGGCCGAAGCGCTCCCGCGCGGTGGCGACGAGCCGCGCGGCCGCCTCCGGGTCCGAGTTGTCGGCCGCCGCACCGACCGCGTTCGGTCCGAGCTCGGCGGCGGCGTCGGCCGCCCGCTTCTCGTCCCGGCCCGTCAGGAGGACCTTCGCGCCGTCGGCGGTCAGTTCCCGGGCGCAGGCGAGGCCGAGGCCGCGCGTGGCCCCGGTGACGATGTAGACACGGTCTTTCAGTCCAAGATCCATGCCGACACGCTACGCCGTCGCCGGCTCCTGCCGGGAGGCTTCGGCCCCGGCCGCCTCTTCCTCGCGCTCGCGCCTCTCCCGGCGTACGAGGACGACCCAGCCCACCGGAACCGCGCCGGTGAACAGCCACCACTGGACGGCGTACGCCATGTGCGGGCCGATCGAGTCGTGGTCGGGGTCGGCGATGGTCTCCGGGCCGCCGTCGCCCGGCTGCGGAGCCGTCAGCTCCATGTACCCGCCGAGGACCGTCCGGCCCAGGTACTCGGCCTGCCGCGTGCTGTTGATCAGCATCACCTGACGGTCCGGCAGGCCCTTGCGGTCCTTGATGCCGCTGCCGCCGCTCGTCTCGTCCGCCTTCAGCCGGCCGGTGACCGTGACCTCGCCGGTGGGCGGGGCGGGCACCGGCGGGTAGGCGCGCGGGTCGTCGCCGCCCGGCACCCAGCCCCGGTTGACCAGGACCACCCGGCCGTCGGAGAGGACCAGCGGGGTCAGGACGTGGAAGCCGACCTTGTCGTCGTTGTCGGTGCGCATCCGTACGACGACCTCGTGAGCGGTGTCGTAGCTGCCGGTCGCGGTGACGGCACGCCAGAAGTCGGCGCGGGGCACGCGGTGCCCGGGGGAGGTGACCTCGGTCACGGGGACCGGCTTCGCCCGCAGGTTCGCCTCGATCAGCTGGTTCTGCGCGACCCGGTGCTCATGGCGGTGGTACTGCCAGAACCCCAGCTTGATCATCACGGGGATGAGGGCGAGGGCGATCAGGGTGAGGAACACCCACTGCCGGGTCAGCACAAAGCGGTACACGCCCACGACGGTACCCGCAGGGCGAAGGACCCCGGCAGCCGGGTGGCCGTCCGGGGTCGTGGCGTACGGAACGGGGTGACGGACGAGTGTCGGACGAGTGCGGGACGACGGTCGGACGGATGCCGTGGCGCGGGGGAGCGCAGGAGGGTCAGACGCGGTCGACGATGCCCACCTTCCCCTCCGCCCGGGCGCAGTGCGCCCCGCAGAACCACTGCCCCTCGACCTCGACGCCCTGGCCGATGATCGAGACCCGGCAGTGCTCGCAGACGGGCGCCATGCGGTGGATGGCGCAGGAGAAGCAGTCGAAGACGTGCACGGCGCCCTGCGCGTGCACCTCGAAGGACATGCCGTAATCGTTTCCGCAGACCTCACAACGTGCCATGCGCCGAATGCTGCGCACGGGGAAGGGACGGAACAAGATCCAGCGGGGTGAGTCGCCGCGCCTGCACCCGGCCGGCGCAACGGCCGTCCGGATCAGGACTCGGCCGGAGCCACGTCCCGCAGCAGCTGTGTGAAGGCCGCCTCGTCGACGACCGGGGTGCCGAAGCTCTTCGCCTTGACCGTCTTGGAGGTCGCGGAGTCGGGGTCGTTGGTCACCAGGAGACTGGTGAGCCGCGACACACTCGTCGCGATGTGCAGGCCCGCCTCGACCGCACGGTCCTCCAACAGCTCCCGCTCCACCGAGGTGTCACCGGAGAAGGCGATCCGCATGCCCTGCTTCAGCGGCTTGCTGTCCTCGTAGCGCCCAGGATTCGGGTGCGGGCACGGCGGCCGCTTGCGCGAGGGCCGCCAGCTGCCGCCCCGGTAGGAGGACTGGTACCCCACCCTCGGGGTGGCGGCGGAGTCCGACCACTCGGTCAGCGGCCGGCATTCCAGCAGCGGCAGCCGTACGCCGCCCTCCGCGGCCGCGTGCAGCGAGGGGCGGAACGCCTCCGCGAGCACCCGGGCGTCGTCGAGTGCGTGGTGGGCACGCTGCTGGACCACGCCGAAGTGCGCGGCGAGCGACTCCAGCTTGTGGTTGGGCAGCGGCAGGCCCAGTTCCTTCGACAGGGCGATGGTGCAAAGCCGCTGGCGGACCGGCGCGGTCGCCGCGGCCCGCGCGTACTCCCTGGCGATCATCTGCCAGTCGAAGATGGCGTTGTGCGCGACCAGCACCCGGTCCGCGAGCCGGTCGGCGAACTCCTCGGCGATGTCCTCGAAGAGCGGGGCGTCGGCGAGCATCGCGCTCGTCAGCCCGTGGATCCACACCGGTCCCGGGTCGCGCCGCGGGTTGACCAGCGTGTACCAGTGGTCCTCCACATTGCCCTGGGCGTCGAGCCGGTAGACGGCTGCGGAGACTATCCGGTCGTCGCGAGCGAGTCCGGTGGTCTCCACGTCGACGACCGCGTACCCCTGTGGGTACGCGGTCGGCCACATCGTCTCTGCGGTCGTACGGTCGGCGAGCATGGTCACAGAGGATATCGGCCCCGACTGACAGCTGTGGCCGTGCCGGTCTACGGACCCGGCTCGAGCAGGGCGTGCACCAGGGCCCGCACGGACAGCAGGAACAGCCGGTCCGGGTCCGCCGGGCGGGCCAGGGCGCGGGCGAGGGCCGGGTCGTGGGGGGCCGTGGCCGGGTCCCGGAGCTCGCTCTCGGCCGGGGACTGCGCGGGAGCGCGTTCGCGGTTGCGTTCGACCAGCAGGTACCCGACGACCTGGAACTGGACGGCGCGCACCGCGTCCGCCGCCCGGGAGCCGCGCAGCCCGGCGGCGTGCACCTCGTGGACGAGCGCCTGCTGGGCGGGCAGGAACATCCGCTCGGTGAGCCCGCGTTCGTGGACCATCGCGATCAGGTGCGGACGCGCGCGCAGTTCGCGGCGCAGGATCCGGGCCACCGTCAGGATCCGCTCGGCGGGGGTGTGGCCGGCCGGCCGGATCGCGCCCATCTCGTCGACGGTGCGCTGCACGAGCGCGTCGAGGAGGGACTCCCGGTTGCCGACGTGCCAGTAGATGGACGTCACCGCGGTCCCCAGCTCGGCGGCGAGCTTGCGCATGGTGAGGGCGGCCGGGCCGTGCTGCTTGACCAGCGAGGCGGCGGCCTCCAGTACCTCGTCGCGGGTGAGCGTGGTTCTGGCCACGGCCGTCCACCACCAATCTGTCGGCTCGTCAATTCTGTTGCGTGCAGGGGTCTTTACCCTTCATCGGTGGCGGTGTAACTGTGTTACAGACCCGACCCCGAGTTGAGGGATGGTGCGAGAGATGGCACGCGTACGGTACGGAGCGCGGACCGAGGCCGAGATCGCGGCGTCGCGCGAGAAGAGCTCGAAGCTCCCCGACATCTGGTCCACCGGTGTCGTGGCCGTCTGGGAGAGCGACCCCGACGTGGTGGCGGCCGTCCTGCCGCCGCCGCTGAAACCGGCCGACCGGCCCCTCGTACGGGCCAACATCAGCAAGGTCGACCTGCCCGGCTACCCGCTCGGCGCCGGCTCGGTGGCCGTCGCCGCCCGGCACGACGGGGTCGAGGGCTGGTACCCCCTGGTCATGCCGATGACCCACGAGCGCGCCCTGACCGGCGGCCGCGAGGTCTTCGGCGAGCCGAAGAAGCTGGGCGAGGTCACCGTGGAGCGCGACGGCCTCGTCGTCCACGCCTCCCTCGCCCGGCACGGCATCGCGTTCGTCGAGGTGCGTGGCGCGGTGGACCGCGTACTGCCGCTGCCCGAGCCCGCCCGGAAAACCGACTTCTACTTCAAGTTCCTCCCCGCGGTGGACGGTTCGGGATTCGACATCGACCCGGTGCTCGTGCACTGCACCCGCAACGAGAAGGTCCGCAAGCTGGAGCACGTCACCGGGGACGTCGTGCTGCGGGAGTCGATGTTCGACCCGGTCGCCGACCTTCCCGTCCGCCGGATCGTGGAGATCACCATCGGGGAGAAGACCACCGACCAGAAGGGCCGGGTCGTGGAGCGGGTCAGCGCCCGGGCTCTGCTCCCGTACATCCACCAGCGCTACGACGACCCCCTGCAGATCCTCGACGGACCGCCCGAGGGGAGTGTCTGACATGCGACTCGAACCGGGACAGGTGGCCGTCGTCACCGGAGCGGCCGGCGGCATCGGCCTCGCGATGGCCCACCGCTTCGCCGCCGAAGGACTGAAGGTGGTCCTCGCCGACGTGGAGGAGTCCGCCCTGCGCAAGGCCTCCGACGAACTCGTCGCGGACGGCGCCCAGGTCCTCGCCAGGGTGGTCGACGTCAGCGACCGCGACTCCGTGACCGCGCTGGCGGACGCCGCCTACGAGACCTTCGGCGCCGTGCACGTGCTCTGCAACAACGCGGGCGTCGGCTCCGGAGCCGAGGGCCGGATGTGGGAGCACGAGCCCAACGACTGGAAGTGGGCCTTCTCCGTCAATGTGTGGGGGGTCTTCCACGGCATCCAGGCCTTCGTCCCCCGCATGATCGCCTCCGGCGTGCCCGGCCACATCGTCAACACCTCCTCGGGCGACGGCGGCATCGCCCCCCTGCCCACCGCCTCCGTGTACGCCGTCACCAAGGCGGCCGTGGTCACCATGACCGAGTCGCTCTACGCCCACCTCAAGGCGGAGGGAGCCGCCGTCGGGGCCTCCGTCCTCTTCCCCGGACCGCACATGCTGCGCACCGGACTGTGGGAGTCGCACCGAAACCGGCCCGAGCGGTATGCGAAGCAGCGGCCGCGCAAGGCCCCGTACCGCAGCCTCGACCAGTACGAGGCCGCGATGAAGCAGGCCGGCCACGAGGTGCGCTTCACCCCGGTCGAGGAGGTCGCCGAGCACGTCGTCGACGGCATCCGCGCCGACCGCTTCTGGATGCTCCCGGCCGGCGAGCACAGCGACCGGCAGATCCGCGCCCGGTCGCAGTCGATGCTCGACCGGTCCAACCCCGCCTACCTGGAAAGCTTCATCCTCGACTGAGGGGCGTCTGTGGTGAGTACGAACGAAGACCCGTACCTGATCATCTCCTCCGACTGCCACGCGGGCCTGCCCACCGAGCAGTACCGGCCCTACCTGGACTCCCGCTTCCACCCCGCATTCGACGAGTTCCTCGGCGAGCGCGACGCCCGCCGCGCGGAGGCCACCCGCCTGGGCGTCCGCAACGAGGCCTTCGCCGAGAAGTGGTTCCACGACCACGAGGAAGGCCTCAAGGGCGGCTGGGACACCGGCCAGAGGCTGAAGGAACTCGACGGCGACGGCGTGGCCGCCGAGGTCGTCTTCCCCGACGCGGACGCCGTCGACAGCCAGACCGCCGCCCCCTTCGGCGTCGGCCTCGGCCTCTCCGGCGACCAGGACCCCGAGCTCGGCATGGCGGGCGCCCAGGCGCACAACCGCTGGCTCGCCGAGTTCGTCGGGCAGCACCCGGAACGCCACTGCGGAGTCGCCCTGCTCCCCATCACCGGCGAGCCGAAGAAGGTCGTCGCCGAGATCCACCGGGCCAAGGAGTCCGGGCTGGGGGCGCTGATGATCCCCGCGATGTGGGTGGACAAGGCGCCCTACCACGACCGCCGCTACGACCCCGTCTGGGCGGCGGCGGCCGAGACGCAGATGCCGATCGTCACCCACTCCGGGTCCTCGCCGCGCCACGAGTACGGCGACCACCTGGGCATCTTCGTCTCCGAGGTCACCTGGTGGCCGGCCCGGCCGCTGTGGTTCCTGCTCTGGTCCGGGGTCTTCGAGCGCCACCCCGGCCTGAAGTTCGGCGTCGCCGAGTCGGGCTGCTGGTGGCTGCCCAACCAGCTGTGGTTCATGGACCGGCTCTACCTGGGCGCGCACGGCGGCAAGAAGCTCTCGCCGTTCGAGGAGCTGAAGCGGCCGCCGAGCGAGTACCTGGACCGCCAGGTCTTCATCTGCGCGACGAACACCAAGCGCCGGGAGCTGGCGCAGCGCTACGAGATCGGCGTCGACAACATCCTGTGGGGCTCGGACTTCCCGCACCCCGAAGGCACCTGGCCGAACACCCGGACCTGGCTGAAGAACACCTTCCACGACATCCCGGTCGCGGAGACCCGCAGGATGCTCGGACTCGCGGCGGCCGAGGTCTTCGGCTTCGACACCGCGAAGCTGGCCCCGATCGCCCGCCGCATCGGCCCCACCCCGGCGGAGTTGGGCCAGTCCCCGGACCAGACGGCGGTGGAGGCCTCCTGGGCCCGCTCCCGCGAGGTGGGCCGCCACTGGCTCACCGACAACGACTTCCCGGTCCTGGGGGTGAACCCGTGACGTCCGAGGACCGCTACACGGTGATCTCGGCCGACTGTCACGCGGGCGCCGACCTGCTGGACTACAGGCCGTACCTGGAGAAGCGCCACCACGAGGACTTCGACGCCTGGGCCGCCACGTACGTGAACCCGTACGAGGACCTCCTCGCGGACACCGCCGACCGTAACTGGAACTCGGCGCGGCGCCTCGCGGAGCTGGAGGCCGACGGCATCGTCGCCGAGGTCGTCTTCCCCAACACCATCCCGCCGTTCTTCCCCAAGGCCTCCCTGATGGCCCAGCCGCCGACGGCCGCCGAGTGCGAGATGCGGTGGGCGGGGCTCCAGGCGCACAACCGCTGGCTGGCGGACTTCTGCGCGGACGCGCCGGGGCGCCGGGCGGGGGTGGCGCAGATCCTGCTGAACGACGTGGACGCGGCGGTCGGGGAGATCCGCCGGGCGAAGGCGGCCGGCCTGACGGGCGGCATCCTGCTGCCGGGCGTCCCGCCCGGCTCCACGGTCCCGGAGCTCTACTCCGCCGCCTACGACCCCATCTGGGCGGTGTGCGACGAGCTCGACGTCCCGGTCAACCACCACGGCGGGTCGGCCTCACCGCCGCTGGGCGACGAACCGGCGGCGAGGGCCGTCTTCATGGTGGAGACCACCTGGTTCTCGCACCGCGCCCTGTGGCACCTCGTCTTCGGCGGGGCCTTCCGCCGCCACCCGGGCCTCAAGCTGGTCCTGACGGAGCAGGGCTCGGGGTGGATCCCCGGCGTGCTGGAGATGCTGGACTACTACCACGGCCGCCTGGTCGCGGCGTCGGCCACGGCCGAGTCCAAATTCGGGGCGGGGCTCGCGGAGTCGATGGGCAGGGGCCCGAGCGAGGTGTGGCGGGACAACTGCTTCGTGGGAGCGAGCTTCATGCGCCCCCACGAGGTCCCGCTGCGGGAACGGATCGGCCTCGACAAGATCATGTGGGGCAGCGACTACCCCCACGACGAGGGCACCACCCCCTTCTCCCGCGAAGGCCTCCGCATCGCCTACGCGGGCCTCCCGCGCGAGGAGGTCGCCGCGATGGTCGGCGGCAACGCGGCGCGCGTGTACGGCTTCGACCTCGCCGTGCTGGACGCGGTCGCGGCGAAGCACGGCCCGCTGGTCTCGGAGATCGCCGAGCCGTTGACGGCCGTGCCCCCGCAGGCCACCAGCCCGGCCTTCGCCCGCGGCGGCTCGGTCCGCGTCTGGTGACACCGGATCCCGCCGCGGCGGCTCAGGCCTTGAGCAGGAGCCGCTCCGGCGGGAACGGGTCGGCGCCGAGCACTTCCGTGCCGCGGTACACGTGGACGGTCAGTTCCGGCAGCCCGGCCAGAGGGGTGAGGTCAACCGTGTGGCAGGCGCTGAAGGTGAGGCTGGTCAGCCCGGTCAGCTCCCGCCACGCTCCCGTGCCGGCGGTGAGCCGGCAGTCGGCCAGCCACAGCGTGGCCAGCCGGGGGAACCGCAACAGCTCCGCCGGGTCCAGGTCATGATGGTGGATCATCTGCAACCGGGTGAGGTCCGGAGGTCGCCGTACGGTCCGCAGTTCATGGCTCTGACGGCTTCCCGTGACGCTGAGTATGTCGAGGTCGGGCCAGCGCTCCAGGCCGTCCAGGGACATGTCCTCCGTCCCCTCGTAGAGCCACAGGCCGGTCAGGGCGGGCAGTCCCGGAAACTCTCCCACGGAGGGGAGGCCGCCCGTTCCACCCAGCCCCAAGGCGGTCAGGCCGGGCAGCCGGTCCAGGATCCCCAGCGTGACCCGCGGCGTGCCGATGGTGAACAGGCTCTTCAGCGCCAGGTCCGAGAGAGGGCCGAGGTCGCTCATGCCGCGGCAGTCGTTCAGGCTGAGGTGGGTCAGCCCGCGCAGTGCGGCGAGCGGCTCGATGTCGGTCAGGTCGGGCGAGTCCAGCACGTACAGGTCCCGCAGGCCCCGCCGTGACGCGACCTCGGCAGGGATCGTGCGGATGCCGAAAAGCCGCAGGCGTTCGTACTGGTCGAGGTCCTCCAGGCAGGCGAGCTGCTCGGGAGTCCGTACCGTCAGCACTCCGGCGCCCAAAGTGGCGTCCGCGAGGACCGCGTCGCTGTACGTGCGGGCATCGAACCGGCCCCAGGCGTCGTCGAGTTCCTGCACCGCCGCCGGGCGGGTCTCCCCGCGGAACCGGCGGATCACCGACAGGGCGCGCTCCCCGCCGAGCAGGGCCGCCGTACGGATGGTCCCCGCCACCTCCGAATCGCTGGGCGTCTCCGCCGGGGACGGCAGCAGATCCAGGACCAATGCGCCCGCCCTGGCCAGTTCCTCGGCCTGCTCCGGGCCGCGGGGCGGCAGCAGGTCCATGGCGCGTCCCATCACCGCCGTGGCGACCCCCCGGTCCAGCTCGGGGGCGTGTTCCAGGCAGGCCGCCGCCAGGAGGACGAGCCGGTTGCGGGCGCCCTTGACCCGGTCCGCCCGGCGGAGCAGGCCGCGCAGCAGGCGGGCGCGTTCGTCCGGGCGTGGCCCACCGCCATGCGAACCACGTCGTCCCAGGAGTCGTCCTGCGCGTTCTTCACCAGCACGCCGAAGTCCCGCGACTCCACCGCCGCCTTGGCGCCCAGGTAGTCCTGGAAGGTGCGGTGGACGAAGACCACCGACCCCGGGGTCGGCTCCAGGAGCAGGCCGCTGCGGATCAGCAGGTGGGTGAAGACCTGCTCGGCCCCGCCCTGCACCCGCACCTGCGGCATCGCGTCGAGCCACTCGCCCACCATCTCGACGGCCTCGGCCCGGGAGGTCTCCAGCTGGCCGTTGCGGATCAGCCAGTACGCGAGCCGCTGGAGCAGACCGATCTGCTCCTCGCGGGTCAGGTGGACCCCCTCGACCCCGCAGATGTCCCGCTCGGTGTCCCGCCGCACCAGCAGCATGTCCAGCGCCGCGTCGTACAGCTCCTTGCGGGCCCGGGGCAGCTGCATCCGGCGGTCCTGGTTCAGGGCGCACAGCAGCGCGCACATCAGCGGGTTCGTCGCCAGCCGGGCCAGGTCCCGCCGGGAGGTGACCGCCTCCAGCAGCGAGGCCTCGTACGCGTCCACCTCCTGCCCCTCCGCGCGCGCCGCGGCGTGCCAGTGCGCCACGAAGGCCCGGATGTCCTGCTGCTCCATCGGCAGCATCGAGTGCGGGGCGAATCCCTGCCCCGTCAGCCAGTCCTCCGGGACCGCCGACGGGCGCGTGGTCACCACGTACCGCGCCTTCGGAAAGGCGGAGACCAGCGAGCGAAGCCAGGTCTGCGTGCGGGTGCGCAGCCGCTGGGGGACCTCGTCGACCCCGTCCACCAGGACCAGCGCCCGGCCGCTCAGCATGAGGTCCTCGACCCACCCGGCCGGCGCCGAGAGCGGTACGCCCGAGGCGCGGAGGAACTCCTCCGGCAGCGGCAGGCGCTCCCCCTTGGCGCGGACATCATCTCGCGAACCGCTGGTAACCCCGATGGATACCGATCGGTAACAACCCCTAGCGGCACCCCCGACAGCGCCTCTATGGTGCGGGACATGCCGAACCTGCCCGATGTCGTGCTGTGGTCCATACCTGCCTTTGTGCTGCTCACCGTCATTGAGGTGGTGAGCTACCGGCTCCATCCCGACGAGGATGCCGCCGGCTACGACACCAAGGACGCCGCCACGAGCATCACCATGGGGCTGGGCAGTATCGGCTTCGACCTGCTCTGGAAGATCCCGGTCGTCGCGGCCTTCACCGCCGTCTACGAACTGACCCCGCTGCGCGTGCCGTTCCTGTGGTGGACCGCCCTGCTGATGCTGCTCGTCCAGGACTTCCTGTACTACTGGCAGCACCGCCTCCACCACGTCATCCGCATCCTGTGGGCCTGCCACGTGGTCCACCACAGCAGCAAGCGGTTCAACCTCACCACCGCCCTGCGCCAGCCCTGGACCAGCGCCACCACCTGGTGGTTCTACCTGCCCATGGTGGCCCTCGGCGTGCATCCGGCGGCGATCCCGTTCTGCTACGGACTCAACCTGCTCTACCAGTTCTGGGTCCACACCGAGCGCATCGGGAAGCTGCCGCGGCCCTACGAGTACGTCTTCAACACGCCCTCCCACCACCGCGTCCACCACGCCTCGCAGGGCGGCTACCTGGACCGCAACTACGGCGGCATCCTGATCATCTGGGACCGGATGTTCGGTTCCTGGGTGGGGGAGACCGACCGGCCCGTCTACGGCCTCACCAAGAACATCGGCACCCACAACCCGCTGCGCGTGGCCACCCACGAGTACGCCGCCATCGCCCGCGACGTACGCGCCGCCGGGAGCTGGAGCGAGCGCGCCGGCCGGGTCTTCCGCGGCCCCGGCTGGCAGCCGGCCTCGGCCCGGCAGACCGCAGTCCCGGCACCGTCCTCCGCCCCCGAGGCCCCCGCCCCCGCGCCCGCCGCCGAGACCCGGCCCTCCGTGCAGGAGACCAGCGCGTGAGCACCGCCGAGTCCCCGGGCCGCCCCGCTCCCTCCTGGGCCGCCGACCGCGAGCCCGCCACGAGGGAGCGCCTGGGCCGTATCGCCCTCGTGGCCTTCGCCGTGGCCGCCGCCGTCGACCTCGTCTCGCTGCTGGCCGGCTGGCACCTCGGCCACGTCATCGCCAAGCCGCTGCTCATGCCGCTGCTGGTGACCCACATGGCCACCCGCGGCGCGCCCCGCCTGCTGCTCGCCGCCCTGCTGTTCGGCTGGGGCGGGGACCTGGCCCTGCTCTTCGACGCCGAGATCGCCTTCCTCGTCGGTATGGGCTCCTTCGCCGTCGGGCACGTCTGCTACCTCGTACTGTTCGGCAAGCGGCCCGCGAACCCGCTGCTCGGGGGCGGGTACGCGCTCGCGCTCCTCGGCACCGTCGCACTGCTGTGGTCCGATCTCCCGGCCGATCTGCGGATCCCGGTGGCCGGCTACAGCCTGCTGCTCACCGCCATGGCCTTCCGTTCCAGCGCCCTCGGCGTGCGGGCCGGTATCGGCGGTGCGCTGTTCCTGCTCTCGGACACCCTCATCGCCTCCGGCGTCGCGGAGTGGCCCCAGCTGCCCCGCCCGGACTTCTGGATCATGGCCACCTACCTGGCCGCCCAGTACCTGCTGGCCACCGGCGCGACCACCCGCGAAGCAGGCGTACCGTAGGACGGTCGTCAGTCGTACAAGACTGAATTACCCCGAGCCGGAGGACTGCACCACCATGCGCGCCACCGTCATCCACGCCCCGCACGACATCCGCGTGGAGGAGGTGCCCGACGCTGCGATCCAGCGCCCCGAGGACGCCGTCGTCCGCGTCCTGCGTGCCTGTATCTGCGGCAGCGACCTGTGGGCCTACCGCGGCGAGGCCGCGCGCCAGCCCGGCCAGCGCATCGGCCACGAGTTCCTGGGCATCGTCGAGGAGACCGGCTCGGCCGTGTCCGGCCTGCGCGCCGGCGACCTCGTCGTCGCGCCCTTCATGTGGTCGGACGGCACCTGCGAATACTGCGTCGAGGGCCTGTTCACCTCCTGCGAGCACGGCGGCTTCTGGGGCTCGGTCGGTCACGACGGAGGCCAGGGCGAGGCCGTCCGCGTCCCGCACGCCGACGGCACCCTGGTGAAGCTGCCCGCCGAGGCCGTCTCCGACGACCACCTGCTGACCGGGCTCCTCGCCCTGTCCGACGTCATGGGCACCGGTCACCACGCCGCGCTGGGCGCGGGCGTGCGCGAGGGCTCCACGGTCGCCGTCGTCGGTGACGGCGCGGTCGGCCTGTGCGGCGTCCTCGCCGCCAAGCGGCTGGGCGCCGAGCGCATCATCGCGCTGGGCCGTCACACCGTACGTACCGACATAGCCAAGCTCTTCGGGGCCACCGATGTCGTCGCCGAGCGGGGCGAGGCGGCCGAGGCGGCCGTGCGCGAGCTCCTCGGCGGCCGGGGCGCGCACGCGGTCATCGAGGCGGTCGGCACCGAGCAGTCCATGCGCACCGCCGTGAACATCACCCGCGACGGCGGGGCCATCGGCTACGTCGGCGTCCCGCACGGCAGCGGCACGGGCCTCGACCTCGGCGTCATGTTCGACCGCAACATCACGCTGCGCGGTGGTGTGGCCCCGGTCCGCGCCTACATACCGGAGCTGCTGGAGGACGTCCTCAGCGGCGCGATCGACCCGGCTCCGGTTTTTGACCGGGCCGTGTCCCTGGACGAGGTCCCGGACGGCTACCGGGCGATGGACGACCGCAGCGCGCTCAAGGTCATGATCAAGCCCTGACCGGCTGACCGGCTGACCGGCTGACCGGCTGACGGGTTGAACGGGAGGGCGGGCCGGGCGGGGTGATTCCCCGCCCGGCCCGCCCTTTTCACCGCCGCCGTACGAAGGGCACGACGGGCGTGAAGGGCGCTACTTCACGGCCTTGAGCGCGTCGATCACGCCGTAGCCGTAGTAGCCCGTCTGGCCCCACTTGCTCTTGCAGGTGGTGGCGTCGACCAGGGTGCCCGCGGCGTCGTAGATCTGCGTCGGGCAGGACGCCTTCGTCGACTGGGCCTTGAGCATCGCCTGGAGCTGCGAGGGCGTGGCCGACGGGTGGGCGCTCTTGAGGAGCGCGGCGACGCCCGAGACGTGCGGCGCGGCCATCGAGGTGCCCTGCTTGTAGCCGTAGAGCCCGCCCGGGACGGTCGACAGCACGCGGCCGTTGGCGTCCGGGGTGTTCGGGACCTGCCACTTGTCGCCGCCGGGGGCGGCCACGTCCACGACCCCGAGGCCGTAGCTGGAGTAGTACGAGCGCAGGCCCTGGTCGCCGGTCGCCGAGACGGTGACCACACCCGGCAGCTGCGTCGGCAGGTCCAGGCAGACCTTGGGATCGATGGTGCGCGGCACCGGGGTGGTGTCGTTCGGGCTGGTCTCGTCGACGAGGGAGTCGGCCGCCAGGTCCTGGTCGGAGTTGCCGGCCGAGGCGACGTGCAGCGTGCCCTTGCGCTCGGAGTACTTGGTGGCCCGCCCGATGGCCTCCACCAGCGCCTTCTGGTCGTCGTCGGACTTGCAGTTGAAGAGCCAGGGGTCGACGTAGTAGCTGTTGTTGGTCACCTCGATCCCCTTCTCGGCGGCGAACATGAAGCCGCAGACGACCGCCTCGGTGTAGAAGAGGCTGGTCCCGGGCTCGCTCACCTTGATCGCGGCGATCTTCACGCCCGGCGCGACACCGCTGACGCCGATGCCGTTGCGCGCGGCTCCGATGGTGCCGGCCACGTGCGTGCCGTGGTCGCTGCCGTCGGCGTACGGGCGCCAGGCGCCCTCGGTGGTGTCGGCGACGCCGCCCACGCAGTTGGCCGACTGGCTCTTGGAGAAGTTCGGGGCGAGATCGGGGTGGGTGTCGTCCACGCCCGTGTCGATGATGCCCACCGTGACGTTCCGGCTGCCATCGTTGATCTTGTGAGCCTTGTCGGCCTTGATCGTCCGCAGGTCCCACTGGTTGGGCTCCAGCGGCTCCTGACCCTCCTGGGCCGCTGCCGCCGCCTTGGCGGCGTCCGCCGCGCTCAGCTGCTGGGTCGTGCCCTCCTCGGTGGTCTGCACGGCCGACATCGGGGCCGTCCGGGTGGCGCCGACCGACACGAACAGGCCGCGCTGGGCCCGCAGCTGCTTGGCGAAGTCCGGGTTCTGCGAGTGTGCGACGACGACCCCGATCTGCTCATAGGCCGTCACCACCGTTCCACCGGCCCGCTCGATCGCCTTCTTCGCCGCCTTCACGGTGGCGTACGCGTTCAGGTTGGCCACGTACGACAGCTTGGGGCCGGACGTGTCGGCCTTCGAGGCCGCCGCCGCGTCGGCCGTGGTGCCCAGCGGGGCGGCGGAGGCCGAGACCGCGGGCAGGAGGGCGAGCGAAGCGGTGAGAGCCAGGCCGACCGGTACGGCGAGAGCACGACTGCGCTTCTTGGGCGCACGTGACCCCAGCTGATCCATGGGTTCTCCAGATCATCTTCGAAAGCCGCCCGCACGCGGTCGCGTCGGACGGGTGCATGACAAGCGAACCTAGCGTCGCCGTTCGCCTCTACGCCATCAGTTCGAGAAATCAGTTTCCGAAGAATCAATGGGTGCTGAACCGTCCCGACGTGCCGTACGTGCCGTTGACAGGGGGCTCGGCACCGCCGTCCCCCCACACGGAGGTTGTTTTGTCCGTCGTCCCCACCGCACCCGCGTCACAAGGAGAGCCCCCCGTGACCACCGAAGCAGCGCCGCCGCCGGGCAGCGCGGGAACGCCCCTGGCGGGCCCCACGGCAGATGACTACTCGACCGTCCACCAGAGCGCGGAATTCGGCGAACTGCGCAGCTCCTACCGCTCCTTCGCCTTCCCGCTCACCGTGGCCTTCATCGCCTGGTACCTGCTCTACGTCCTTCTGTCCAACTACGCCGGCGGCTTCATGGGGACCAAGGTCTTCGGCAACATCAACGTCGCCCTCGTGCTCGGCCTCGCCCAGTTCGCGACGACCTTCCTGATCGCCTGGCTCTACGCCCGGTACGCGTCCGCGAAGCTCGACCCCAAGGCCGAGGCCATCAAGGCGCGGATGGTGGCCGCCGAATGAGCGGCACGCAGCACCTGACGACGCTCGCCGCGGGTGCCTCCGAGCACCGCCCGCTGATCATCACACTGTTCGGGCTGTTCGTCGTCGCCACCCTGATCATCACCGTCTGGGCCGGCCGCCAGACCAAGGACGCCTCCGACTTCTACGCGGGCGGCCGCCAGTTCACCGGCTTCCAGAACGGCCTCGCCATCTCCGGCGACTACATGTCCGCCGCGTCCTTCCTCGGCATCGCCGGAGCCATCGCCCTCTTCGGCTACGACGGCTTCCTCTACTCCATCGGCTTCCTCGTCGCCTGGCTGGTCGCCCTGCTGCTCGTGGCCGAGCCGCTGCGCAACTCCGGCCGCTACACGATGGGCGACGTCCTCGCGTACCGGATGCGCCAGCGGCCCGTCCGTACCGCCGCCGGCACTTCCACCATCGTGGTCTCGATCTTCTACCTGCTCGCCCAGATGGCCGGCGCCGGCGTGCTCGTCTCGCTGCTCCTGGGCATCACCAGTGACGGCGGCAAGGTGGCCGTCGTCGCGCTGGTCGGCGTACTGATGATCGTCTACGTGACGATCGGCGGTATGAAGGGCACCACCTGGGTCCAGATGATCAAGGCGGTACTGCTGATCGCGGGCGCCCTGCTGATCACCCTCCTGGTGCTGGTGAAGTTCAACTTCAACATCTCCGACCTGCTGGGCAAGGCAGCCGAGAACAGCGGACAAGGGGCGAAGTTCCTCGAGCCCGGCCTCAAGTACGGCAAGGACTCGACCTCCAAGCTGGACTTCATCTCGCTCGGCCTCGCCCTCGTCCTCGGCACCGCCGGCCTGCCGCACATCCTGATCCGCTTCTACACGGTGCCCACCGCGCAGGCCGCACGTAAGTCCGTCCTCTGGGCCATCGGCATCATCGGCGGCTTCTACCTGATGACGATCGCCCTCGGCTTCGGCGCCGCGGCGCTGCTCGACCGCGCCGAGATCATCAAGTCCAACAAGGCCGGCAACACCGCCGCACCGCTGCTCGCCCAGGCCGTCGGCGGCGGCCCCGACTCCACCGGCGGCGCCATCCTGCTCGCCGTGATCTCCGCGGTCGCCTTCGCCACCATCCTGGCCGTCGTCGCGGGCCTCACCCTCGCCTCCTCCTCGTCCTTCGCGCACGACCTGTACGTGAACGTGATCCGCAAGGGCAGGGCCACCGAGAAGGAGGAGATGCGCGCGGCCCGCTGGTCCACCGTCGTCATCGGAGCCGTCGCCATCGGCCTGGGCGCCCTCGCCCGCGACCTGAACGTGGCCGGCCTGGTCGCGCTCGCCTTCGCGGTCGCCGCCTCCGCGAACCTGCCGACGATCCTCTACAGCCTCTTCTGGAAGCGCTTCACCACCCAGGGCGCCCTCTGGTCCATCTACGGCGGGCTGGTCTCCGCGGTCGGCCTGGTCCTGTTCTCGCCGGTCGTCTCCGGCAAGCCCACCTCGATGTTCAAGGACGCCGACTTCTTCTGGTTCCCGCTGGAGAACCCGGGCATCATCTCGATCCCCCTCGGCTTCCTGCTGGGCTGGCTGGGAACCGTCCTCTCCAAGGAGGAGGCCGATCCCCAGAAGTTCGCCGAGCTGGAGGTCCGCTCCCTCACCGGAACAGGGGCGCACTGACATCGTCCGAACACCCAGCGTGGCCGCGTCGTAGATCCCTACGACGCGGCCACGTCACGTCTCGTTCATTCGGGCACCTCTGGATGACGCAGACGTCCCGTAGTCTCGAAAGAGAACGCGTGAAGTAGATCCAATGTTGCGCGTACCTCTACTTCCGGACGGGGGAGGGGCCCACAGTGCTTCTCGACACCTACGGCCGCGTGGCCACTGACCTGCGCGTCTCGCTGACCGACCGGTGCAACCTCCGGTGCACCTACTGCATGCCCGAAGAGGGCCTGCAGTGGCTCGGCAAGTCGGACCTGCTCAGTGACGACGAGATCGTCCGGCTGATCCGCATCGCGGTCACGCAGCTGGGCGTCACCGAGGTCCGCTTCACCGGCGGTGAGCCGCTGCTGCGGCCCGGCCTGGTCGGGATAGTCGAGCGGTGCGCGGCCCTGGAGCCCCGCCCCAGGATGTCGCTGACCACCAACGGCATCGGTTTGAAGCGCACCGCGCAGGCCCTGAAGGCCGCCGGCCTGGACCGGGTCAACGTGTCCCTGGACACCCTGCGGCCCGAGGTGTTCAAGACCCTCACCCGCCGCGACCGGCACAAGGACGTCATCGAGGGCATGACCGCCGCCCGCGAGGCCGGCCTGACCCCCGTCAAGGTCAATGCCGTGCTCATGCCCGGCCTCAACGACGACGAGGCCCCCGACCTGCTCGCCTGGGCCGTGGAGAACGAGTACGAACTGCGCTTCATCGAGCAGATGCCGCTCGACGCCCAGCACGGCTGGAAGCGCGACGGCATGATCACCGCCGGGGACATCCTGGAATCCCTGCGCACCCGCTTCACGCTCACCGAGGAGGGCGCCGACGAGCGCGGCTCCGCCCCGGCCGAGCGCTGGGTGGTCGACGGCGGCCCCGCCACCGTCGGCGTCATCGCCTCGGTCACCCGCCCGTTCTGCGGCGCCTGCGACCGTACGAGGCTCACGGCCGACGGCCAGGTGCGTACGTGCCTGTTCGCGACCGAGGAGTCGGACCTGCGCGCCGCCCTGCGCTCGGGCGCCCCGGACGAGGAGATCGCCCGGCTCTGGAAGGTCGCGATGTGGGGCAAGAAGGCCGGGTCCGGCCTCGACGACCCCTCGTTCCTGCAGCCCGACCGCCCGATGTCCGCGATCGGCGGCTGACCCACCCGGGGCAGGGTCGGCGGAGTCGGCGGGGCTTCGGCGGCCGCGTTCAGCGGAGGCGTTCCGAGCCCTCCGGCTGCACCCACTCGTCGATCTTCACGACATCCTTGAGGAATCCGCGGACCCCCAGGAACTGGGACAGGTGTTCGCGGTGCTCCTCGCACGCCAGCCAGGTCTTGCGCCGCTCCGGCGTGTGCAGCGTCGGGTTGTTCCACGCCAGGACCCACACGGCCGCGTCGCGGCAGCCCTTGGCGGAGCAGGTGGGAGTCTCGTCGGAGCCGGGGGCGCTGGAGGAATTCACAGCCCCACATTAGAACGGAATGGCGACGCCGAGCAGCCACGGGGGGAGCTGCCCGGCGTCGGTCCGTCGCTCCGACGGGGGATGCGGAGCGCGTGAGCAGTATGTCACGCAGGACCCGGTGCGGTGCACCGGAACTTCATGATTGATCTGAGCTCTTCTTGAGGTTTCCCGCGTCCAGCGCAGGCCTTACGGGGGCCGGTACGAAGTGCGAGGGCAGCGAGGGAGTCGACTCGCGGCCGGCGTTGGCGATGACCACGGCGATGTACGGGAGCAGGGCGCCGGCGACCAGCGTCACGATCGCCACGGGGCGCTGCACGTTCCACAACAGCACGGTCGCGATGACCGACAGGGTCCTGACGGCCATCGAGATCACGTACCGCCGCTGACGGCCGCGCACGTCCTCGTCGAGGCCCATCCGCGCACCGGTGATCCGGAAGACCTCGGCCCCGTTCCGCTTCTGCCGCTTCGTCCGCTCCACGCTCCACCACCCGATCGCCCGCCGGGCACTCCCGGCCCGGACCCTCCCACGGTACGCCCGCCCCGGCGCCGGGAGGAGAGGGGGGACCCCCGTACGGAGCTGTCCGAAATGCGCCGTACGCCGGATGGGCCGAGACTGGGCCCACGTGCGCACAACGCGCCAGGAGGAGGCTCGACATGGGTTGGTTGTGGGCGATCATCGTCGGGTTCGTGCTGGGGCTGATAGCCAAGGCCATCCTGCCGGGCAAGCAGCACCAGCCTCTGTGGCTGACCACCCTCTTCGGCATCGCCGGTGCCGTGCTCGGCAACGCGGTGGCCACCTGGATCGGGGTCGGCGAGACCAAGGGCATCGACTGGACCAGGCACCTGCTGCAGCTCGTCGGTGCGGTCGTCGTCGTCGCGCTCGGCGAGATGATGTACGGAGCGATCAAGGGCAAGCGGCAGACGACGTGACCCGCCACGGGTCATGACGGAGGGGCCGGCCGGACCACGAGTCCGAACCGGCCCCTCCGCCGTGCTCCGTTGTGCCCCGCGGCGTCCTACGACGCGTCAGGCACCGGTGACCTCCACCGCGGCGAGGTTCTTCTTGCCCCGGCGCAGCACCAGCCAGCGCCCGTGCAGCAGCTCCTCCGTGGCGGGGACCGCGTCCTCGGCGGTGACCTTCGCGTTGTTCACGTAGGCGCCACCCTCCTTCACGGTCCGACGGCCGGCCGACTTGCTCGCGACCAGACCGGTCTCCGCGAGCAGGTCCACCACCAGGCCGAGCTCCGACACCTTGGCGTGCGGCAGCTCGGACAGGGCCGCGGCCAGCGTGGCCTCGTCCAGCTCCGCCAGGTCGCCCTGGCCGAACAGCGCCTTCGACGCGGCGATCACGGCGGCGCACTGGTCGGCGCCGTGCACGAGCGTGGTCAGCTCCTCCGCCAGCGCCCGCTGGGCGGCGCGCGCCTGCGGCCGCTCGGCGGTCTGCGCCTCCAGCTCCTCAAGCTCCTCGCGGGACTTGAAGGACAGGATCCGCATGTAGGTGGAGATGTCCCGGTCATCCACATTCAGCCAGAACTGGTAGAACGCGTACGGCGTGGTCATCTCCGGGTCGAGCCACACGGCCCCGCTCTCGGACTTGCCGAACTTGGTGCCGTCCGCCTTGACCATCAGCGGGGTCGCCAGCGCGTGCACGACCGCGCCCGGCTCGACCCGGTGGATCAGGTCGAGCCCGGCCGTCAGGTTGCCCCACTGGTCGGAGCCGCCCTGCTGGAGCACGCAGCCGTAGCGCCGGTACAGCTCCAGGAAGTCCATGCCCTGGAGCAGCTGGTAGCTGAACTCGGTGTAGCTGATGCCCTGGTCGGAGTCGAGCCGCTTGGCGACCGAGTCCTTCGTCAGCATCTTGTTGACCCGGAAGTGCTTGCCGATGTCCCGCAGGAACTCGATGGCGGACATGCCCGCCGTCCAGTCCAGGTTGTTCACCATGAGCGCCGCGTTCTCGCCCTCGAAGGACAGGAACGGTTCGATCTGGGTGCGCAGCCGGGCCACCCAGTTCGCGATGGTCTCCGGGTCGTTCAGAGTCCGCTCGGCCGTCGGTCGCGGATCGCCGATCTGCCCGGTGGCCCCGCCGACCAGCGCCAGCGGCCGGTGCCCGGCCTGCTGGAGCCGGCGCACGGTGAGCACCTGGACCAGGTGCCCCACGTGCAGCGAGGCCGCGGTCGGATCGAAGCCGCAATAGAAGGTGACCGGACCGTCCGCGAAGGCCTTGCGCAGCGCTTCTTCGTCGGTGGACTGGGCGAAGAGCCCGCGCCACTTCAGTTCGTCGACGATGTCAGTCACGGTCGTGACTCTCCTTGAGAGATGGAGTGAGTAGGGGTGCGGACGAGGGGTCTACCCGCACATTCTAGGTGGTCAGACGCCCTTGCTCACCGAACTCATGTTGAAATCCGGGATGCGCAGGGCCGGCATCGCGGCGCGCGTGAACCAGTCGCTCCACTCGCGCGGCAGGGTCTTCTCGGTCCGGCCGGCCTCCGAGGCCCGCGACAGCAGGTCCACCGGGGACTCGTTGAACCGGAAGTTGTTGACCTCGCCGACCACTTGCCCGTTCTCCACCAGGTAGACCCCGTCCCGGGTCAGGCCCGTGAGCAGCAGCGTCGCCGGGTCCACCTCGCGGATGTACCAGAGGCAGGTCAGCAGCAGGCCCCGCTCGGTGCCCGCGACCATCTCCTCCAGCGACTTCTCGCCGCCCGCGTCCAGGATCAGGTTCCCGAAGCCGGGCGAGAGCTGCATCCCGGTCAGGCCCGCGGAGTGCCGGGTCGTGGTCAGCCGGTTCAGGTGACCGTCCGCGATCCACTCGGTCGTCGGCACGGGCAGGCCGTTGTCGAACACCGAGGCGTCGTCGCCGGAACTGTGCGCGATCACGAACGGCGCGGACTCCAGGCCCGGCGCGTTCGGGTCGCTGCGCAGGGAGAGCGGCAGGTCGGACAGCTTCTCGCCGAGCCGGGTGCCACTGCCGGGCTTGGAGAAGACCGTACGGCCCTCCACCGCGTCCCGGGCCGCGGCCGACCACATCTGGTAGATCAGCAGGTCCGCCACGGCGGTCGGGGGCAGCAGGGTCTCGTACCGGCCCGCCGGCAGGTCGATCTTCCGCTCCGCCCAGCCGAGCCGTACGGCGAGCTCCGCGTCCAGCACGGTCGGGTCCACGTCCTTGAAGTCCCGGGTCGAGCGGCCCGCCCAGGCGGAGCGCTGCCGGTCCGGGGACTTCGCGTTGAGCTCCAGCGTGCCGTTCGGCTGGTCGTGCCGCAGCCGCAGCCCCGTCGAGGTGCCGACGTACGTGGAGACCAGCTCGTGGTTGGCGAAGCCGTACAGCTCCCGGCCGCCCTGGCGGGCCCGGGCGAAGGCCTCGCCGAGGGCCGGGGCGAAGTCCGCGAACACCGCCGAGCTGGTCTCGGCCGGGGCGTCGGTGAAGTCCGGCGAGGCCGGCGTCCCGGTGACCAGCGGCTGGGCGTCCTCGGCCGGGCCCGCCCCGCGGGCGGCCGCCTCGGCGGCCCGGACCAGCGGCTCCAGGTCGTCCGAGGTCACGGCGGAGCGCGAGACGACCCCCGAGGCCGTGCCCTCCTTGCCGTTCACCGTGGCGATGACCGTGAGGGTGCGGCCGCGGGTCACGCCGTTCGTCGTCAGGGCGTTGCCCGCCCAGCGCAGATTGGCGGTCGACCCCTCGTCGGCGATGACGACGCATCCGTCGGCGGTGGACAGCTCCAGGGCCCGCTCGACGATCTCGTGGGGCTTGGTGATGCGAATAGACGAGCTCATCGCCCGGCCTCCTGCGTGGTGTTCAGGATGTTCACGTCGCGGAACAGCGCGGACGGGCAGCCGTGCGAGACCGCCGCCACCTGGCCCGGCTGGGCCTTGCCGCAGTTGAAGGCGCCGCCCAGGACGTAGGTCTGCGGGCCGCCGACCTTCTCCATCGAGCCCCAGAAATCGGTGGTGGTGGCCTGGTACGCGACATCGCGCAGCTGCCCGGCCAGCCTGCCGTTCTCGATGCGGAAGAACCGCTGCCCGGTGAACTGGAAGTTGTAGCGCTGCATGTCGATCGACCAGGAGCGGTCGCCGACCACGTAGATCCCGCGCTCCACCCCGCCGATCAGGTCCTCGGTCGAGAGCCCGCCCGGATCCGGCTGGAGGGACACGTTCGCCATCCGCTGGACGGGCACGTGCCCGGGGGAGTCGGCGAAGGCGCAGCCGTTGGAGCGTCCGAGGCCGGTCAGCTTCGCGATCCGCCGGTCCAGCTGGTAGCCGACCAGGGTGCCGTCCTTGACCAGGTCCCAGCTCTGCGCCTGGACGCCCTCGTCGTCGAAGCCGACGGTGGCCAGCCCGTGCTCGGCGGTGCGGTCGCCCGTCACGTTCATGATCGGGGAGCCGTACTTCAGCTTGCCCAGCTGGTCGAAGGTGGCGAAGGAGGTCCCCGCGTACGCCGCCTCGTAGCCCAGCGCCCGGTCCAGCTCGGTGGCGTGGCCGATGGACTCGTGGATGGTGAGCCACAGGTTGGACGGGTCCACCACCAGGTCGTAGCGCCCGGCCTCGACGCTCGGGGCCCGCATCTTCTCGGCGAGCAGCCCGGGGATCTGCTCCAGCTCGGAGTTCCAGTCCCAGCCCGTGCCGGTCAGGTACTCCCAGCCGCGCCCCGCCGGCGGGGCGATGGTGCGCATCGAGTCGAACTCGCCGGTCGTGCCGTTCACGGCGACGGCGGTGATCTGCGGGTGGATCCGGACCCGCTGCTGCGTGGTCGAGGTGCCCGCGGTGTCGGCGTAGAACTTGTTCTCGTGCACGGCGAGCAGCGAGGCGTCCACGTGCGCCACCCCGTCGGCCGCCAGCAGGCGCGCGCTCCAGTCGGCGAGCAGCGCCGCCTTCTCCGCGTCCGGCACCTCGAAGGGGTTCACGTCGTAGGCGGAGATCCAGGTCCGGTCGGCGTGCACCGGCTCGTCGGCGAGCTCCACCCGCTCCTGCGAGCCCGCGGCCTTGATCACCTGGGCGGACAGCTTCGCCATGGCCACGGCCTGCGAGGCCACCTTGGCGGCGGCGTCCATGGTCAGGTCCACACCGGAGGCGAACCCCCAACTGCCCCCGTGCACCACCCGGACCGCGTACCCGAGATCGGTGGTGTCGGACCCGCCGGACGGCTTGGCGTCCCGCAGGCGCCAGGAGGCGCTGCGGATCCGCTCCAGCCGGAAGTCGGCATGCTCGGCGCCCAGCGCGCGGGCCCGGGCGAGCGCCGCGTCGGCGAGCGCCCGCAAGGGCAGCGCGGTGAAGGCCGCGTCGATGGAATGGGGCACGGAAGTCCTCCCGTGGTCGGAGCCGGTCGCCCCGATCATGTCGCGATCGGGGCCCTTGTGCCTACATCTTTCTGTAGGGATTCGACAGAGCCCGCCGCAAGGCCCTGTCGGGGGTCGATTCTCCGTACGACCGATGCGACCTATAGGTTTTTGGTATTCAAGACCGCTAGCGAAAGGGTGATCCGTTGAGCCGCTCGGTTCTCGTCACCGGAGGAAACCGGGGCATCGGCCTCGCCATCGCCCAAGCCTTCGCGGAGGCCGGCGACAAGGTCGCGATCACGTACCGGTCGGGTGAGCCGCCTGAGGCGCTCACCTCGCTCGGTGTCCTGGCGGTGCGGTGCGACATCACCGATTCCGAGCAGGTGGAGCAGGCCTACAAGGAGATCGAGGACAAGCACGGCGCGGTCGAGGTCCTGGTGGCCAACGCGGGCATCACCAAGGACACGCTGCTGATGCGCATGTCCGAGGAGGACTTCACGTCCGTCCTCGACACCAACCTCACCGGCACGTTCCGGGTGGTCAAGCGCGCGAACCGTGGCATGCTCCGTGCCAAGAAGGGCCGCGTCGTCCTGATCTCCTCCGTCGTCGGGCTCCTTGGCTCGGCGGGCCAGGCCAACTACGCCGCCTCCAAGGCCGCGCTGGTCGGCTTCGCCCGCTCCCTCGCCCGCGAACTGGGTTCCCGCAACATCACCTTCAACGTCGTCGCCCCCGGTTTCGTGGACACCGACATGACGAAGGTGCTCACTGACGAGCAGCGCGCGGGCATCGTGGGCCAGGTGCCGCTCGGCCGCTACGCGCAGCCCGAGGAGATCGCGGCAGCCGTCCGCTTCCTGGCGTCCGACGACGCCGCGTACATCACCGGAGCCGTCATTCCCGTTGACGGCGGATTGGGCATGGGTCACTGATCACCATGAGCGGAATTCTCGAGGGCAAGCGCATCCTCATCACGGGTGTGCTGATGGAGTCCTCCATCGCCTTCCACACGGCCCGGCTGGCCCAGGAGCAGGGCGCCGAGGTCATCCTCACCGCGTGGCCGCGTCCGTCGCTGACCGAGCGCATCGCCAAGAAGCTGCCGAAGCCGGTCAAGGTGATCGAGCTCGACGTCACCAACGACGAGCACCTGGCCCGCCTGGAGGGCCTCGTCCGTGAGGAGCTCGGCGGCCTCGACGGCGTCGTCCACTCCATCGGCTTCGCGCCGCAGGACGCTCTCGGCGGCAACTTCCTGAACACGCCGTTCGAGTCGGTGGCCACCGCCATGCACGTCTCGGCGTTCTCGCTGAAGTCGCTGGCCATGGCCTGCAAGCCGCTGTTCCCGGCGGAGGGCGCGGCCATCGTCGGCCTCACCTTCGACGCGCAGTTCGCCTGGCCGCAGTACGACTGGATGGGCCCGGCCAAGGCGGCCCTGGAGGCCACCAGCCGCTACCTCGCCCGCGACCTGGGCAAGGAGAACATCCGCTGCAACCTGGTCTCGGCCGGTCCGATCGGCTCGATGGCCGCGAAGTCCATCCCGGGCTTCGGCGAGCTGGCTGAGGTCTGGAACACCCGCTCCATGCTGCAGTGGGACATGAGCGACCCGGAGCCGACGGGCAAGGGCGTCGTGGCCCTGCTGTCCGACTGGTTCCCGAAGACCACCGGCGAGATCGTCCACGTGGACGGCGGCCTGCACGCGATGGGTGCCTGATCCCCGATCGGTCTCCCGCGTCCGTACGGCGGCGGCCGCGCTTCCCTTCCGGGGAGGCGCGGCCGCCGCCGTTTCGCGTTCCGCGACGGCGGAGTCGCTCGCATGTTCACCGGCCGACCGGATCTTCCCGAGTCGAAAACCGGGACAGATACCTGCAAACTGACCTGGCCGGGATCTTCTCGGCTCCTGCGGGGAGGAGAACAGGAGTGCGCGCGAGGTCGAGACGAGTGGTATCCGTGCTGGTCACGTCTGTGATCCTGACCGGCCTCCTGGTTCCCGGAGCGGCCGCGCAGCCCGCGGAGAGCGAGCCCGCACCCGGTGCCGAGTCGATGGCCCCGGCCGTCGTGGAGCTCTCCGAGATCCCCGCCGAACCTCCCGCGCAGCCCGTACGGCCCGCCGGGGGTGAACTCTTCGGAGCCGACTGCGACACCGAGATCCAGGGCTCGCAGGTGACGGCCCACTGCCACAACGCCTACCCGGCGACCGACCTCGTGCGGCTGCACGTCGAGTGCGACCGCTGGTGGGACGTGGACGGCGACGGCGTCGCCGTGGCCGTCGGCCCGGCCGGCCGGGCCGAACTCGTCGGCCGCTGCTGGAAAGAGGTCCGCTCGGCCTGGGTCAGCCACCGGCGCCCGTGACCGGCTCCTTCCGCGCTTCCTTGCCGAGGCAGGCGAAGGGGTAACCCGCCGCCTCCGAGGCCGCCGCGTCCCCGTCGCCCCGCCGGATCGCCTCGATCAGCCGGGCGTGGTCCAGGTGGGCCGACGGGTTCAGCTCGGTGCCCACATCCGTGCGCAGCCAGTCGGCCACCAGGTCGCCGAGGTCCGCGTACAGCTCGATCAGCACGTCGTTGTGCGAGGCCGTCACCACCGCCATGTGCAGACTCACGTCGGCCGCCACGAAGACCTCCGCGTCCCCGCCCGCCCAGGCCTCCTCGCGGCGTGCCAGCAGGGCGTCCAGCTGGACGAGGTCCCGCCCGGTGCGCCGCTCCGCCGCCAGCCGGGCCGCCGAGGACTCCAGCGTCGAACGAAGCTCGGCGATGTGCCGCGGCTCCGCCCCGGCGAAGCGGCGGTGCATGACGCCGGCCAGCTCGCTGGTGGCGATGACGTAGGTGCCCGAGCCCTGCCGGATGTCGAGGAGACCGTTGTGCGCGAGCGCCCGTACGGCCTCGCGCACCGTGTTGCGGGCGACGCCCAGCAACTCGACGAGCTCCGGCTCGGTCGGGATGCGGGCGCCGACCGGCCACTCGCCGGAAGTGATCTGGTTCCGCAGCTGGGCGATCACCTGATCGACGAGTGCGGAGCGCCGGGGCGAGGTCAGCGGCATGGGTTCCTCTCGAGTGTGACTGGACAACCAATCATCCCATGATTCTATGATGGTTCAATGTCCGACGAAGAAATCCAGACCATGAACCGCCCGCCGGTCGTGCGCACCACCCCTGACCCCCAGCTGCCCGCCCCCGCCCAGGTCCCCCCGACCTGGCTCGGTCCGGTGCTCATCGTCGGAATCGTGCTGGCCGCCCTCAACCTGCGGCCCGCCATCACCAGCCTCGGCGCGCTCTTCGAGGAGACCCGCACCGGCCTCGGCATGAGCGGCACCGTCGCCGGTCTCGTCACCTCGGTCCCCGCCCTCTGCTTCGCCGTCTTCGGCGTCACCGCCCCCCGGCTCTCCCGCCGCTTCGGCCCGGCCGCCGTCGTCTGCGCCGGCATGGTCGCCGTCGCCACCGGCCTGCTGATCCGCCCCTTCGCGTCCGGCGCCGCCGGGTTCCTGGCGGCCAGCGCCCTGTCGCTGGCCGGCATCGCCCTCACCAACGTGCTGCTCCCGGTGATCGTCAAGCGCTACTTCCCGGACCGGGTCGCCACCATGATCGGCCTGTACTCCATGTCGCTGGCGGCCGGCACCTCCCTCGCCGCCGCCGCGACCGTCCCGCTGACCGGCGCCCTCGGCGGCAGCTGGCGCGCCGGCCTGCTGGTCTGGGCCGTGCTCGCCCTTGTCGCCGTACTGCCGTGGCTGCCCATCGCCCGCGCCTCCCGGCGCGCCGAAGCGGCCGCGGCCGCGGCCGCTTCCGCTGCCGCCCGGCCCGGCGCGCGGGCCGCGCACCCGGACACCGGACCGCGCGTCGTCCGCAGCCGCACCGCCTGGGCCCTGGCCTGCTACTTCGGCCTCCAGGCCACCGGTGCGTACATCACCATGGGCTGGCTCCCGCAGATCTTCCGCGACGCAGGGGTCTCGGCCTCCACCGCCGGCGTGCTCCTCGCCGTCACCATGGTCATGGGAGTCCCGCTCGCCTTCGTCATCCCGGGCCTGGCCGCCCGGATGAAGAACCAGGGCGCCATCGCCGTCACCCTCGGCGTCTTCGGCCTGATCGGCTACCTCGGGCTCTACTTCGCCCCCGCCGCCGGAGCCTGGGCCTGGGCGCTGCTGCTCGGCATATCGAACTGCGCGTTCCCCCTCGTCATCACCCTCATCGGGCTGCGCGCCAAGTCCCCGGCCGGCGTGGTCAAGCTGTCCGCCTTCGCCCAGAGCACCGGCTACCTCATCTCCATCCCCGGCCCGCTCGTGATCGGCGCCCTCTACCAGCACAGCGGCGGATGGGACCTGCCGCTCGCCCTGATGGCCGCCCTCCTCGTGCCGCAGATCGTGCTGGGCATCCTCGCCGGACGGGACCGCACGATCGAGGACGAATGCGGCATGCGAGACTGACCGGCATGTCGCCCGTACTTGAACCGAACCCGCAGGACGGCCGCAAGAAGCTCGCCCTCGTGCTCGGTGCGTTCCTCGCCGTGACCGTGATCATCTCCGTCATCGCCACGATCGCCTCTCCCTGAGCCCTCCCCCGCGGGGGAGGGTGGGGCTAACCCCACCACCCCTAGGGGGCCAGGCTCAGGGTGAAGTGGGGTGTGCCCCGGATGGGAAGCGCCGGCCCGGATCCATAGATTCGTAGGCAGCGAGTCAGTCCGGTCCACACCCTCGGAGGCGGCCATGTCGGCCCCCACGCACATCAGGCCCCTCCCGCCGGGCCGCTCCCGCCCCCGGGCCCGCGCCACCACCGGCGCCGGCACCCGGCTGCACTGGTGGGCACTGGCCCTGCCCGCCCTCGCCTTCGGGCTCCTCCTGCTGCTCCTCGCCGGATCCGGCGAGGCCCACGCGGCCACCGGCGAGGTCTCCGGCCTGGTCCAGGTCGCCGAACAGCTCCTGCGCGCCGTCGGCTGACCTCCGCGCGCCCCACAGCTCTCCCGCCGGGGTGAGCTCCCCCAACACCCTGCGCCCCACGGCCCCATTCGTGCGAAGCTGGGAGCCATGAGCGCCGACACACCCCGCAGGATCGCCCTCCTCCGGCACGCCAAGGCCGACTGGCCCGAGGTGTCCGACCACGATCGCCCGCTCGCGGAACGAGGCCGCAAGGACGCGCCGGCCGTCGGTCTGAAGCTCGCCGAAACCGGCATCGTCTTCGACCTGGCCCTGTGCTCCACTGCCGCCCGCACCCGCGAGACCTGGAAGCTCGCCGTCCAGGAGATGCCGCACCGGCCGAAGACCCACTACGAGGAGAGGCTCTACGACGCCTCGCTGGGCGAGCTCATCGCCCTGCTCAACGAGACCTCCGACGAGGTCTCCGACCTCCTCGTCATCGGGCACAACCCCGGCATGCACGCCCTCGCCGACGCCCTGTCGGGGCGCGCGGAGGGCGAGACCCTGGCACGGATGACCCGTACGGGTTTCCCGACCGCGGCCCTCGCCGTGGTCTCCTTCACCGGATCGTGGAAGTCCGTGGAGCACGGAGTGGGCACCCTGCTCGACTACTGGACCCCCAAGGGCCTCTGAGGGGCCCACCACCTTCCAGGACCCCACCACTCTCCAGGCCCTGTCACCCTTCAGGACCCCGCCAGCGCGAACGGGCCCCGGCAGCCGATGCGGCTGCCGGGGCCCGACGCGCTCGCGGGGATCAGGCCAGGTCGGCGGCCTCGATCTCCTCGCGGGTGATGCCGAGCAGGTACAGCACCGCGTCGAGGAAGGGCACGTTCACCGCGGTGTGCGCGGCCTCGCGGACCACCGGCTTGGCGTTGAACGCCACGCCCAGCCCGGCCGCGTTCAGCATGTCCAGGTCGTTGGCGCCGTCACCGATGGCCACCGTCTGGGACAGCGGTACGTCGGCCTCCGCGGCGAAGCGGCGCAGCAGCCGGGCCTTGCCCGCCCGGTCCACGATCTCGCCGGTGACCCTGCCCGTCAGCTTCCCGTCGACGATCTCCAGGGTGTTGGCGGAGGCGAAGTCCAGCCCCAGCCGCTCCCGCAGATCGTCCGTCACCTGGGTGAAGCCGCCGGAGACCACACCCACCTGGTAGCCGAGCCGCTTGAGCGTGCGGATCAGGGTCCGGGCGCCCGGGGTCAGCTGCACCTCGGCGCGCACCTTGTCCACGACGGACGCGTCCAGGCCCGCCAGCAGCGCGACCCGGGCGTGCAGCGACTGCTCGAAGTCCAGCTCGCCGCGCATGGCCCGCTCGGTGACCTCGGCGACCTCCACCTCGCACCCGGCGTGCGCGGCGAAGAGCTCGATCACCTCGTCCTGGATGAGGGTGGAGTCCACGTCCATGACGACCAGACGCTGGGCCCGCCGGTGCAAACCGGCCGAGACCACGGCCACATCCACGCCGATGTGCGCGGAAGCGGTGGCCAGTGCGGTGCGCAGCGGCTCGGTCTCCACGCCGGAGACGGCGAACTCCACTGCCGTCACCGGGTACTTGGCGAGACGGAAGATGCGGTCGATGTTGCCGCCGGTCTCGGTGATCCGGGCGGCGATGGCGGCGGTCGACTCGGCGGTGAGCGGGTGCCCGAGGACGGTGACGTGCGAGCGGCCACTGCCGCGCGGCCGGTTGTCACCGGTGCCGGAGAGGATCTCGGCCTGCATCCTGAGGGACTCGGCCCAGCTGTGGACGGTGGCCCGCAGGTCGCCCTCGGCGCCGCCGGCGGGCTTGGTGACGAGGGCGCACAGGACGATGCGGCCACGGGTGACGACCTGTTCGATGTCGACGACATCGACGGAGTAGGCGGCGAGGGTGTCGAACAGCCCGGCGGTGATCCCGGGACGGTCCTTGCCGAAGATCTTGACGAGGAGGGTGGGGACGTCGGAGGTCTGCGATGCGCTCATGGTGCCCTCACCGTATCTTCCCGGCCCACATGACAGGACCCCCGTCCCATTTCCTGAACGCGCCGGTAGCCCGGGCGGGCGGTACGGGCGGGTGGGCCGGGGCGTCACCTCGACCCGGGCGGCTTCGGAGGCCGCGGCGGCCCGGGAGGCCTCGGGGGCGGGGGCGGGGCGCCCGGCGGGGGAGGCGGGGTGAAGGGCGGCCGGGGCGCGGGCCGCGCGGGCCTCGGCGGGCGCGGTGGGACACCGGTGACCGTCACGTCCCAGGAGACGTCCGGATCCAGGTACGGGTGCGCCCACCCGGGCGGCCCCGCCGGGTCGCGCTCGCCCCACCCGGCCGGGCTCCGCGGGTACGGGGCCGTGGGCGCGTCCGGGGCCGGGACCCGTGCCCGCCCCGGCCGCTGCGGCCCGCCCGCCCCGGCATCCGGATCCGGCAGGGCTGCCCGGCGCCGACGGGTCAGCAGAGCGCCCGCCGCGCCGGCCGCCGCACCCCAGAGCGCGCCCAGCACCAGCGCGTACAGGACGTCCCCGCGCAGCTCCACCCCCGCGTCCACCGCGTCGACGCCCAGCACCGCGAGCGAGGCTCCCCCAGCTCCGCTGGGGGGACCCCCGGCCGAGAACCCCGTCAGCCCCACCAGCACCGCCAGCGTCACCCCGGTCACGGCCGACAGCCGCGCCGCGCATCCCGGGATCCCGCGCCCCGGAGTCCGTACGCCCGCCAGTACGCCCGCGTAGAGCAGCAGCAGGGTCACCCCCGCGACCAGCAGCCAGACCCGCTCGTCGTACTCGGCGAGGCGGGCCACCGTCACCGGCTCCCGCCCCGGGGCCGCCAGCAGCTCGTCCAGCGGATCGGGCAGCAGCCGGGCCGGCGCCCCCGTGACCCCGCCGCGCAGCGGTACGAACAGCCCCAGCAGCACCCCGAGCGCGCTCCCGTTCGGAGCCCCCAGCAGCGCTCCGCCCAGCACCCGCCGGGGATGGTCGTCGCCCAGCGCCGCCCACACCGCCGCGGCCCAGCCGGCCGCCACCGCCACCAGCAGCATCGCCACCACCGCCGAGGCGGCCGGGCGCAACCGGGCAAGGGTCGCCGGCCCGCGCCGCGAGACCAGCAGCGCGACCGCCAGTACGGCGAACACCCATACGCCAGCGCCCAGCAGGGTCGGCCCGAGCTCCACCGAGAACCCCACCCGGGTCCGGGTCTCGACCAGGTCCCCGATGCGGTCCGGGAGCAGCCCGCCGATGTCCCCGATCCCCGGGATCTCCACCTTCGCCGGGGTCTTCGGCAGCGCCGCCGTCCCGTCGAGGGTCACCACGTCGTGTCCGGCCCACGCCAGGGCGCCGGCCGTCGCGACGAACAGCGCCGCGAGGACCGCCACCCGGGCGGCCGTCTCCCCGTGGCCCGCCCCGGCCCGGAGCGAACGCAGGAACAGGAACGCCAGGACCAGCGCCCCCGCCAGCGAGACCCCCAAGGGCATGACGTCCAGAGAGGTTTCGGCGCCCGCCCCGCCCACTCCGAAGACCGAGACGTCACCCGAGGGGGTCACGGTTGCGCCGACCGCGAGGACCACCGCGGCGGCCGTCATCGCCCCGAGCGAACCTCCCGCGCCGTCGGCGCCCAGCAGGTGCAGCCCGAGCCCGGCCACCCCCGCCATCACGATCAGGGACCAGCCCACGGCGGCGACGGCGGACACCAGCACGTCTCCCCAGCGAATGCGGCGCATACGGTGAACCCCCGATGCCTACCGAGCGGTACGCGACGGGACCACCGGGCGAGAAGTCCCGTATCTCACTCTCCGGGTGACTTTCGACCCCGTCAACGGGCTGGCGTAGACGCCCCGGCAAGGCCCGGATTCCACATACGGCTGTGGGCCTGAAATAGTTCCCCCGGATGTTCGCCATCCCTAGACTCCCTGACGTCATGGGGGATTCTCGGGGGACTTAAGTGGGGCTGGAGTGCCGGAACTCGTACTGGAATTGAATGGAAGGACCTGGACGCTCGATCCGTCCAGGTCGTACTCGCTGGGGCGCGACCCCCAGGGAGACGTGGTGATCGACGATGCCCGGGTGTCGTGGCGGCATGCCACCATCACCTGGAACGGCCGGGGTTGGGGCATCGAGGACCACGGCAGCACCAACGGCACCTATGTGCACGGGGCCAGGGTCCAGCAGACCGAGCTCGTGCCCGGCACGCCGGTCCACCTGGGCAACGCGACGGACGGCCCGCGGCTGAACCTGAGCGCCGCCGCCGCGCCGCAGCCCGCCGTGGCCCAGCAGGCCCAGCAGGCCCAGCAGGCCCCGGCCCAGGCGTACGCCCAGCCGCAGGCCCCTGCGTACCAGGCCCCGCAACAGCAACAGCAACAGCAACAGCACCAAGCCTGGGAACAGCCGCAGCAGCCGCAGGCCCACCTCCCGCACCAGCAGGGCGGCGGCGCCGCTCCCCGCCCGGCGCAGGGCGGCGCCCCGGCCTACGGGGACCGCAGCCCGACGACGTTCCACCAGCTCTCGCTGGGCCACGTCATGCGCATCGGCCGTGCGCTGGAGAACGAACTGGTGGTCTCCGACCTCCAGGTCTCCCGCCATCACGCCGAGTTCCGCTCGATGCCCGGCGGCCGCTTCGAGATCCACGACCTCGGCAGCCACAACGGCACCTACGTCAACGGTCAGCCGCTGGCGAAGTCCGGCACCGCGCTGCTCGGCCCGAACGACATCGTCGGCGTCGGGCACTCGACGTTCCGGATCGTCGGCGACCGCCTCGAGGAGTTCGTCGACACCGGCGAGGTCTCCTTCTCGGCCCGCCACCTCACGGTCACCGTCGACGGTGGCAAGCAGATCCTCAAGGACGTCACCTTCGGCGTCCCGGAGAAGTCGCTGATCGGCGTCATCGGGCCCTCCGGCTCCGGCAAGTCCACCCTGCTCAAGGCGCTGACCGGCTACCGGCCCGCCGACCAGGGCGACGTCCTTTACGACAACCGCAACCTGTACAAGCAGTTCGCGGAGCTCCGCCAGCGCATCGGTCTGGTCCCGCAGGACGACATCCTGCACAAGGAGCTGACCGTCCGCACCGCCCTGAAGTACGCGGCCAAGCTCCGCTTCCCCGGCGACACCGCCGAGTCGGAGCGCGCCGCCCGTATCGACGAAGTGCTGCGCGAGCTCAAGCTCGACATCCACAAGGACAAGAAGATCACCGCGCTCTCGGGTGGTCAGCGCAAGCGCGTGTCCGTGGCGCTGGAGCTGCTCACCAAGCCCTCGCTGATCTTCCTGGACGAGCCGACCTCGGGCCTCGACCCGGGCATGGACCGCGACGTCATGCAGCTGCTGCGCGGCCTCGCCGACGACGGCCGCACGGTCCTCGTCGTCACCCACTCGGTTGCCGAGCTGGCTATCTGCGACAAGTTGCTGGTCATGGCCCCGGGCGGTTCGGTCGCGTACTTCGGCCCGCCGGACGAGGCGCTGAACTTCTTCGGCTACACCACGTGGGCGGACGTGTTCTCTTCCTTCGAGAACTACCGCGACTACGACTGGGCCGGCCGCTGGAAGGGCTCGCAGCACTACCAGCTGTACGCCGCCGACATCGACGCGGTCGCCCCGCAGTCCGTCGCGATGCCCCCGGTCCAGCAGATGCGCCCGCCGAAGCCGCAGGGCTGGGGCTCCCAGCTCTTCACGCTGATCCGCCGCTACGTGTCGGTGATCGCCTCGGACCGGGGCTTCCTCGGCCTGATGCTGATCCTGCCCGCGGTCCTCGGTGTGGTCTCGACGGTCATCCCGGCGACCTTCGGCCTCGCGCCCCCGACACCGCCGTCCCAGTTCAACGGCGACGCCGGCACGATCATGCTGATCCTCGCGGTCGGCATGTGCTTCTCGGGCGCCGCCAACTCGGTCCGTGAGCTGATCAAGGAACGCGTCATCTACGAACGTGAGCGCGCGACCGGCCTGTCCCGGTCGGCATACCTCATGTCGAAGGTGATCGTCCTCGGCGTGATCACGGCCATCCAGGGCGTGGTCATCTGCGGGATCGGCTTCTTCCCGCGCGATTTGCCCACCGAGGGCCTGCTGATGCCGCCGGCCGTCGAGCTCTGCGTGTCGGTCATCGCGCTCGGCTTCACCTCGATGATGTTCGGCCTGGTGATCTCCTCGCTGGTGAAGACCTCCGAGAAGACCATGCCGCTGCTGGTCATGTTCGCGATCATCCAGGTCGTCTTCACCGGCATCCTCTTCCAGGTCTACGACTCGCCGGGCCTGGAGCAGTTCGCCTGGCTGATGCCGTCCCGCTGGGCCGTCGCCGCCGCCGGCACCACGCTGAACCTCGGCAAGCTCATGCCGCCGTGGGACCGCGACAACCCGACCAACACCGACCCGCTCTGGGACGCCACGGTCGGCCAGTGGAGCCTGAACATCACCGTCCTGCTGCTGCTCGGCATCGCCTGCGGCTTCGCGGTCCAGCGCCTGCTGCGCCGCCACGAGCCCGAGGTCATGCGCGCGGGCAAGTAGGAGCGGGCGGGACGAGCGCCCGCACGCACGGCGAACACGAAGAACGCCTCAGGGCGGCATCCGGAAGTCCGGGTGCCGCCCTGAGGCGCATGGGGGGCTTGGGGGCTACGCCCAGGGCCTAGTAGGCGCTGTTGACGTTGTCCATGGAGCCGTAGCGGTCGGCCGCGTAGTTGCAGGCGGCGACGATGTTGGCGACCGGGTCGTACTGGTCGAACTTCGTGCCCTTGACGTGGTACGTCTTGAAGGTCGGAAGGATGACCTGGAGCAGACCCTTGCTGGGGATACCGTTCTGGGCGTTGATGTCCCAGTTGTTGATCGCCATCGGGTTACCGCTGGACTCGCGCATGACGTTCTTGTGGATTCCGGCGTACGTGCCCGGAATGCCCTCCTTCTTCATGATGAAGAGGGCTTCCTTGATCCAACCGTCGAGGTTGTTCGCGAAGACCGGGGTGCGGGCGGCGGACCGGCTGGCGGCCGCCTTGTCCGCGCGGGCCTTCTTCGCCGCGGCCTCGGCCTTGACCTTGGCGTCCGCGTCGGCCTTGGTCTTCGCCGCGTCGGCCTTGGCCTTCACCGCGGCGGCGGCGGCCTTCGCGTTGGCGGTGGCGATGACGTGCTGTGCGGAGAGGTGGCCCTGCAGCGTCTTCGTCTGCGCGCCGTTGACGGCCTGGGACCAGGCGACGGGGGCGGCGGTGACGACCTCGGCCTCGGTGCCGGCGTTGGCCGGGGCGAGGGAGAAGGCGACGGCGGCGGCGCTCAGCGTGGCGACACCGGCGATGGACAGCTTGTGTGCCTTCGTCAGGCGACTGTGACCAGGGGTGCGGGAAGCAGACATGGCGGGGCAACCTCTTCGAATAGCGGGAGTCGCAGGAAGGCGCTTTGTGGATCCGGGGGATCCGCGGTGCTGTGCGACGGGAGCAATTCTTAGCGGCGGCAAAAACCTGTGGCAAAGGTGTGACGTACGATCCCGCTTAGTGGATCACGCGGCTGCGCGGAGGCCCGATTTCGGGCCCCGGCGCTAGGTGGGACAGTGCTGACAGGGTCTTTATTCGTCCACTAGGGAGCTTCGTAAGTGATGTGGGTCCTATGTGCGGGGTCACATCGGGCATGCAGCGGTTTCACTGTGCGTTGCTTCAGCAATGCGAATGGTTACGGCTCTCATCCTTGAGTAGCAGATGGACGTCCCCGAACTCGTGCCAGAGGCAGAGACGGGCCAGTGCCTCGGCATACCCGAGCCGTACGGCGTCCCGCCCCGCGACCGCCTCCAGCATCAGCAGATGGGACGCCTCGGGCTCGTGCAGCCCGGTCAGCAGCCCGTCCACCACCCGCACCCCGCGCTCCGGGGTCACCACCAGGTCGGTCCACCCGGCGGCCGGACGCACCCGCCCCCCTTCGTCCGCGGCCGACTCCAGGGCCCGTACCGCCGTGGTCCCCACCGCGATCACCCTCCCTCCGCCGGCCCGCGCGGCGTTCACCAGCCCCGCCGTCGCGGGGGGCACCTCGTACCGTTCCGGGTAGGGCGGCTCGTGCGCCTCCTGCGAGGCCACCCCGGTGTGCAGGACCAGCGGGGCGAACTGCACCCCCCGGCTCACCAGCCGCGCCACCAGCTCCGCGGTGAAGGGCCGGCCCCCGCTGCTCGGCCGGAATCCGGGCCAGCAAATGCATAGGTATGTCCGTTATATATAGACCGTCTTCCCGGAGGGCCCGCCGCCCGCTCACCGCCCGGCTCCCACGGCCCCCGAGGCCGCCGCCGCGCCCGCCCCCGAGGCCGCCGCCCCCGCCGCCAGCTCCTGCGCCGTGTACCGCCCGCTCGGCAGCCCCCGCTCCACCAGCCGCAGCAGCGTCGGCGCCACCTCCTGAGGCGCCGGCAGCCCCGCCAGGTCCTCCCCGGGCTCGGCCGCCGCCATCATCCGCGTCCGCATCGAACCCGGGTCCACCCACCACACCCTCAGCTGCGGCTCCTCCACCGCCAGCACGGCCGACATCAGATCCCCCGCCGCCTTGGTCGCCCCGTACGCCCCCCCACGTCGCGTACGCCACCACCGCCGCGTCCGAGCTGATGTTCAGCACCGCCCCGGTCTCCGCCGCCCGCAACAACTCCAGACCCTCCTGGACCAGCCCCAGCGGCCCCACCACATTGACCTCGAAGGCCGCGCGCAGCCCGACCAGCGGATGATCCGCCAGCGCCACCAACGGCTCGGCCCCGAGCACCCCCGCGTTGTTCACCAGCAGATCCAGCCCGCCCAGCTCCCGCGCCGCCGCCACCAGCGCGGCCCGGTGCCCGGCCGAGGACACGTCCCCGGCCACCGCCACCACCCTCGCCCCGGCCGCCCGCTCCAGCCCGGCCGCGGCCTCCTCCAGCGCCGCCGCACCCCGCGCGCTCAGCACCAGGTCCCAGCCGCGCACGGCCAGCTCCCCGGCCAGGGCCCGGCCGAGCCCCCTGGACGCCCCCGTCACGATCGCCACCGACAGGACAGCACCTTCGCCTTCCGTCCCGATCAGCAGATGCCCCCAACCTAGGAATGCCCCGGCCCCCGCCGCGTCGGCCGAGAGCCCCACCCCCGTACGTCCCTTGGACCTACGTCCACAGCCCGATCCCGCAGGTCACGGGCCCGGGTACGGTGAGGCCATGACCGGTAGCCCCCCGCCCGGCGGGCCCCCCAGCGGCCTGGCCGCCGTGAGCACGGCACTGCTCGCCATGAGCCGCCGCCTGGAGGTCCGCGACGTCCTGCGCACGATCGTCGTGTCCGCCCGCCGGCTCCTGGACGCCGAGTACGCGGCCCTGGGCGTCCCGGACGACCACGGCGGCTTCGCCCAGTTCGTCGTGGACGGCGTCAGCCCCGAGCAGTGGCGCAGCATCGGCCCGCTGCCGCGCCAGCACGGCATCCTCGCGGCGATGCTCCACGAGGGAGGCCCCGAGCGACTGGCCGACGTACGCGAGGACCCGCGCTTCGAGGGCTGGCCGTCCGCCCACCCCGACATGTCCGACTTCCTCGGCATGCCGGTGCGCGACGGCGAGGAGACCCTCGCCGCGCTCTTCCTCGCGAACAAGCGGCCCGGCGCGCCCGGCGGCGGGCACGGTTTCACCGACCAGGACCAGGAGCTCCTCTCCCTCCTCGCCCAGCACGCCGCGATCGCCCTCACCAACGCCAGGCTCTACGAGCGCAGCCGCGAGCTCACCATCGCCGAGGAGCGCTCCCGGCTCGCCCACGAGCTGCACGACGCCGTCAGCCAGAAGCTCTTCTCGCTGCGCCTCACCGCCCAGGCCGCCGCCGCCCTCGTCGACCGCGACCCGGCCCGCGCCAAGGGCGAGCTCCAGCAGGTGGCGGCCCTGGCCGCGGAGGCCGCCGACGAACTGCGCGCCGCCGTGACCGAGCTGCGCCCGGCCGCGCTGGACGAGGACGGACTCGTCGCCACCCTGCGTACGCACGTCCACGTACTCGACCGCGCCCACGCCGCGCACGTCACCTTCACCTGCGACGGCGTACGGGCGCTGCCCGCGACCCAGGAGGAAGCGCTGCTCCGGGTCGCCCAGGAGGCCCTGCACAACGCCCTGCGCCACTCGGACGGCGACCGCGTCGAGGTGACCCTGAGCCGTGCGCCCTCCGGAGGCGCGGTCCTCGGGGTCCTCGACAACGGCAAGGGCTTCGACCCCCGGACCGTCCGCCGCGCGGGCCGGCACCTGGGCCTGGTCTCCATGCGGGACCGCGCGAGCGGCGTCGGCGGCCGGCTCACCGTGCACTCGGAGCCCGGTCGGGGCACCACGATCGAGATGGAGGTCCCCGGTGGCTGACAGCACCGGCCGCGGCGGCGGCATTCGAGTCCTGCTGGTCGACGACCACCAGGTGGTCCGGCGGGGCCTGCGCACCTTCCTGGAGGTTCAGGAGGACATCGAGGTGGTCGGCGAGGCCTCCGACGGCGAGGAGGGCATCGCCCGCGCCGAGGAGCTGCGGCCCGACGTGATCCTCATGGACATCAAGATGCCGGGCACCGACGGCATCGGGGCGCTGCGCAGGCTGCGCGAGCTGGCGAACCCGGCCCGGGTGCTGATCGTCACCAGCTTCACGGAGCAGCGGAGCGTGGTCCCCGCCCTGCGGGCCGGGGCGGCGGGCTACGTCTACAAGGACATCGACCCCGACGCACTGGCCGGCGCCATCCGCTCCGTCCACGCGGGCCACGTGCTGCTCCAGCCGGAGGTGGCGGTGGCCCTGCTCTCCCAGGACGACCAGGGATCTTACGCGGGCCGACCGGGCTCGCTGACCGACCGTGAGCGCGAGGTCCTGGGCCTGATCGCCGACGGACGCTCCAACCGCGAGATCGCCCGGGCCCTGGTGCTGTCCGAGAAGACCGTCAAGACGCACGTCTCGAACATCCTGATGAAGTTGGACCTTTCCGACCGGACCCAGGCCGCATTGTGGGCGG
The DNA here is from genome assembly GCF_044761485.1 of Streptomyces sp. NPDC097617. Lineage (NCBI taxonomy): Bacteria > Bacillati > Actinomycetota > Actinomycetes > Kitasatosporales > Streptomycetaceae > Streptomyces > Streptomyces sp. NPDC097617. The sequence goes on from NZ_JBIWCL010000001.1 coordinate 654,738, forward strand.
TCAGGCACGGAATCGCCGACTGATCAGAGGCATATCGGATCGTCTCGGTTCCGGAATGAGATTCATACGGTCGGGTGTATGTAGCCCACATGGCGTATCCGGATCGGGGGGCGGGCCGTTCTCCAGTGCGTGCCGCGGCGGCTGGTCGCGGCAGACGTACTGGAGGACGAGAACGTGAAGAACTTCAAGAAGGCCGCAGCCGTCACCATGATCGCGGGCGGCCTCCTCGCCGCCGGCGCGGGTGTCTCCTCGGCGCACGGCGGTGCGTCGGCGGAGGGCGAGGCCCTGAACTCGCCGGGCGTGGTCTCCGGGAACCAGGTCCAGGTCCCCGTGCACATCCCCGTGAACGTGGTCGGCAACACCGTCAATGTGATCGGCCTGCTCAACGGCGCCTTCGGCAACACCGGCGTGAACGCCTGACCCCCGCCCCACCCTTTCGGCCCCGCTTCCCCACCTCTCCCTGGGAAGCGGGGCCGTTTGCCGATGTCAGCCCGATGTAAGCCCGACGTAAGTCCCGCCGACGTTTCGGGAGCGGGGTCGGTCCGGGGCGGAGCCCCGAAAAGCCCGGGGCAGCCGACGCGGCCCGGGCTCACCCCAGCTCGCGCGCCTCAACGGCCGAGTTGTACGCCGCCACGAGCGCCCGCCGGGCCACCCGCTCGACCGGCCGCAACGCCTCCGCCCGCGCCGCCATCTCCGAAGCGGCCACCGCACCCCCGTGCCCGTTCTCGTACGCCAGCGACACCATCAGGTCCACCCGCTGCGCCAGGGCCAGCACCCGCACCGCACGCGCCGGATACCCCGGAGCCAGCGCTTCCCGCCCGGCCTCCGCCCGCGCCCGGTACGCCGACAGGGCCGCGTCCGCCACCGGCCCGGAGCCCGCCACGTCCAGCCGGGTCAGCACCTCGGTCGCCTCGCCCAGCGCCTCCGCCAGCTCCCGCTCCGCCTCGCCCAGCGAGGGCACGTCCGCCGGCGGGGCCTCCCGTACCGGCAGTACGTGCCAGGTCACCGAGACGTGGACGTCCCCGGCCGGGCCGGCCTCGGACACCTCCGGCACCAGGCCCAGCGCCGCGCCCACCGCGACAACCGCCTCCTCCGCCTCCAGCGCCCGCGCATTGAACTCCGGCGGCCCGCTCAGGCCCAGCGGATGCCCCGGCGCGGGCAACGCGACCCGCAGTCCCGTCACCCCCAGGGCCCTCAGCCGCCCGAGCGCCAGGGTGAGCCCGACGGGGCCCGCCTCACCCGGCAGCCCCTCCACCCGGTGCACGGCGTCCTCGCCCACGATCGACAACACGGCCTCGTCGGGCGAGACCAGACCGGCCAGCAGTGCGTTCCCCCAGGCGGCCAAGCGCCCTGAACGTGGTTCGAAAAGCATCCCCCTACTTTACGGATCGGCCCCGGCACCGGGCCCCGGCCCCGGACCCCACCCGCAGTGGCGTAGGTTTTCCCCTGGGGCTGCGTCCACCGGGCGCACAGAGAACCGTGACTGCAAGGGGTGACAACACGCTCATGAGCGATGTTCTGGAGCTGGTGGACGTATCCGTGGTCCGCGAGGGCCGGGCTCTGGTGGACCAGGTCTCCTGGTCGGTGAAGGAGGGGGAGCGCTGGGTGATCCTCGGCCCCAACGGCGCCGGCAAGACCACACTGCTGAACCTCGCCTCCAGCTACCTCTTCCCCACCAAGGGCAGCGCCACCATCCTCGGCAGCACCCTCGGCAAGGTGGACGTGTTCGAGCTGCGCCCCCGCATCGGTGTCGCGGGCATCGCGATGGCCGACAAGCTGCCCAAGCGGCAGACCGTCCTGCAGACCGTCCTCACCGCCGCCTACGGCATGACGGCGACCTGGCAGGAGGAGTACGAGGACGTCGACGAGCAGCGCGCCCGCGCCTTCCTCGACCGCCTCGGCATGACCGACTACCTCGACCGCAAGTTCGGCACCCTCTCCGAGGGCGAGCGCAAGCGCACCCTGATCGCCCGCGCGCTGATGACCGACCCCGAGCTGCTGCTCCTCGACGAGCCCGCCGCCGGTCTGGACCTCGGCGGCCGCGAGGACCTCGTACGCCGCCTCGGCCGGCTGGCCCGCGACCCGCTCGCCCCGTCGATGGTCATGGTCACGCACCACGTCGAGGAGATCGCCCCCGGATTCACCCATGTCCTGATGATCCGTCAGGGCAAGGTCGTCACGGCGGGTCCGATCGACCTCGAACTGACCTCCCGCAACCTCTCCCTCTGCTTCGGCCTCCCGCTGGTGGTCGAGCGCAACGGGAGCGACCGCTGGACCGCCCAGGGCCTTCCCCTCGGCTAGGCCTTCGGCCGGGCCCGTCGCTCACGGGCCCCGCACCCTGTCCCGACCGCGTCCACCGGACCTACCATGACCATGTGGACATCGACGCGTGGCTTTGGTGGCTCATCGGCGCGGTCGGACTGGGCATCCCCCTCGTCCTGACCGCCATGCCGGAGTTCGGCATGTTCGCCGTCGGCGCGGTCGCGGCCGCCGTCACGGCGGCCCTCGGCGGGGGAGTGGTGGCCCAAGTCCTGGTCTTCGTCATCGTGTCGGTCGCGCTCCTCGCCGTCGTACGGCCGATCGCCAACCGCCACCGCGACCAGCGCCCCCAACACCGCAGCGGAATCGACGCCTTGAGGGGCAGAACCGCGGTCGTCCTGGAACGGGTCGACGGCAGCGGCGGCCGCATCAAGCTCGCCGGCGAGGTCTGGTCCGCGCGCACCCTCGACACGGACACCAGCTTCGAGCCCGGCCAGTCCGTCGACGTCGTGGAGATCGACGGGGCGACCGCCGTCGTGATGTGACAAGCAGCCTGCTCGCGGCCCCCGGGTCTGCGAGACTCCGATCAACGGGGCAGCACAGACAGCCGGAAGGGCACGGGGAACCGCATGCAACCGATCATCATCGTCCTGATCATTCTGGTGGTTCTGGTCTTCATCGCACTGGTCAAGACGATCCAGGTGATCCCGCAGGCCAGCGCCGCCATCGTCGAGCGGTTCGGCCGCTACACCCGCACCCTCAACGCGGGCCTCAACATCGTCGTCCCGTTCATCGACTCGATCCGCAACCGGATCGACCTCCGCGAACAGGTCGTCCCGTTCCCGCCGCAGCCCGTCATCACCCAGGACAACCTGGTCGTCAACATCGACACCGTCATCTACTACCAGGTGACCGACGCGCGGGCAGCGACCTACGAAGTGGCCAGCTACATCCAGGCCATCGAACAGCTCACCGTCACCACGTTGCGCAACATCATCGGTGGCATGGACCTGGAGCGGACCCTCACCTCCCGTGAGGAGATCAATGCGGCCCTGCGCGGCGTCCTCGACGAGGCCACCGGCAAGTGGGGCATCCGCGTCAACCGCGTCGAGCTCAAGGCCATCGAGCCGCCGACCTCCATCCAGGACTCGATGGAGAAGCAGATGCGCGCCGACCGCGACAAGCGCGCCGCGATCCTCCAGGCCGAAGGTGTCCGGCAGTCCGAGATCCTGCGCGCCGAGGGTGAGAAGCAGTCCTCCATCCTCCGCGCCGAGGGTGACGCCAAGGCCGCCGCCCTGCGCGCCGAGGGTGAGGCACAGGCCATCCGCACGGTGTTCGAGTCCATCCACGCCGGTGACGCCGACCAGAAGCTCCTCGCCTACCAGTACCTCCAGATGCTCCCGAAGCTCGCCGAAGGCGACGCCAACAAGCTCTGGATCGTGCCGAGCGAGATCGGCGACGCACTCAAGGGCCTCTCCGGCGCCATGGGCAACTTCGGCCCCATGGGTGGCGGTTCGGGCTTCAATCCGGGCAATTCCGGCAAGGAAGGCGGCGGCATCCCGGCCGCACGCGACAAGGACGGCGCGGAACGCCGCGAACAACCCCCCATCGACTGAGCGGCCACCCCTTCCTGCATGATCAGTGAGGCCCCTCGACCTTCATGGCGGGGAGGCGACTCACTCATGCAAAGGGGATGGCACCGTCCATGTCCATCTGGGAATCACTCGCGATCCTCGCCGCCGGCATCGGCGCGGGCACGATCAACACCATCGTCGGCTCCGGCACCCTGATCACCTTCCCGGTGCTGCTCGCCACCGGCCTGCCCCCGGTCACCGCCAACGTGTCCAACACCCTCGGCCTGGTGCCCGGTTCGATCAGCGGCGCCATCGGCTACCGCAAGGAACTCCAGGGGCAGCGCGCCCGCATCCTGCGGCTCGGCTCCGTGTCCCTCGTCGGCGGACTCGCGGGCGCGGTCCTGCTCCTCACCCTGCCGTCCGACTCCTTCGACACGATCGTGCCCGTCCTGATCGGACTGGCCCTCGTCCTCGTCGTCCTCCAGCCCCGGCTCGCCGCCGCGCTGCGCCGACGCCAGGAAGCCGCCGGAGGCGACACCGGCCACCCCGACGGCGGACCGACCCTGCTCGGCGGCATGCTGCTCGCCAGCGCGTACGGGGGCTACTTCGGCGCCGCGCAGGGCGTGCTCTACCTCGGCCTGATGGGCCTGCTGCTCCGCGACGATCTGCAACGCATCAACGCCGTCAAGAACGTCCTGGCCGCTCTGGTGAACGGCGTCGCGGCCGTCGTCTTCCTGTTCGTCGCCGAGTTCGACTGGACGGCCGTCGTCCTCATCGCCGTCGGCTCCACCATCGGCGGCCAGATCGGCGCCAAGGTCGGCCGCCGCCTCTCACCGACCGTGCTGCGCGCGATCATCGTGACGGTCGGCCTCCTCGCCATCGTCCAGCTCCTCGTCGGCTGAGCGACGTAGGTCGACTACGCCGCCCAACGCATCCGAGGCCACCGAACACAGGGGATCCGCCCAGCCGGAACTAGGCGGAACGCTCCAGCCACTCCGGGAGAGCCTCCCGCCCCGCCACCCCCAACGCCAGCAGCATCGCGTCCGCGGGCGACGGCACGAACGGCCGGCGCAGCAGCGGCATCCCCGCCTCCTCCGGAGTCCGGGCGGCCTTGCGGTGGTTGTCCTCGGCGCAGGAGGCCACCGTGTTCAGCCAGGTGTCCCCACCCCCCTGGGCCCGCGGCAGTACGTGGTCCACGGTCGTCGCGCGCTTCCCGCAGTACGCGCAACGGTGCTGGTCCCGGACCAACACCCCCCTCCGCGACCAGGGAGCATGTCTTCGGAAGGGCACCCTGACGTACCTGCAGAGCCTGATCACCCGGGGCATCGGAAGATCCATGGTGGCCGCGCGCACACGCAGCTCGGGGTGCGACTGTTCGACCACGGCCTTGTCCTGGAGCACCAGGACCACAGCCCGATTCAGGGTCACCGTCGACAGCGGCTCGAAGCTCGCATTCAGCACCAGCGTGTCCCGCATCTCGCCCACCTCCCGTGTGCAGGCCCGCGACCACAGCGGCGGCAGGGCCCGCAACCACTCTGGCCGCGCGCGCCACGCGGGACAACGCAATAAAAATGCCCGGTCCTGGCCTTCTTTAGACCAGGACCGGGCAAACGCTCGGAGAACGATCAGCCGACGGGCGCCTCGTACTCACCGATCAGCTGGGCCCGCCCCAACGTGTGGAAACGCAGATTGAAGCCGACCAGGGCGGGCGAGACATCCGCCCCCGGACCGAGCTTCGCCCGATCCACCGCGTACACGGTGAACACGTACCGGTGCCGCTCCCCGGCGGGAGGCGCCGCCCCGCCGAAGTCGCTGGACCCGTAGTCGTTGCGCACGTGCACGGCCCCGGCCGGCAGACCCTCGAACTTCCCGCTGCCCGCCCCGGACGGCAGCTCGGTGACCGAGGCCGGAAGATCGAAGAGAACCCAGTGCCAGAACCCGCTGCCCGTCGGCGCGTCCGGGTCGAAGCACGTCACGGCGAAGCTCTTCGTCCCCTCCGGGAACCCCTCCCACCGCAACCGCGGCGAGCCGTTCCCACCCGAGTACACCTGCGCCTCGCCCAGATCGGCACCGGGTTCGAGGTCCTCACTCGTCACGGTGAAGGCGTGCACCTCGGGGTGGAAGTCGTGCGGAAGAGGCGCCCTGCTCTGCTCGGTCACCGCTGACCCTCCTGTATCGCTCGCGGATACGTCCGAGCCTGGAACCGGCTAGAACCAGTTGCGCTGCGAACCCACCGACGCGATCCACTGGTTCAGGTAGGCCGCCCAGTCCGTGTCCTGGTACGAGTGCAGACCCACCTGGAAGCAGCGGTAGGTGTCACTGCCCTCGGTGAACAGACCGGGCTTCTTGTCCATCTCCAGAACGACGTCCATCTCCCGGCCGTCGGAGATGAAGGTGAGCTCGACCTGGTGCAGCCCGCGGTACTGCGACGGCGGCAGGAACTCGATCTCCTGGTAGAAGGGGAGCGACTGGCGCGTCCCACGGATGTGCCCGCGCTCCATGTCCGCGCTGCGGAAGCTGAAGCCGAGCTGCCGGAAGGCGTCGAGGATCGCCTGCTGCGCCGGCACCGGGTGCACGTTGATCGCGTCGAGGTCGCCCGCGTCCACCGCACGCGCGATCTCCAGCTCGGTGCTGACCCCGATGTTCATCCCGTGCAGGTGCTGGCCCCCGAAGTGGGTGATCGGCGTCTCCCACGGGATCTCCAGCCCGAAGGGCACCACGTGCAGCGCACCGGGCTGCACCTTGAAGGCACCGCCCAGACTCTGCTTGGTGAAGACGATGTTCTGCTTGTACTCCTGGTCGCTGCCCTCGACCTCGACCTTTGCCTGCAGCCCGACGGACAGCCCCTCGATCTGCTGCTCCACGGATCCGCCCTGGATCCGTACCTCGCCCTGGACGATCCCGCCCGGTACGACGTTCGGCTCGGTGATGACGGTGTCCACCGAAGCACCACCGGCACCGAGGCTCGCGAACAGCTTCTTGAAGCCCATGCTCTAACTCCCCTTGAAGGATCTGGCGACTACGCCGCTACTACCCCATATCAACGCGGAACCTCAGGCCCCGGTTGCAGGAGTACACGTTCCACTACGCTCGACCGGATGAGCGCGCGCCCTGACCGTACGCCCCTGCCCAGGTCCTTCTTCGACCGCCCGGTCCTCACCGTGGCCCCGGACCTCCTCGGCCGCACCCTCGTCCGCCGCACGGCGGACGGCCCCCTCGAGCTGCGCATCACGGAGGTGGAGGCCTACGAGGGCGCGTCCGACCCGGGCTCGCACGCCTACCGCGGCCGCACCGCCCGCAACGCGTCGATGTTCGGCCCGCCCGGACACGCCTACGTCTACTTCATCTATGGCATGTGGTTCAGCTTGAACCTGGTGTGCGGCCCACCGGGCCATGCGAGCGGGGTGCTGCTGCGAGCGGGCGAGGTAACGGTGGGCGCCGAGCTGGCCGCTAAACGTCGGGTTTCAGCCAGAAAACCGAGAGAACTGGCCAAGGGGCCGGCCCGCCTGGCCACAGCCCTGGACGTGGACCGCTCCCTCGACGGCACCGACCTCTGCGCGGGCCCCGATTCCCCCTTGTCCCTCCTCGCCGGCACCCCGACCTCGGAGGCCCGGGTCAGCAGCGGCCCGCGTACGGGAGTCGGCGGAGCCGGCGCGGCCCACCCGTACCGCTTCTGGCTCACCGACGACCCGACGGTGAGCCCGTACCACGCCCACGCACCACGCCGCCGCTCAACTTGACTCGACCTTGCCGGACGCCTAACGTAGCCCGAGCCGCTTGAACGGGGCACTGCTGTCGGCAGACACCCAGAGCGGCCAACCCACACCTACGACTTACCCCTGGCGGGGTTCTATTCGGCATGCCCGAATTCCTGGCCAGTGGCTCGATTATGAGCCGCAAGGGAAAAGCGCTAAAGTGGTGGAACGCCGAAAGGCAAAGACCCCCAACGGTCACTGAATTCAAATCAAGCCGGAAACGGCGCGGAAATGATCTGGTAGAGTTGGAAACGCAAGAACAGAACGAAAGCCCGGAGGAAAGCCCGAGAGGGTGAGTACAAAGGAAGCGTCCGTTCCTTGAGAACTCAACAGCGTGCCAAAAATCAACGCCAAAAGTTGA